>CABUKW010000034.1 GCA_902492275.1 uncultured Peptococcaceae bacterium
TACTGCACAGAATACAAATTCTCGCTGGTCTTTTTCGTCTCTGGCGTCGTTGTTTCGTCATGCTGAGCTTGTCGAAGCATCTTCCAAAGCCTAATACCGGAGGGAAGATCCTTCGCTTCGCTCAGGATGATAAAAAGGGGCGCTGGATGACAAAAAGGGCACTCTCTACCCTTCTATGGGTTTAAAACTCCCCGCTACCTTTGCCCAAATTCCGACTTAAGACGCACAGCATCGCAGACTGTGCAAAGCGTGACGGACAGCGTAGCTAGTCCGGCAAAGCTGTACAGTTCAGAGGATGTGCGGATTACGGAGGGATCGGGCAAAGTGTAGCAAATAAAAACGAAATGCAGCAAAAAGAAACGCAATGGATAGCAAAAAAAACGAAAAAGCAGCAAATAGGGTGTAAACGATTCTTGACACCGACATCCTGCACCTTCACGGATATGCGCTTCTACTGTTTTCATCTTCTCTGCAATTGTAAACTTTTTTTACCCATAAAAATACTCCCCATCGTGTAGTCTCAAAATTTTGTGATTTCGAGTGTCTACTCCATGGGGAGCGGTTCACACACAGTTTGCCGCTGTTGTGTTTGCTTTTAGTTTGTTAGTTTTTACTGAATGAATTGCTTTTGCCAAAAATGCGGCACAGTTCTTCGTTATCCTTGCTGCGTTTCATGCCGTCCAGCAGGGTTTCGGTGGCTTCGGCTGTATCTAAATTGCTGAAAGCCTTGCGCATTTGCCACACTACGGTCAATTCTTTTTCGGACAGCAGCAAATCTTCTTTTCTGGTGCCGGACCGTTTGATGTCCAGCGCTGGATAAATGCGCCGCTCAGCCAGCTTGCGGTCTAAAATCAGCTCCATATTGCCAGTCCCTTTGAACTCTTCAAAAATTACTTCGTCCATACGACTGCCGGTTTCGATTAACGCTGTGGCCAAAATGGTCAGGCTGCCGCCTTCTTCCACGTTGCGGGCGGCGCCGAAAAACCGTTTTGGCTTATGCAGTGCGCTGGGATCTACCCCGCCGGATAACAGCCGTCCGCTGGGCGGCATCACCAAATTGTAAGCCCGCGCCAAACGGGTGATACTATCTAACAGCACGATGACGTCTTTCTTAGACTCCACGACACGCTTAGCACGCTCCAAAGTCAGTTCTGCCACCTTCACATGATTTTCCGGCGGCTCATCAAACGTAGAACTGATGACCTCCGCTTTTACCGAGCGCTCAATATCGGTCACTTCTTCTGGGCGCTCATCAATGAGCAGGATAATAATCTCCACTTCAGGATTGTTGACGGCAATGCTGTTGGCCACCTGCTTAATCAACTCTGTTTTGCCCGCTTTCGGCGGCGCTGTAATCAAACCGCGCTGGCCTTTGCCCAAAGGCGCTACCAAATCAATCATACGCATAGCGTAAGCATCGGCGCCGGTTTCCAACTTCAGGCGCTGCTGCGGATAAATGGGCGTCAGGCCGTCAAAGTGCAGCCGCTCCGGCGACATGGCCGGATCCTGCCCATTTACCTTTTCCACCCGCAATAAGCCAAAAAAGCGTTCATTTTCTTTCGGTTTGCGGCTCCAGCCTTCTACGCGGTCGCCGCTGCGTAAATCGAATTTGCGAATTTGAGACTGGGATACATAAATATCGTCATAGCTGGGCGTGTATCCCAATGGCCGCAGAAAGCCATAGCCTTCCGAGGTGATGTCCAAAATCCCGTTGGCCCAGATTTGCCCTTCCCGTTCTTTGAGCGCAGAAGTCTTTACAATTTCAAAAATCAACTCTGCTTTGCGCAATTTGGAGTAATAGGGAATTTCCAGTTCGCGGGCAACGCGATACAGCTCCACCATCGTTTTTGTTTCCAACATTTCTTGTTTGTATAGCAAACAAATTCCACCTTCAATATAATCCTGCTCGATTATTTTAATTTAATATACGCCGGCTTGCGGTCATAGTCATGATATGCTTCAATAAAACGGATGGTACCGGTTACGCCGCGCATAACAACGGTATGGGTAACAGCGTATTTTTCCGTAAAACGCACGCCTTTCAGCATATCGCCGTTGGTTACGCCGGTAGCCACAAAATAGACGTCGTCGGTAGACACCAAATCGTCCAGGGTCAACACCTTATTCACGTCGGCAATGCCCATTTCATGTACGCGGCGCACTTCTTCTTCCGTTTCCGGCACCAAACGGCCCTGCATATCGCCGCCCATACATTTGATGGCTGCTGCCGCAATCACGCCTTCCGGCGCGCCGCCCTTGCCCATCATCATGTCGATGCCTTCGGTGCCGAAGCTGGTGGCAATTACCGGCGATACGTCGCCGTCAGAGATAAATTTGCAGCGAGCGCCCAATTTGCGGGCTGCATCGACAATATACTGATGCCGTTCCCGTTCCAGCATGACAATATTCAGTTCGCTGACGTCTTTGCCCAAGGCTTTGGCCACGTTGCGCATATTTTCTTCCGGAGAAAGATTGATATCAATAGCGCCTTTGGCCTTAGGACCTACCACGATTTTATCCATATACATATCGGGCGCATGCAATAAACCGCCCTTTTTGGCAACAGCCATCACCGCGATGGCGCCATTCATATTTTTGGCTGTCAGATTGGTGCCTTCCAGCGGGTCTACGGCAATGTCTACTTCCACGCCGCCTTTGCCTACTTTTTCACCGATATACAGCATAGGGGCTTCATCCATTTCCCCTTCGCCGATAACCACTGTGCCGCTGATGGCAACGGTGTCAAACATATTCCGCATGGCTTCTACAGCAGCGCCGTCCGCCAGATTTTTTTCGCCCTTGCCAATCCAGTGGGCGCAGTTAATGGCTGCTGCTTCTGTAACGCGGGCCAATTCGATTACTAAACTTCTATCCATGGTATATTGGTGTCCTCCATTTCAATTTTTCTTTTATTTTTATTATATTTTGTTGTCCATCGATTTTTTTGCTACACTTCGTCCGTTTTCTCTTTTCACCAAAAGAGTGCAAACTTTTTCCTTCCCCTTCGGGGACCTACTTTGGCAAGGCCCAAAGTAGGCAAAGGCCAAGCTGGGGGTTTCGATTCCCCCCGAACCCCCTAAACGACCCCTGCAGGGAGCTAAAACATAAAAAAGCAGCGAGTGTTTTACCTCTTCTGTATTCTGTGCGGCAGATATATTGTAGGGGCAACAAAAGCCATAAAACGTCTTAGTTATTCCGTTTTGCCCAGTCGGCTTCAAATTTGGCGATTCCCAAGTCGGTTTGTGGGTGGGAGACCATTTGCTTCAGAATTTTAAAGGGGATGGTGGCGATGTCGGCGCCGATTAGGGCGGCGTCGGTCACCTGCCGCGGGCTGCGCACGCTGGCTACGATAATTTCTGTGTCATAGCCGAAGTTATCGTAAATGGTTTTGATTTCTTCGATGAGCACCATCCCATCCTGACCGATGTCGTTCAAGCGGCCAACAAAGGGACTGACAAAGGAAGCGCCGGCCCGTGCGGCTAAAATAGCCTGATTGGCGGAAAAGCACAGAGTCGCGTTGGTTTTGATGCCTTCTGCTTTTAACTGTTTCATCACGCCCAGGCTTTCCGCTGTGATTGGTAGCTTAATCACAATATTTTCATGCAATGCGGCCAGCTCCCGCGCTTCCCGCAGCATACCTTCGGCGTCGTTGGAAAGCACTTCTACGCTGATGGGGCCGCCTACCAAGTCACAGAAATATTTGACCCGTTCCAGATAGTCGCCGCCTTCTTTGGCCACCAAAGAAGGATTGGTAGTTACGCCGCTGATAACGCCCATTTTTACTGCTTCTTCTACTTCAGCCTGATTGGCTGTGTCCAAAAATAATTTCATGGTCTTTCCTCCACTGAATTTTTACAAACTTGCTTGTTACAGCGCTTTTCCTTCCGAACCCAGCACATTTTTAATTTTATGGGCTACAACCGCCTTGACATTTGCCCGGCCTACTTTTAAATATTCTCTGGGGTCAAAGACTTCCGGTTTCTGGAACAGCACTTCCCGCACGCCGGCTGTCATAGCCAAACGCAGGTCGGAGTCGATATTGATCTTGCAGACGGCGCTTTTGGCAGCCTGACGCAGCATATCTTCCGGAATGCCGATGGCGTCGGCTAAGTTGCCGCCGTTAGCCTGAATGATTTTCACATATTCCTGGGAAACGCTGGACGCGCCGTGCAGCACGATAGGAAAACCCGGCAGCCGTTTTTCAATTTCTTCTAAAATGTCGAACCGCAGCATTGGCTTCTGACCGGGTTTAAACTTAAAGGCGCCGTGACTGGTACCGATGGCAATGGCCAACGAATCGACCCCTGTGCGGCTGACAAATTCTTCAACCTGGTCGGGCTGGGTATATTTGGCGTCTTCCGCGTTGACGTTCACATCATCTTCAATACCGGCCAGTTGACCCAATTCGCCTTCCACCACGACGCCGTGCGCATGGGCGTATTCTACCACCTGTTTGGTCACCGCAATATTGTCCTCAAAGGAATGATGGGAGCCGTCAATCATCACGGAGGTGAAACCACCGTCAATGCAAGCCTTGCAGATTTCAAAGTCAGCGCCGTGGTCTAAATGCAGCGCGATGGGAATGTGGCTCTGTTCCTGTAAAGCCGCTTCCACCAGCTTCACCAGATAAGTGTGATTGGCATATTTTCTGGCGCCGGCCGACACCTGCAAAATCAGCGGAGAATTGAGTTCTCCGGCTGCTTCGGTGATGCCCTGCACCAGCTCCATATTATTTACGTTGAAGGCTCCTACCGCATAGCCGCCTTCATAGGCCTTTTGAAACATTTCTGTTGTTGTTACCAATGGCATGATTGTTCCTCCTTGAAATAAATCATCTCATATTTTTATCCCGCAAGGGGTAATACACGCTGCAAGACTGTGCCTGTACCGGTAATTATACCACATATTTTTTCTCTTGTCCTTTTTGTCTTTGCTTTTTTCTATAATTTTGTTAAAATATTTTCAGGATATCTTTTTCCTGTCCTGTACGGATAGGCAACGATTAAATGAGAGCGGAGGTTTTTGTATGAAAACTTTGATTATCGGCGGCGTGGCTGGCGGCGCTTCTGTGGCGGCCCGTCTGCGCCGGTTGGACGAACAGGCGGAGATTATCATTCTGGAACGGGGCGAATATATTTCTTTCGCCAACTGCGGCCTGCCCTATTATATCGGCGATGTAATTACCAAAAAGGAATATCTGGTGCTGCAAACGCCCCAGAGCTTTGACGCCCGTTTTCGGGTAGAGGTGCGGGTATTTTCCGAGGCTGTGGCCATTCATCCCGACAAAAAAACGGTTACGGTGAAAAATCTGCGCACCGGAGACCGCTATGAAGAGTCCTATGACAAGCTGGTCTTATCGCCCGGCGCCGAACCTATCCGTCCGGCCTTTGTACCGGCAGACAGCGACCGCATCTTCACGCTGCGCAACATTCCCGACACCTACAAAATTAAAGACTACATCACTGCCAATCAGAGCAAATCGGCTTTGGTCATCGGCGGCGGCTATATCGGTCTGGAAATGATTGAAAATCTGCGTCGGGCCGGCATGGATGTCACGCTGCTGGAACGGTGCGAGCAGGTACTGCGCAGCACGTTGGATTTTGATATGGCTTGCTTGGTGCATAAGGAGCTGAAAAAACAGGGCGTTCATTTATACTTTAATCAGGAAGTGACAGCGGTTGAGCAGCAGGGCAGTATTGTTTGCGTTCACACGGCGGAAGGGCAAACCTATTGCGCCGATATGCTCATTCTGGCCATCGGCGTAGCGCCGGAAAGCGGTCTGGCCCGTCAGGCAGGGCTGGCGTTATCGGCTAAGGGCTGCATTCAGGTGGACGAGCATCTGCGCACCAGCAATGCCGACATTTACGCGCTGGGCGACGCCATCGAGGTGACCCATTTTGTCAGCGGCTTAAAGGCCCACATTCCACTGGCTGGACCAGCCAACCGGCAGGGCCGTATTGTGGCCGATAATATTGCCGGATTAGACAGCGTATATCAGGGCACACAGGGTACGGCTATCCTAAAATGCTTTGAGCAGACGGTGGCTGGCACCGGTTTAACCGAATACGCTGCCAAAGCAGCAGGCTTTGACTATGAAAAGGTGTTTGTATTCCCCATGTCCCACGCCTCCTATTATCCCAACGCCTGTGAAATCAGCATGAAGGTCATTTTCACCAAGGATACGGGTCGCATTTTAGGCGCGCAGCTATTTGGCAAGGACGGGGTGGACAAACGGCGCCAATATGACCATGTATGATTTGGTGCATCTGGAGCTTTGCTATGCGCCGCCGTTTTCATCGGCCAAAGATCCGGTCAACATTGCCGGACTGGCTGCCGAAAATATTTTGACCGGCAAAATTGATGTGTTCCATTATCACGACATTGCCGGCTTAAATCCAGACGAAGTGACGCTGCTGGACGTGCGCACCATCAAGGAATACGGCAAGAGCCACATTCCCAATTTCATCAATATTCCACTGGATTCGCTGCGGGATAATCTGGACAAGCTGGATAAATCCAAACCGGTTTATGTCACCTGCCTGGCTGGACTGCGCAGCTATATCGGCTGCCGCATTTTAATGCAAAACGGCTTTACCTGCAAAAGCCTGTGCGGCGGTTATGAAATTTATTGTAATGTAAACAACTAAGACTTTATACGGCAAAGGCCCTTCTCCTACACAACGGAAAAGGGCCTTTGTTATGCTCAGGTTATTGCAGCTCAACCTTCAGTGTTCCGGTGCTTGCAAAATGATTGTACTGGCTTAAATTATCGGCTGAGGTGACTACAATTTCCCACACGCCGGCTTTGGGCTTGGCTGCCTTCACCGCGCCGCTGGTGATAATTTCCCGACTGTAGGAAGCGCCCAGATAAGGCGTCTGCTCTACCAAAGTGCCATCTGGATTATACAAACTGAGCTGGCAACGCCCCAACGCCACCAAATGCTCCTCCTGATTTAACGGCGTTTGCTGGGCAATTTGCAGCACCGCCGAAAGCTCTTTGCAGCCTGCCGGCACCTGCACATACCAGGAGCGGGTTTGACCCTGCGGCACAGAAAATTGCCAGGTAAGGCTATCATCTGAATTATACACAACGGTTTCTTCCCATATGCCGCTCCGCTGCGCAATGTTCTCCGTTTTTTGCGGCAAGCGGCCCAATTTCAGTGCGCCGTAGCCCTGCTCAGCGGCAGGGAAATCCAAATCCCTAGCCCAGCCTGCCAACAGGTTCTGTAGCTGCTCTGTAGACAACGACAGTTTTTTGTACGCCGCCGCTTCCTGCACATGGGCAACTGCCGCCGTTACCACTGCCGCGGAAATGCTGGTGCCATAATCATATAAATAGGCTTGGGCGTACCAGGCGGGCACGGTGGAGAGCATTCCCGCCGGAGCAACTACCAACGGGCACCACTCTCCATTTAACAGTCCCCGCCCGCTATAATCTGCCACAAAGGATTCTTTGAGCAGCACGGCCTTATCCAGCGCGTACATTTCCGGCGCTACATAGCTGCCCACCCCCAGCACTGTTTGCGCCCGGGCTGGGTAGGCAATGGTGTTTTTGCCGGGCCCATAATTTCCTGCGGCGGCAATCACCGGAATATTGGCCGATTTAGCCTGATTTAAGACTTCCTCCAATTCGGTACAAATGGTTTCTTCTTTGGGAATGCTCAGGCTTAAATTGATACAGTCTGCCCCGTCTAAAATTGCCTGACGGATGGCCCGTGCCAACAGCATTTGCGACGACTGGCCTTGACGGTCAAATATTTTATATACATATAGCTGCGCCTGCGGTGCAAGCCCCTGATAAGCTGTGCCATTAGCCGCTATCAGACCTGCCAGAAAGGTGCCGTGTCCTAAGGTGTCTGCCGTTAATTGAAGCTGGCTGCCATCTTCGGCTATGCTGGTTAAGGCAAAATTCAAATTATAGCCTGCGCTGTGCAGCGTGATATGCTGCGGCTTCTGCTCATAACAATACAGCGGCTGCTCATCGCTGAAATCGCAATTTTGGTTGGTGTCAATATATACACAGTCATATTGTTGGGCGCTGGCTGCCACCAACACCGCCATGCGCTGCTCACTGGCCGGAAACAGCTTGGGCTGCAGCTCGCCCAGTTCTAAAAAGGTTATCCGGTACTGCTGCGCGCTGTTGGGAATCTGGCCGATGTGATAGATGGTGCCGCTGGCGGCTACTTTATCGCCATAACAGGACACCGCCTGCGTATAGAGCAGCCCTTCCTGGGTAAAGTCCCGATAAAGGGCCACCTTCTCCTGTCCATTCTCATTTTTTTGAAATGCTTCATGGCTCAAATCAACACCGCTGTCAATCAGCGCAATGTGCTGGCCTGCACCGCTGGTATGGTAAAGTTTCTGGAATTGACTGATACCGCATAGCTCCGCCACTGTATCTACGCTGCTCTGCGGCTCCTGGTTGGATGTATACTGCGGATTAAAGGGTGCTGTTACGGTAATGCCATCTTGTGTATTGCTGTGGGCTGCCTTGCCATGATAGCGATCGCTGGCGGCGCCGGCCACCAAAAGCAGACACAGCAGCACAATCAATCCCCGTTTTTGCATCTGACTCGCCTCCGTCAAAAAGTTTCTCCTATCCACTTCCACAAAAATGAATGGAACCCTTTACCGACTTTTTGTAACTTCTTGGCGAAATCGGCTGCTTCCTGACATTCCCCAAAAAATTTTCAAGCTTTCTTAATGTTGTTGTAACTATTTGCTGACACATAAAGGGGCCAAATATTGTATAATACAGTTACAGAACATGAATAAGTTATTCATTGTTCCCTCCAACATTTTTACCTTTTCTTTTGAAAATCACCGCCCCGCCCAGGCGGTGATTTTATTTTTCAGATTTTTTTAATAACACGAAAAACAGGCTGCCGCAGCAAGCGTTTATTCTGCTCGCTGCGGCAGCCTGTTGTCCTGTTGTCGTCTTTCTGTGATTGCTTTTATTTTACTGTTTGTATAGGATTATGTTTCTTTAATTGGTATACAGGAAATGATAATTATAATAATTGGAATTGCGGGACAATTGCTCGCTCAGCTCGTCCAAGCCCATCTCTTCTGCCAGCGTAGGTACACCAGAAAATAAATTGGTGCCCAAAGCCAGCCTGTCGCCCGCGAAGGTAACGCCTAAAGCAGCCAGTGTGGTCGGGAACATGTCCAGCGTAGTAAACAGGCGGTTTTTGGTGTAAGCTGTGGGATTTTCCACCGCCGGATTGATGATGCAGTTATACACCTGCCGGTCGTAATCATCGTCCAGCTTATTGAAAAAGTTGCTGTCCATACTGAGATGGTCGCCGGAAATAACAATGGTGGTGTTCTCGTAAAACTCCTGCGCCTGAATCCATTTGACAAATTCGCTCACCTGATGGCTGGAACAGCGAATGACGTTGGCATACTGCTCTTTGTTATAATCGGGACAGAGCGGGCACACATAGCCGTCTTCAAAATGGGTGTCCACCGTCAGCATGGTCAGGTTAAAGGGCTGGTCCGACGCCGCCAGGCGCAGTAACTCTGCCTTGGCATATTCAAACAGCTTGCGATCCTCATAGCCCCACCATTCATGGTAATCCGCCGGCAAACGACCGTCCTCCAGCGCAGTATTATAATCGTTAATTTCGTAATTGCCATGCTGGCTGAAATAATCGCCGCGACCGGCAAAGCTGCTGTCAGAGCCCATCATCACCACCTGCCGGTAGCCCTCTTGCTCCAGAATATCGCCCAAGGTCCAGGCGCCGGGCAGCATTTTGCTGTAATCGCCGTAATATTTTTCACCGTCAAAGGGCAATTTCAAGGGCAGGCCAGAGGTCTGCCCCACCATGGCTGCCATGGTCCACGTTGTGCCTGGCAGCGTATGACTGCCGCCAAACCCTTCGTTGGGTGAAAAATTCACATTGTCCTGGGCCAGTCCCCGCAGTTCGGGAATCAAATCGGCAGGCTGCGCACCGCCTTCATTGGCGTTGGTGTAGGTGACCTCCATGGACTCCAGAAAAATATAAATTAAATTGCGCTTTTTTTCTGGAAATTGATACTGCACCTCTTTGGGCTCCACATATTCATTTTGATAAATGGTGGTGACAATCATTTGATGCCGCACAAAATCTATAAATTCCAAATTATAATTGACGCAGAGAAAACATAACAGCAACGCAGCCGCAATGGTTGTCCGCCGGTGAAGCAGCGCCTTCTCCACCCAACGCACCAGCCGGGCTTGGGGCCGTTTGTCCCGCAAAAACCGCACCAGCGCCAAACCAACAACCAAAATGCCTGCACTGCAGGAACAGGCGAACAATAAACAATGCCACACCGCATTGTTGTTCACACCTTTTAGAGAAACGTGCAGATTAAATAATAGCTGCTCCGCACTTAAATCGGTCAGCCAAATACTGGCAAAGGAACAACCCAGCAGAATGAAAAAGAACGTGATCCAGCCCAGCTTCTTTTTGTCCATAGTTCTTTGTACCTCACTTATTTCATCAAAATTTCCGACCCAGTGCCGCTTCTTAATCAGAAAACCAGCTCCGCCAGAACTGCGTCTAAAAAAATTGACTCTTTTCCCCCTGCATAATCTTAATAAATTCTTAACACCAAGATGTCAAAGAAGGCCACCCCAAAATAATACCATTGCAATATTATTTGAAAGCAGCCCATACGGCTATTTGTGCAATAGCCTGTCCAATCGTTTAATAAATTTCTTTTTTCTCCGAGCCTCTCAGCACGTCCAGATTTTGCAATGCTAAGCCGGTGCCAATGGCTACGCAGGAAATGGCGTCTTCTGGAATGTAGGTAGGCAGTCCGGTGCGTTCCGATACCAGAATATCCATGCCGTGCAGCAGAGAACCGCCGCCGGTCATCACAATGCCGCGATTCATAATATCGCTGGCCAATTCTGGCGGCGTTTTTTCCAGCACTTCTTTTACTGCCGCAATAATATCTTCAATTTGCTCTACAATCGCTTCATTGACCTTTTCCGCAGAAATGGTTACCGTTTTCGGCAGACCGCTGATTAAATCGCGGCCCTTCAATTCAGCTGTTTCGCCTGCCCGCAGCGACGGATAGGCGCTGCCGATTTCTTTTTTCACTTCTTCGGCAGTCCGTTCGCCGATGACCAGATTATGATACCGGCGGATATAGCGCACAATGGCTTCGTCAAATTTATCGCCGCCCACACGGATAGATTTGCTGCACACCACGCCGCCTAAGGACATGACCGCGATATCGGTGGTGCCGCCGCCGATGTCTACAATCATGCTGCCGTTTGGCTCGGAAATATCAATGCCTGCGCCCAATGCAGCCGCCACCGGTTCTTCAATTAAATAAGCTTCTTTGGCGCCGGCAGCCAGCGCAGCCTGTTTTACGGCCCGTTCTTCTACGCTGGTAACACCGGACGGAATGCAGACCATAACACGGGGCTTCATAAAGGATTTCCGCTTAGTGGCCTTGCTGATAAAATATTTCAACATTTTTTCAGTGACTTCGTATTCGGCAATAACCCCGTCGCGCAAAGGGCGGATGGCCACAATGTTGCCCGGCGTCCGTCCCAGCATTTCACGGGCTTCGGTACCCACTGCAATGACGCGGTTTGTATTATTATCAATAGCAACAACAGAAGGCTCGTTTAATACAATGCCTTCTTTATTCACATATACCAATACGCTGGCAGTTCCTAAATCTACTGCGATATCTTCTCCTTTAAAAAAACACATAGGTTTTCGCTCCTTCTACTTCTATATCAAAACAATCATTAAATCTCCATTTTAATAGTACTATTTTAGTATTTTTTCGCCGTGAATACAAGTCATATTTCTGCCAAATTTGCTGTTTTTCGCATTTTTTGCCCACTGCTGTGCCTGATGGGCATATTTTTGCCGGGTAGCCTCCCCGCCGCGCAGATGCCGTTCTGCTTTATTGTTGTCTAAAACGACCTTCACCTTTTCATACTGCTCTTTGTTCAGCTCCGGCAACCGCTCCGTCAAATCTTTATGAACGGTCGATTTGCTGACGCCGAATTGCACTGCGGCCTGCCGCACAGTTGCTCCTGTCTGTATCATATAGTCACAAATCTCCAACACACGCTTTTCGATATATTCCTGCATAATGTACCTCCTACGCCCACACTGAACGGAGTATTTTATTAAGCAGTATATGTTTGGAAAAGCGGCGCAATGACTATTTTACAGAAAATTCAGCCTGTCTATTTCCGAAAAACAGGGAGGTTTCCCGTTTTTTACGGCTGCGGCAAAATGGCAGCGGCCTCTTCTTGGGTCAGGTAGCCCCAAGTCACCATATCCTGCACCACCTGCCGCTGACGCTGCAGGGCCAAATCAGGATTGGCTGTGGGCGCATACACCGAGGGCGCGTTGGGAATACCGGCCAGCAACGTGCATTCCTGGGCGTTCAGTGCAGCCGGTTCTTTGCCGAAATAGCCCATACTGGCGTCATAAATGCAATAATAGCCTTCGCCATAATAGATACTGTTGATATACAGCTCCAAAATTTCGTCTTTCTCGTACAGCTTTTCAATCTCCCGCACCATAAAGACCTCGGCAATTTTTCTGGTCAATTCCTTTTTCTGCGTAAAAAACTGATTTTTCGCCAGCTGCTGGGTGATGGTGCTGCCGCCCTCCACCATTTTGCCGGCCTGAATGTCGTGCCACAACGCTCTGGCAATGGCAATCATATCAATTCCGGAATGCACATAAAACCGATGATCCTCGGTAGAAATAACCGCCTGGACATAAATCTCCGGAATCTGATCCAGCGTTGTGTAATGGGGCTGCATCTGAATCTCCGCCATCACCTGTTCCACCGGCGTTTCCAGCAACGCTTCCTCATAAAGCTGATATCCTTCATAAACCAGAAAGCCGCCCGCCGCCACCGCGCAGATGACAAGAAGCAGCACAATTCTGCGAAATAAACCAAATAACCTTTTTATCAAACTCGGTTCCACCTTTATCTAAAAAATCCGCCATTCTCTTGCCATGGCTACCATTCTAGCACCATAAGCTTACAGACAGCTTACAAACAAGTCAAAATTTCATCATTATTTTTTTCGCAGAAAATAGAAAAATCCCTGCTAAAAACGATAAGAAATCCGCAAGCAACGGAATTTTTGGCTCATATTGGCGTTGTAAAAATGTTTCACGTGAAACATTGGCAAAAGCAACTTACAAAGCATCCGCCTTGAAGCTGCACATACCAAAAAAGCCGACTCAGAGCAACTCTGAATCGGCATGATTAACATTGGCTGGGGTACTAGGATTCGAACCTAGGGATAACGGAGTCAGAGTCCGTTGCCTTACCGCTTGGCGATACCCCAGCGAAAAACTACGAGACTTATTATACCAGATATTTTTTATTTTGCAAGCTTTTTTTGCAGATTTTGCCGCACAAGCTTTCTCGGCTTTTATTGCTGCTGCACGTCATAATAATAAGGCATCACCAGCACCACCTTGGTACCCTTGCCTTGCGTGCTGTCCAGCAGCATTTTGCCGCCGTGCAGCTCCATAATTTCGCTGGCAATGGACAAACCCAAACCGGTGCCGCTTTTATTGCTGCTGCCTTTATAAAATTTCTCCTTCACCCGTTTTAAATCCTCCGGTGCAATGCCGCTGCCGTTGTCCTCAATAATCATGACAACCTGGTCGTCCAACACCTGACTGCTGATTTTGATTTCCGCCCGCGGCCGTCCTACGGTAAATTTCATAGCATTGTCCACAATATTGATAAATACCTGCTTTAATCGATTATAATCGGCAATCACCCAGCATTCTTTGTTGTCGGTCAGTACGGTCATCTTAATTTTTTCCTGATGACAGCGCACCGCAAATTGATTGTGAATGTCGGCCAATAAATGATTGATAGAAAATTCTTCTTTTTTCAACTCGATGCGCCGTCCCTGCAGCTTGGAGAAATCCAGCAAATCGTTTACCAGAATAATCAGACGGTCGGTTTCCTTGCTGATGATATCCAGCCCCTCCGCCGTTACGTCGGGGTCGTCCTGTAAATCCTGCAAGGTTTCTGCCCAGCCCTTAATGGAGGTCAGCGGGGTGCGCAGCTCATGGGAGATGGACGAGATAAATTCGTTTTTGGCCTGGTCGGCCCGGGTAATCTCTTTGGTCATAATATTGACCGCGTCCACCAGCTGACCAATTTCATCGTTATGATATTTGATGGCGGTGACTTTGTAATTGCCTTGGGCCACTTCTTCTGTGACCCGCACCAATTCCTGAATGGGCACCAAAATGCGCCGCGACATCATTCGCCCAAACACGAAGGCTACGCCAATCACAGCGGCGCCAAACAGCGCTGCTGCCAGCACATAGCGGACAATGATGGCATAGGTAGGCTCCAAACTGGACACGTAGCGCAGAACGCCCACAATATTGTTCTCGTCATAGATGGGCGCCGACACTGCGATGATAAACTCTCCCAGTTCACTGCGGCCCTTCCACGATTCCATACGGCCGTCTAAAGCTTGGATAAAATCCCAGGTGGTCACGATCTCGCTGGAAGCGGAGCCGGTGCTGTCGATGACAACCTGACCGCTTAAATCCAACACCTCTACCAGCGCATTTTCTTCTACATCCATATTTTCAAAAATGTAATTGGATTTGGTATAAATATCGCCCTTATCGGCATACCGGTTGTAAAAGTTTGCCGCCGTTTCCGCATGATTGACCAATACACGCTCTACGCCGCCCAGATAATACTGGCTGATGACAATGATAAACATACTTTCCAACAGCAGCACTGTAAACAAAGCAATGGCCACATAATTGCCAATGAGCTGTTTGCGAATACTCTGCACGGTTATTCACCGCCTCCCCACCAGCGATAACCATAGCCCCATACCTTTTCAATATATTTAGGATTGGAGGGGTCCTCTTCAATTTTCTGCCGGATGCGGCGGATGTTTACGTCCACAATTTTAAAATCGCCTACATAATTATAGCCCCACACATTGTTCAGAATTTCATCCCGATGAACGGCTTTATTGGCATTTTCCATAAAATATTTGACCAGCGTAAACTCAATCGGCGTCAGTTCGATTTCCTTGCCGTCCTTCAACAGCTTGCGTTCATCCTGTAAGATGACAAACTTGCCGGAAACAATCTGATTGCTATTCTCTTTCTGCTCTTTATCAACGACATGTAGCCGGCGCACCAGCGCATTGATGCGGGCCAACAGTTCCTTAGGACTAAAGGGCTTCACAATATAATCGTCGGCGCCCAGTTCCAGCCCTTCAATTTTATTTTCTTCCTGTCCTTTTGCCGTCAGCATGATAATCCCCAAAGAAGGATATTGCTCCCGCGCCCGCTTACAAACCTCAAAGCCGCTGATGCCTGGCAGCATCACATCCAGTAAGGCCACGTCTATGGTGTTATCCAGCTTTTCCAGCGCTTCCTCGCCGCTGGCAGCCTCCACCACTTCAAAATTGTGCCGCTTTAAATTTACCAAAATAAAACTGCGAATGGAGGTTTCGTCCTCCAATACCAAGATTTTTGTCACCTGCGTTCTCCTCCTTCTATCTGCAGGCAGGAAATCAACCGGCTCGCTGTAACCTCAAACCCGTTAAATTCCTGCTTCTGAATATCTGCCACATAAACCTTATTTTTGTTAGGATGATTGCCCAGCACAACCAACGAGTCGGCCTGCTCCATATTCTGCCAAACCAATTGATCAATGGTCGCCAATGAGAAAACCGTTTCAAATTCCAAATCCTCATTTTCGTAATAAAAATCAATCCAGCTAATGTCATTCTCGCTGCGGAAATCATAATACAGCGAGTCCATCCAACTCAGCGGTATTTGGAACCGGTAGCCGTCGGCGGAATTTTCCAGCACTGCATCCACAGCCCGTAAGCCGTCAGCCTCATCCCATTGCAGCCACACCTGAATATAATCTTTATAGGTTTTGCCGGCTGTGTCCGTCTCCGGCGCCCACAGCGAATTAATTTCCAGGATACCGTCGCTGTTTTCATCTTCAAACAGCGCCAGCCCCTGCATGTCCTCATAATCGTAAGGCAACGGATGTTCCATCAGCACCGCAAAGCCCTCTTCCGTTTCCTTCAGCAACAGTATATTGACAAAATGATTATGCCGCATGGCCAAATACACGCCCTGCTGATTGCGGCTGATTTGCGCAAAGCGGATTTGGCTGCAATAGCCGTCAAAGGTTTCATTATAAATAGAATACACGTCGCCGTTCCGATAGGCATACACCACAATATTGCTGCTGCCCTCCAGCACAGAGGTATCCATCCGCGCCGTCACAATCACATTACGGCCGTCGGCATTCTGCGCCACCGTAAGCTGGTCATAGGTGATGCGTTCCTCTTTGGTGATGTCCACCATCTCGCTCTGATTTAACTGATACAGATACAGCTCCTTCAGCGAGCCGTATCCGGTACGCACGCCCAGCATCAGCTCCATATTGCCGTCGCCGTCCAAATCCCGCACCGAAAAATAATGAATATCGGTGCCATAGGCGATGGCTTTCCGGCTCAAAAACCACTGGCCATCAGTTTGATCCAAAATCACAAAGCCCAGCATAAAATTATTTTCCTTGTTGGCATAGAAGGCGATAATCTCCTCCTCACCGTCTTCATCCAAATCTATGTACTGATAGGCATTGGTGGTGTCCATATCCTTGGGCACAATCAAATGTTCCTCTCTGCCCAGAAAAGAAGTGATGAGCTGCTTTTGCTGCAGCTTCTCCTGATTAGAAGCCGGCGCTGTCACCAGACTATCCGGCGACATAAACTCAAAATCGCAGCCGCAGAGCCAGAACACATTGAGCAGGCAGAACAAAATACATACTTTTAATTTCATTGTCATTCTCCTGACCGTGTAAAGTTACCTTTTTATTATAGCATATCTTTTCAGGGGATAAAAGCAACAACTTTTCAGAAGATACTATCTATAAGGCTCTTCTCGCCATGAAAAAAAGCAGACAGGATTCAGCGCCCCGCCTGCTCAAGCAAGTATCAAAACCAGTTTTCTCCCTCGCAGCTACGATACAGTTCATCCAGCCGCCCTTCCAATTCTTCTACCTGATGGAACAGTTCCACCACCAAATCCACCAGAACCTTGCGTTGTTCCTGCAAGTCGCGAATTTTCCCTTCTACAATTTCATAGCCGTCACAATATCCATCCATGCCGCTCCCTCCTGTCATCATAGTGTATGACGGGGAGCGCGTCAGGTGTGCAGATATTTACCCATTCTCCTGGCTTTCTCTGCTTCATACAGTTGGCGCCGGATAAAGCGAACTGGATTTTGGCTTATTCCAGCAATTCGCTTGAGAAATTCCACAGCGTTGGGCTTGTCTGCGCCGCCGATTGTAATAACGCCCTATGCCAAAGCCTGACAATAGCTGTCATATCTCAATATCAAACAAAATAAAAAAGGACTATACAGAAAATTTCTGCATAGTCCGTTATCGGCAAATATTATTCAGCTACAGGGTACACGCTAACCTGTTTTCTGTCTCTGCCTTTTCTTTCAAATTTTACGATACCGTCTACTTTTGCAAATAAAGTATCGTCACCGCCAATACCTACATTGTTACCCGGATGAATTTTGGTACCTCTCTGTCTGTACAGGATATTGCCAGCCAGTACAAACTGTCCATCTGCTCTTTTTGCACCCAGACGTTTGGATTCGGAGTCACGACCGTTCTTGGTAGAACCTACCCCTTTTTTCGATGCAAATAACTGAAGATTTAATTTCATCATTCCAATGCACCTCCCTTAATTCTCAAATTCTGTATAGAAATATATTTGGGATACGCTTCTTTTAAATTCTGAAACCCTGTCGCCAGAGTCTGCAAAATAATCTGCGCTGTATGCTGCTGCTCCGCACTTAAAGAACCGGGCAGGCGGTAATATAAATACCCGTCTTTACTGTTCACCGTGCCTTCCGCTCCCAGCTGCAGCTCTAAGCTATTCACAACCGTGGTAGCCAGAAACGACGCTGCCGCGCAGACAATATCCTGACCGCTGGGCGCATACCCGGCATGTCCCGATATTTGAAATCCCTCTATGCGGTTTCCCGATTTTACAAGCTGTACTCGAATCATCGCTTACGCTTCGATTTTTACAACAGTTGCTTTTGTGAAAGGCTGACGATGGCCTTTTTTTCTACGGGAATTCTTTTTGGCTTTATATTTGAAAACAACAATTTTTGGAGCTTTGCCGTTTTCTTCAACTTTCAGTTCTACTTTAGCGCCAGCAACATAAGGAGCGCCTACCGTCAACTGACCGTCTTTGTTTACCATCAATACTTTGTCAATATTAACAGTTTCACCAGCTTCAGCGTGTAATAATTCTACAGTGATTACATCGCCTTCCTGCACTTTGTACTGTTTTCCACCTGTTTCAATAATTGCGTACATACTCTGCACCTCCTTCAAAATACTCGCCTGAACTTAGGTAACGGAATGCCGTTTTCAAACCCAGCCCGCGCGGTTTCAGCGACATGCGCTTACAAAGTAGAATTATACTATGCTTTTCTAGCAAAGTCAAGCAAGAAAAAACGAAAAAACCGGCTCAAGAATTGCTCCTGAACCGGTGAATTTGCATTGGCTGGGGTACTAGGATTCGAACCTAGGGATAACGGAGTCAGAGTCCGTTGCCTTACCGCTTGGCGATACCCCAGCGAAAATCACGAGATACATTATAGCATCTCCAATTTATAAATGCAACTGTTTTTTTTGATTTTTTGCTGATATTTTTTGTTGATATTTTTCTCGATAACCGACAGGCTATTTCAGCGCTTCGGTCAGCTGCGGCACAATCTGCTTTTTACGGGACATGACGCCCTTCAGATAGGTTCTGTCCGCCGCATCGGACTGGAATGCTGCCTGCACAGCCGCTTCAGCGCCGGCACCGCAATAAATCAGTTCGGTAGATTCGTCCATAATGTCGGTCAGCATCAAAAACAGCATGTCGGCGCCATGTTCTGCAAAGCTTTCCTGCATATAGGCTGCCATACGCGGTTTCAAGGCCTGCAATTCTTCCGCGCTCATAGAAGTTACCTGTCCCACGCCGAAGGTGGTGTTGCCGGAAGTGAATTTTTTGAAATCCAGATACAAGATTTCCTTTTCGGTTTTGGAGCCTAAATTGCTGCCTGCCACGAACATCTCCTTGGCATAGGCTTCTACGTCAGCAATGCCGGCAATTTCCGCCAGTGCAGCGGCAGCCGCTTTGTCCAACTCGGTGCAGGTTGGCGAACGGAACGCCAGCGTGTCGGATAAAATTGCAGAACACAAAGCGCCTGCTACGGCTGCTTCCGGTTTTTTTCCGCTCTGCAGATAGAACTGATACACAATGGTAGCGGTGCAGCCTACTGGCAAATTGCAAAACAAAATCGGCTCCGATGTCTGCAGACCGCCAATTTTATGATGGTCCAAAATTTCTACAATTTTAGCGTCGGCAATGCCGTCTACCGCCTGTCCGGCTTCGTTATGGTCCACCAGAATGATTTGACTGCCGGCCGCATCCTGCAGCAATTCCGGTGCAGGCAAACCAAAATGTTCCAATACAAACTGGGTTTCCGGATTGAGTTCACCGGCCCGTCCTGCGGCGTACCCTTCTCCTTTTAAGGCCGCATAACCGATTGCAGAACAGATTGAATCGGTATCAGGATTTTTATGTCCTGTAACAAAAATTACATCATGACTCATGTTTTCCACCATCCATTAAAAATTTCATATAGATTCAAAGTATCTTTATTTTACACTGTCTGCAAACCGGTTACAAGTCATACCGGCAGTATTTTTTGTAAAAAGTTCTATCTCTTTTGCTATCAATTTTTTGGTTTTAGGACTGGCGCTTGCTGCGGAATTCCAAAAACTCGATATATTCCTGAATTTGGTCAAGCTGCAAATCGGTGAACCCTGACGGCAGTTGCAAGCAATTATGTTCACGATTATAAGAAACCGGCGTATCGATTAAGCCCATTAAATAATCTAACGATATATTGAACAATTTCGCTATGAAAATCAGGCTGCGGTCATCGGGAGAGGTTTTTTCATTTTCGTAAGAAGAAATTGTATATTTACTGACCGATAATAACTCTGCCAGTTGTTGCTGCGTATATCCCTTGTCTTTCCGCAATTCGCTTAACCGTTCTCCGTTCATAAAATTCACTCCTATATAATAAAAAAATCGCCAATATGCTTCTATTATATGGGGGAAATTGTTTATTTCGAAAAAGCTGCGCGAAACATCTACTTTATTCAAAAAGATTGTAATTTTCTGCTACAAATTGGAACATTCTTCTACAACACACAAAAAAATTTGCTAGTTTTTACAACACCATCCGTGTCTGCCGCAATCCTGTACCGCACTATCCAAAAACATCAACCATAACATCAACTGTGCAGCCGTCTTCCCAAGCTGCAAAAAAGAGCCGCAGCAACAAGGCTTGTTTGCTCCTTGCTGCGACAGCTCCGTGTTCCTATTTTTAATATTGATTGAGATAATTCAAAATGCCTTGGTAAATACCGTTGGCCAATTTCTGCCGATATTCGTCGGTGGCTAGAAGGGCTTCCTCCGCCGCATTGCTTAAAAATCCAGTTTCCACCAGGATGCACGGCCGGTCGTTTTCCCGCAGAACCGCCAGATTGGATGTCATCACCACCGAATTGGTGCCGGTGGCTGCCTGCAATCCACTGCTGACTTTGGAGGCCAAATCCTTGCGGATATAACTTTGGGCGTACAGATTGGCACTGGTTGACGGTGCATAATAATATACTTGAATGCCGCTGGGCTCCGTTTTAGTGGAAGAATTGGCATGAATGCTGACAAATAGATCAGCCTCTGCCGCATTGGCCATAGCAGGACGGTCATTTAAGCCCACACGCACGTCGGTATCCCGCGTCATAATGACGGTAGCGCCCTGCGCCTCCAATAAATCGCGCAGCTTCTGACCTACCGTTAAGCCCACATTGGCGTCGGTAACACCCAGCACCTTCCCGATTGCGCCTGGGTCGCTGCCGCCATGTCCCGGGTCAATGACAACCACCTTGCCAGCCAGGCCCTGTTCGCCGGCTGCATGCTGATTATAGGCCGTAACCACCAGATTATCGCCGCTTTCCTTCACTGTACAATAGGCGCCCTTCTGCAAGGTCAACGTTACCTTCAAACCGCCGCTGGCATCCTGCACCTGCAAATGCTGCAACGGTCCGTTAGCATAGCTGTTATTGATGGTATCCGTCGTATTCAGATAAACATTGCCCAGTTGCAGCACCAAGCTGGTGGCGGTAGCCGAGGTGGTGCTATAGGCATTGCCCTGTCCGTGTTTCAGGGTGATAATCGTTTTATTGCCCTGTTCCTGCACCGATTGCAGCGTTAGCCGGGTTTGTCCGGCGGTGCTGGTTGTGGTGCTGCTGGTGCCGGCTTTTTCGGTCAGCCAACTGGCAATCCATACCTTACTGCCGTTGGCGGCCTGCACCTGATACCAGACTTGTCCGTTCACCGTTTTTAACGTCAAAACTGTATATACAGTTCCTTTGCTTGTAGTGCCTGCAACGGGCGCGCTGGTGCCCGGTTCTGTCCGCAAATTTACGCCTGCGGTATTTACCATCACTTTTTTACCCACCATATCATAATTTTCCGTAACGGTTGTATTGGTGGTCGTATTGCTGGAGCTGCTGGTCGTTTCCTTGGTCAGCCAGCCGGCAATCCACACTTTAACGCCGCTGGGCGCAGTCACCTGATACCAGGTATCGCCGCTGACTGTTTTTTCTGCCTGCACAGTGAAGGTATCCCCTTGATTGGCCTGGGCGATAACGGCCGCCGTCGTGCTGGCATTGGCCCGCAGATTGACTGTGCTGCCGGTCACCGTAACGGTTTTCCCAACCATACTGCTGGTTGTGGTATTCTGGTTGGTGCTGCTGGTATTGCTGCCTGTATTACCTGTATTATTTGAAGTGGACGGATTGCTTCCGCTGCTGGTACTCACCGAACTGCCGCTTTTTTCAGTCAGCCAACCGGCAATCCATACCTGACTGCCGCCGGAAACCGGCATCACCTGATACCACTGCTTGCCGTCCACCGTTTTGGTGCCCAATACCACAAATTCATCGCCCTTTTGCGCTGTTCCGACCGCCGAGCTGGACGTACCTGCATCTGCGCGCAGATTTACATTGCTGGCATTTACAACCACCTTCTGCCCGACAATCTCGCTGCTGGTATTCACGGTGCCGCTGGACGCTGTAGCTTTTGGCGTAATCACCAAACCGTTTTTCTGGTCAAAACTGTATTCCCAGCCAAATTCATTCACCGCAAACCGCCAAGTCAGCGGAAAATAGGTGATATCCCGAAATACCAGCAACGGATACTCCTCGCTGCTGTTGGTAATGGCCTTGCCATTTACGGTAATCTTGCCGCTGGCTGTTACCGCTTTGTAGCTTTGGGCGTTGGCTGTGCTGGTGGTGTAGGGTTTATAAGCGTTCTGAGCGGTTTTTTGATCCTGCACCGCAGCCGCCTTGGCGATTGTCAAGCCTGCCTGCTGCGTCCAGTTGGACTCCAACCCTAACAGACGGGTATCGGCCCAAGTCATCGGCACATATGTAATATCCTTGTATACCAGCATTGGATACTGGCTTTTACTCTGCTCCATGGTTACACCATTCAACGTAACCGGAAATGCGGGCAATGTGACCGTTACATCAGCGGCCAAAGCGGGCGTTGCAGATAGACCCATAGCCAACAGCGCTGTACACACTGCCCCTGCTACCTTCTTCATGATGTCATTCCTTCCTTCTTCTGTTGTTTAAGATGTCTGCTATCGTGCAAACATTCTCACTGTTCTATTATAGCGGAAACTACCACAAATGCAAACCGGTAATACTTTCCCATATCCCTTTAGACACCAATTTTCTACAAATAGTTCCATCAAAATGATTTATTCCAAGGAAAATACTATGGAATTTTTTACTACATATCGGTTTTATTTTTTTGCTACAGCTTCGGTTTTTTGCTACACATCGTTTTTCTTTTTGCTACACTTCGCCCGTTCCTCCGTGGCTTCGGACAATTTTTTGCCTGT
>CABUKW010000035.1 GCA_902492275.1 uncultured Peptococcaceae bacterium
TAAAGCTTAACTCCTTATACCCAGATTTTGGCTTGCATGATAGCTGGCCTTTTTGTCATGCTCTTTTTTCCAGAAAATTTCTTTTTACTTTTTTCTATTACCTACTTGACTTTTTATAGTTGGTCTTTCTGCAAATAGTCGTGATTGTTTTGGAATTGTACGAAATTAAAAAAATTATACTGTATTTTCACTAAAAATGCAAAGTGTGGGTTTGGGGGGAGGTTTGTGGGAAAAATTTTGCAAACAGAAATTGCAGTTAAGAAAAAGAAACGGCTATTGAGCGAATTTGGAATAAATGGATTTAGAACAGGCTACAAAAAAATAAAATTTTTTTGACAAAATTACATGTATTTTTTTGTTATACAGAAAAAAATAAAAAAGTCTATAATGGAACAAATATAAATAAAGAATTGGTTGAGGTGAGCGAATCCGTGATACAGGGAAGAATAACAAGCAATCGATTGCAGGAGTTGAGAGAACGCAGCACCCGTTGCTGTTGTAGATTTTGTGGAAGTAAATTGGAAATTCGTAAGATTGTTTTTACAGGGTATGATGAGCGAATCGAGATTTTCTGTTCAGAATGCAACCGTATAGAATATGGTACGGAACCGGAAATCTATTTAAGCGCAAAATATTTTGTCGAGACGATGCAGTTTAATTATTATTCGGATTTAGACGAGAATGGACAAACGAAGAAGATGAATATAGCGAAGGTTTGCGATATTATGGCTTGGGAAAATAAGCATATGGGTTTTTTGAAGCCGGAAGGTTTTGCGGTACCTGTTGCGTTAAATCCGGTTATTTTGGGAAACATGCTGGTGCTCAATGAGGATGAACTGGCACAGCAAAATTGTGCGGAAAGTCAGGATTGATCAAGATGGCGAAGACGGTAATCAAGGCAGAAAAGTTATGCTGTCAGTCAGGACAGCATTATTTGTTGAAGAATATTGATTGGGAAGTCCGGCAAGGAGAGCATTGGATTGTATTTGGCTTAAATGGCAGCGGAAAAACGACATTGCTCAGCGCAATTGCAGGTTATAAACAGCATACGGCGGGAACCTTGGAGATATTGGGACAAGCATACAATGACACGAATCTTTTTTCCTTATCAAAGCAGATTGGTTGGGTGAGCGCTTCTTTTTTTGACAAATATTACAGCAGCGAAACCGTTTTGCGAATTGTACTGTCTGGACTGTTCGGTACTTTGGGCATTGGCGGCGAGATTGCTGATGAGGATGTATGGAAGGCAAAAGCGTTGTTAAAACGATGGCACATAGATCACAAAAGCGATATGCCTTTTTTCATGTTATCAAAGGGTGAGCAGCAAAATGTCCTGATTGCGCGAGCCTTGATTTCAGAGCCGCAAATTTTGGTGTTGGATGAGCCGGGAACGGGTTTAGATGTTTTGGCGAGAGAAAATTTGCTGCAATGGGTAAAGGAGATGGCCGATACCACAAATGTTACCATGATCTATGTAACCCATTATCCAGAAGAAATACAATCGTGTTTTGAAAAGTGTCTGCTGCTGCAGCACGGTCAAGTTTTAGCCAATGGAAAAATTGACGATATTTTCAACAGTGAAGCATTGTCCGATTTGTTGGACGAGCCAGTCGTAGTGCGAAAGGACGAAGCAGGATGCTTTATGTTACAGAAAAATAAATAGAAAAGAGGGAATCACATGGCCTCTATACGGGATTTAACGTGTATTCACAGTGTTGCGCATATGGCGGAATGTGGAAAGTATGAAGAAGAGTTCATTGTCTATGGCTGTTCTTGCCTGGAAAACGGTAAGCTTGTCTATCGAGTCAGTCCTTCCGAACAGGAAATTTTTCGATTTCAGGAAAAAGCGGCATTAGAAAACCAGCCCACCTCGCCAATGCATACACGGATGAATCGCTGTATTGTGCAAACAGGGCAGCATGAGCAACGGTTATATGAAACGGAAATTGGTTTGGCCAATACTTTACAAACTTTATATCCCCACCTGTTTTTTGAACAGTTAGGACGCTGTACAAACGCACCTTTTACAGATACGGCCAGAGAAATCTTTGATGAGCTGCGTACTCAGTTGAATGGTATTTTCTCTGCAGACTATTTGCAGTTGTTACAAGGTCTGGTTCTGATGGCATATCAGGCCCATGTGTTGACGCCGGCGGCTTTGTCGGAAATACAACAGTGGCAGAAAACAATACAGCAGCAAATGGAGCATGACGTTTTGATAACAAAGCCATTTAAGCGTACATTTTATGGGATTTGTTATTTCAATCAGAATGAAGTACCGCAGTATAAGGTGAATGCGCAAAAATTTGTTGTTTTGCATGAGCAGCGTGCATTAAAGCGGCGGCGATATCCTGTGACGCCGATTTTTCAGAAGACGTATTGGTATGATTATGGTATGGAACCAAAGGAAGTAAAGGAAGTATTTAAAAAACAACTGAAACAATATTATGACGAGAGCTATTGGCAGTATTGGAGACAAATAAAGGCGCTGGCGCCTGTTGTAGAGAAAGAGCAATTTCAGCAAGCCTTACAGATGATAGAGCAGACAGGTGTGCAGGAGCAACGAGATGCATTTTTAGAATATGGATATGATTGGAATGTTGTTGCGTTAGATCATGAATATTTTGCTAAGATAGATGCAAAATAGGAATAACACAGAAAAATGAGGACTTTATGCCTGAAAGGGCGTGGGGTTCTCATTTTTTTGTGGGCAGCATTTGCGATTTGGGTACAAAAAAATCCGATAGATTTCGGGAAAGTTGGTGTATTTCTATGTTATGCAAAAAGAAATTTTATAAATATAATAAAAGCAAGAAGTTTTCTTTATATCATTCAAAAAAGGAGTCGATAAAAATGGCAAGAGAAGCAAAAACCGATAAAATTTTGGTTTTGGGCGTAGATGGGATGGATCCACGCCTGACAAAAAAATTTATGGATCAGGGAAAATTGCCGCACATTAAGGAATATGTGGAACGGGGCGCATGTAGAGAAGATTTGATATTATTAGGTGCAATGCCCACCATTACGCCTCCACTGTGGGCAACATTGGCAACAGGTGCTTATCCGGAAACCCACGGCATCACTTGTTTTTGGAATCAGTCCAAAGAAAGCCTGGATGAAATTGTCTATGCGTTTGATTCGATTGGCTGTAAAGCAGAACAGTTATGGAATGTCTTTGCAGAAAATGGCAAGAAAACATTGGTATGGCATTGGCCAGGCGGTTCTTGGCCTCCAAGCAGCGACAGTGAAAATTTAATTGTTGTAGATGGCACACAGCCGGCCAGTGTGAGTATGGGTTCTGCGTTAAGAGATATGGAATTGTACATTCATGCAGATGTGAACGTTCAGGACACTGTTATGGCTGAAGGAGAAAAGCACGATAATGGCGCAGGCTGCATTATCACCGATTTGGAAGATATGGGGGATGAAGCAGTTATTAATACGGCGTCTAATAAAGCCTTAGAATCTTTAGATAAAGCACTAAATCGTAAAAAAGTAACCAGTATTATGCGCACCTTGGACGAAGGGGATTTTGGTACGAAGATAAGCGATCGAGCTTCAAAAATTCCTTTGAAAGACGCAAAAAATTGGAAAGATGCCAAAGATGGTTCTAAAGAGTTTAGCATTATGCTGGCAGGCGGGATGAAACGTTGGGTTTGTCTGTTAGAACCAAATGAAAATGGTATTTTCGACACCGTGGCAATCTATAAGAAAAAACAGGATGAAAAGCCGCTGGCTACTGTCAAAAATAATGAATTGGTGAAAAATATCATTGATACCGTTCCATATAAAGATGGTACTACCCGTGTGAATCGTTCTGTACGTGTATTCAATATGGCAGAAGATGGGACGAGCGTTGAGTTATGGGTTAGTAATGGGATGGATATTGATAATGGCGATATGTTGTTCCATCCAAAAAGCTTCTATAAAGAAATCATTGAAAATGTGGATTATGTACAGCCGGTTATGATTACCTTGGGGGGACAGGAAACGGTAGTTCGTGAAATCATGCAGCCCGGTTGGGAAGTATATACGCAGTGGCAGGCTGATTGTTTGAAATATGCCATTGAAGAAAAAGGTGTAGAGGTAGTATTCTCCCATATTCATAATGTGGATAATATGGCCCATGTATTCTGGAACTGGGCGGTAGAAAGAGATTTTCAACCTGGCTTAAACGTAGCAGCTTATGAAAAATTTATTGAGAATGCTTATATTGATACCGATAAATATTTAGGAAACTTCTTGTATTTATTAGATGAAGACTGGACAATTTTTATTATTTCCGACCATGGTTTATTAGTGACGGAAGATTTACCGCCGGTGCTAGGCGATCCATTTGGTGTCAATGCAGGTGTCATGTGCGAGTTAGGTTACACTGTATTGAAGAAGGATGCCGAAGGCAATACATTACCGGAAATTGATTGGACCCAAACAAAAGCGGTGGCAACACGTGGCAATCATATTTGGATTAATTTGAAAGGGCGTAATGCAACAGGTATTGTAGAACCGGAAGACAAGTATGAATTGGAACGTCAGATTATCTCCGATTTGTACAGCTATCGTGATCCAGACACGAAGAAACGGGTTGTGGCAATGGCAATGCGGAATAAGGAAGCAGCGATTATCGGCATGAGCGGTCCAGACTGCGGTGACATTATTTATTTCTTAGAAGAAGGCTGCAACCGTGTACATGGCGATTCCTTGTCCACCTATTTTGGCTGCAAAGATACTTCTGTATCACCAATTTATATTTCTGCCGGAAAAGGGTTGAAAAAAGGTTGTTTGACGAATCGTGTCATTCGTCAGGTTGATGTGGCTGCAACCATTGCCCATTTAGGTGGTGTGCGGATGCCGGCACAGTGTGAAGGGGCACCAATCTATCAGATTTTGGAAGAAGAAATGTAAGCCGTTTTTTACAGATGAAAAAGGGGTGATTTAGCTTTTCAGCCCCTTTTTCAGAATTTATATGAATAGAAAATCTAATTTATTATAGATTTTCAACATTCCATTTAATGTAAAAAATAAGCGATTATATAGCAAAAAATGCTATACAATCGCTAAATAAACATTTAGAAATATGCATTAAAAATGTATAATAAATTAGATTAAATGGAATGTTGAAAATCTATACTTTTTTAACAACTTAAATGAAATGAATAGATTAAAATTGCATCTGGATTTATAAAAAATTATTACACAAAAAATTACTGGAAGAAAACGATAGGGATGGGGGTATCTATATGGCAGAGGCGACAACAAATAAAAATAGAATGTATTATATCCATATATTTATTTATTTCATTATTTTATTTGGGATTGGTTTCATTCCACCTTTTGGCGCTATTACGGAATTAGGTATGAAAGTTTTGGGTGTTTTTATTGCTACGATTTATGGTTGGCTGACATTGGGATTGATTTGGCCAAGTATTTTTTCTTTGGTTGCGTTAGGAATTGCTGGCTATATTGGAATTCAACAAGCCTTTTGTGATGGGTTTGGATACATGAATATTCCAATTTTAATAATGTCTTTTGTTTTTGCTGCAATCGCAGACCAAACCCATATTACAGAATATTTAGCAAATTGGCTGACCTCCAGAAAGATTATCAATGGTCGGCCTTATGTACTGATGGCAGTATTATTTTTTGGTATGGAAGTATTGAATCTTTTAGGAACCGGTTTTGTAGGCGTATTTATGATTTGGGGTATGGTAGTATCTCTTGCAGAGACTGCTGGATATCAAAAAGGGAACCGCTTTGTAAACTTTATGATTCCTGCTGTATTGGTGGTCTTTGTATTGTCGGGCTTTATTTTTCCCTTTAAGGCCGGTTCTTTGATTATGCTTGGTATTTTTAGTAAAGGGACAAATTTAGTGTTCCCTGATTTGCCGTACATCATCTGGCAATTGCTTATCGTTAATATATATATTCTTGTTTTATTGGCAATTGCGAAATTTATTTTACGGCTTGATGTATCCGCGCTTGCTCAATTAACCAGTGACTTAGGGGCCGAACATCGGGGCGCAAAGATGAACAACGAGCAGAAATTTGGTTTGGGCCTGCTCTTAGCGTATATTTTGATGATGCTTTTGCCAATGCTACTGCCGCAGACGTGGGCATTTACACAGTTCTTGGCGAATTTTGGAATCCTAGGTTCTCTGGGTATTTTGATTTCCATTGCAATGGCCAGAAGAACTGCTGAAGGCAAGGGTTATGTGGATTTTGCGAAAGTAGCATCGAAAGGTATTTCCTGGGATGTTATTTGGTTGATTGTTGCTACAACGCCGCTGGCTGCCGCTTTTCAGGCAGAGGAATGTGGAATTATGACAACGTTGATGAGTTATCTGACCCCGATTTTAACCAATATGAGTCCGGCAATCTTCATCATTGCCTGTACGATTATCTTGGGAATTGTAACACAGTTTGTTCATAATCTAATTTTGGGCATCGTATTTATTCCTGTACTCTGTCCATTATGCGCAACAATGGGCGGCAATCCTTATGCTTGCTATTTGGCGATTAATATGGCTTTGATGATGGCCTTTGTTACACCAGCTGCAAGTATGAATGCCGGCATGATTTTCGGTCATCCTTGGCTGAATGCAAAGACTGCGTATACGCAGGGTATTCTGCATTTGGTAATTGGTTTGTCTATTGCGTTAATCATTGGATTGCCGTTAGCCAATATTTTGTTTTAAATAAAATTAGCTTTTATAAAATAGAAAAAGCCAACAAACCAGCAAGAAACGTTTGTTGGCTTTTTTGCGTATGGTGTTTTATTTATAAAAATGCAAACTAGAAAAGATACGCATATAAAAATTTTATGTGAACATAGAAAAATCTTACAGGAAAAAGTTTGTTTCTGCTGGGAATATTCGCTATAATATTCATTAGCTATATGGAAAATCGGAGGAAACGGGGAACAGGCTATGGCAAAGGGCAAGGAAAAAAGCGTCTTTTTCTGTCAGGAATGCGGATATGAAAGTGCAAAATGGTTGGGGAAGTGCCCTGGCTGCGGACAGTGGAATACCTTTGTAGAAGAAACTGTTTCCAAGCAGAAAAATGAAACAGTGCGGTTGTTGCCATCCAGTGAGCCAGTGGGATTGCAGGACATTACATATGATGATTTGCTGCGGATAGACACAGGCATTCATGAGTTAAATCGTGTGCTGGGCGGCGGTATGGTGCCCGGCGCTTTAATGTTGCTGGCTGGCGACCCGGGTATTGGCAAGTCCACGTTAACGATGCAGCTAACGGAAACCATTCAGTTAGACGGCAAAATATTGTATGTTTCGGGGGAAGAATCCCGGCAGCAGTTAAAAATGCGGGCGCAGCGCTTGCAGGTTAAGACGGGACAGTTATTGATTTTAACAGAAAACAATTTATCTGTAATTGAAAAGCAGATAGAAAAGATACAACCTAAGCTGTTAATTTTAGATTCCATTCAGACGGTGTATTTGCCGGAGGTGTCCTCCGCGCCGGGCAGTGTGAGCCAACTGCGGGAATGCACCGGGCGGATTATGCAGTGGGCCAAAGGGTTGGAAATATCAATTGTGGTGGTAGGTCATGTCACAAAAGACGGTTCTGTGGCCGGTCCACGGGTGCTGGAGCATATGGTGGATACGGTATTATTTTTTGAAGGCGAGCGGCATAACCATTTTCGAATTTTGCGAGCCTTGAAAAATCGTTTTGGTTCTACCAATGAAATTGGCGTGTTTGAGATGCAGGAGCAGGGCTTGCAGGAAATCAGCAATCCTTCGGAGATTTTTTTATCGGAGCGACCGCAAGGCGCTATCGGTTCTGTTGTGGTGCCTTGCATGGAAGGCAGCCGTCCTGTTTTGGTCGAATTGCAGGCGTTGGTAGCGCCCAGTCCTTATGGACAGCCGCGGCGTATGACCAATGGCGCCGATTTTAACCGCACGGCCATGCTGTTGGCGGTGTTAGAAAAGAAAATGCGGCTGCCCTTGGGCAATCAGGATATTTTCTTGAATGTGGTAGGTGGGTTGAAGATTGATGAACCGGCCATTGATTTGGGGATTATCGTGGCGTTGGTGTCCAGTATGCAGAACCGTCCGATTTTAGATGATGTGATTATTTTAGGCGAGGTGGGACTGACTGGTGAAGTCCGCACAATCAGCTTTTTAGAAAAACGATTGATTGAAGCGGAAAAAATGGGCTTCCGAACGGCGATTGTACCAAAAGGCAATTTGAAACGGGAACAGCGGTATCCGTTGGAAGTGCGAGGCGTTCGCAGTGTGTCGGAAGCGTTGCAGGTAATTTTAGGAGGCGCGTAAATGGAACGATTAGGTGGAAAAAAGAACGAACTGATTAATTTACTGAAAAAAACTGCACCGGGTACGCCTCTCCGTGAAGGTTTGGATAATGTGCTGCGGGCAAAAACAGGCGGTCTGATTGTGTTGACGGACGATCCGGCTATCAATGATATGGTAACAGGCGGATTTGTGATTGATTCGCCCTATTCGCCGGCCAGTTTATATGAGTTGGCCAAGATGGACGGGGCGATTATTCTGAATAAAGATGCCACGCGGATTTTGCGGGCCAATGCCCATTTAAATCCAGACCCCAGCGTGCCGTCCTCTGAAACAGGGATTCGGCATCGCACCGCCGAAAAAGTGGCTCGTCAGATGGATGTGCTGGTGGTTTGTATTTCACAGCGCCGGAATGTCATTACTCTGTTTAAAGGCGATATTAAGTATTATGTAAAAGAAAGCAATGTATTGGTAGGCTTGGCCAATCAGGCTGTACAGACATTGGATAAATATAAAACTGTTTTGGACAAAGCACTGAACAGTTTGAGTGTGCTGGAATATGACGGTATGGTTTCCATTACCGATGTGGCTAAAGTGCTGCAGCGGGCGGAAATGTTTTCCCGTGTAGAAGAAGAATTGAGCAAGTATATCAGCGAGCTGGGAACAGAAGGCCGTCTGATTCAAATGCAGGTGGAAGAATTGATTGCCAATGTGGCTCGCGATGAAGAACGCACCATTATGGATTACGAAAACTGGGGCGGGCAGAAAAATGTGAAGGATATTTTGGCCCGGCTGCGCAGCTTAAAAGCGGAAGAACTGCTGCATCTGGAAATTTTTGCGCGGGAGTTGGGTTATGAAATCGGCAAAGAGCAGGATAGTATTCTGGTTACCCGCGGTTATCGTTTGTTGAGCCGGATTCCGCGGCTGCCCTTTGGCGTTATTCAAAATATGGTGCATTATTTTGGTTCCTTCACAAAAATTCAGCAGGCTTCTGTGGAAGAATTGGATGAAGTAGAAGGAATTGGAGAAACGAGGGCGAAAACAATTAAAGACGGGTTGAAAAGAATGCGGGACCAGATTTATTCGGAGTTCCACTGGATTTAACAAAAGACTGAGATTTTTGTTATTAATTCTTGACACTCGTTTTGTAAAATGGAATAAGAAGGGAGGTGAGATCGAATGAGATATAATGTAGTGAAAAGAATTGTACAATTTTTTCTCGCTTTGGCATGCATAGCCGGGGTTCTGTATGCATCTCCGCTGCTGGCAGTACCGTTGACCGTTCAATTTGGTTGGTCTGCACGCAGTGTTTTCATGCTGCAGATTTTGCTTGCTGTGGCGGCTGGCTTATTGGGGTGGCTGATTGCAGCGCCGATTTTAAATCGGGTGATTATGCTGACAAAGTGGACGGAAGGAAAATTACAGAAAATGTCCACGCAGGATTTACTGAGTGGCGCCATTGGTTTAATTATCGGACTTATAGTAGCATTTTTTATTGGCTATGCTTTGTCCTTTTTACCAATCATCGGGCCGTATATGCCGGTTGTAACATGCCTGGTATTCGGCTATTTGGGGATTAGCCTGGGTATCCGGAAACGGGAAGAGCTGATAGCGGTGATTGCAGGGCTTGGCAAAGAAAGTAACCGGTTTCGGGTCAAGGGCAAGACGAGAGCAGCAGGGTATTGCAACATGCCTAAGGTTCTGGATACAAGCGTTATTATTGACGGAAGAATTGCAGATATTTGCAAAACAGGGTTCGTAGAAGGCCCTATTATTATTCCTAATTTTGTACTGGAAGAGCTGCGTCATATTGCGGATTCCTCTGATGCCTTGAAGCGTGCAAAAGGCCGCAGAGGGCTGGACATGCTGAATATCATCCGTAAGGAGTTGGATATTGAGGTTGAAATCTCCAATAAGGATTATGATGATATATCCGAGGTGGACGATAAGCTGGTGCGTTTGGCTCAGGAATTGTATGGCTGTGTGGTGACCAACGATTTTAACCTCAACAAGGTGGCAACTTTGCAGGGTGTTGTCGTGCTGAACATTAACGAATTGGCCAATGCCATCAAGCCGGTGGTATTGCCTGGTGAAAAGATGACGGTCACCGTTGTAAAAGATGGGAAAGAACACAATCAGGGTGTCGCCTATTTGGATGACGGCACGATGATTGTCGTAGAAAATGGCCGTCGCTTTATCGGAGAAACCATTGAGGTGGAAGTGACCAGCGTGATACAAACCAATGCTGGCCGGATGATTTTCGGCAAGCCGTTGGAAAAATAAAAACTGTATGGCAGAATAAAAGGAAACAGACAAAAGGGAGGTGTTGCAGGCAGCTTGCGCCGTTACGGCAAGGGCCTGGTTGCAGCAGCTCCTTTCGATGTATTCTGAAAGGTTGTGAGGCATGAAGACGGCGGCAATTATCTTGGCGGCTGGCTCCGGAAAACGGATGGGCGCCGGACAGAATAAATTATTTCTTACCTTGCAGGGTAAGCCGGTTTTACAGCATACTGTTGAAGCCTTTCAACATAGCGGGCAGATTGACGGCATCATCTTGGTAACCAAAGAACAGGAAATGGCACAGGTACGGCAAATGATGCCTCAGGCGGTGTTTGACAAAATTTTGCTGTATACGGTGGGCGGCAAGGAACGGCAGGATTCGGTGCTGTGCGGTTTAACGGCGCTGCCTGTCTGTTATGAGCGGGTGTTAATCCATGATGGCGCCCGGCCTTTTGTGACAGAACAATTAATAGAAAGGCTGCTGGAGGCAGTTATGCCGACGTGCGGTGCAGTGGCTGGCGTACCGGCTAAGGATACCATTAAGCGGGCAGGCGCTGATGGCTTGGTGCGAGAAACGCTAGTGCGCAGTGAGTTGTGGAATGTGCAGACGCCGCAATGCTTTTATCGGGCGCCGATCTTAGATTGCTATCAACGAGCGCAGCAGGAAGGCTATTGCGGTACCGATGACGCGTCTCTGGCGGAGCATTATGGCTTGGCAGTAAAACTGGTGCAGTCCTATTATGAAAATATTAAACTGACCACACCGGAGGATTTGGATGTGGCCGACGTATTTTTGCGGCGTATGACGCCTTAGCATTGTTTGTCGCAGTTTGCAAGGCAGGATGGAATATTTTTGTATCGAGGTGAATCCTATGCGAATTGGATTTGGTTATGATGTGCATCAATTGGTGGAAAACCGCAAGTTGATTTTAGGCGGCGTGGAGATTCCTTATGAAAAAGGCTTGTTGGGACATTCGGATGCGGATGTGCTGATTCACGCCTTGATGGATGCCATGCTGGGCGCAGCCGGCATGGGTGATATAGGCCGCCATTTTCCTGATACTGACGCCCAGTATCGGGGCATTTCCAGCATGATTTTGCTGCAAAACGTGACAGAACTGTTGACAGATGCCGGATATATGGTAAATAATATTGATGTTACGGTAGTAGCGCAGCGGCCCAAGCTGGCAGGTTATATTCCTCAGATGGAAGCCAATCTGGCGCAGGTCTTGCAAGTACCGGCAGACGCCGTTAATGTGAAGGCCACGACTACGGAACGGCTGGGCTTTGAAGGAGAAGGCCTGGGGATTTCCGCTTATGCAGTTTGTTCCATCAAACGCACGCAGGCGTGGGACATGCTGAAACGGAAATGAGAAGCAAAGTAAACAATAATTGTGTAAAATTTGGAGGAATGGATTGTGGAAACTTATCGAGTGCGTTTTGCGCCAAGTCCAACTGGCCCGTTACATATTGGCGGCGCCCGGTCGGCATTATTTAATTATCTGTTAGCCCGGAAAAGCGGCGGGCAGTTTGTAGTGCGAATTGAGGATACCGATTTGGAGCGTTCCAGTAAGGAATCGGAAGCCAATATTTTTGAATCGTTGGCCTGGCTGGGCTTAGAAGCCGATGAATCGGTGCAGGTTGGCGGTCCGTATGGTCCTTACCGGCAGACAGAACGGTTGGAAATCTATAAACAGTATGCTGACCAGCTATTGGCGGAAGGAAAAGCGTACTATTGCTTCTGCAGCGAAGAAGAAATTGAAGCAGAACGGGCTGCGGCGATGGAAAAAGGCGAAATGCCTATGTACAGCGGTAAATGCCGCAATCTGACCAAGGAACAGCAGGACGCTTTGCTGGCGCAGGGGAAAAAGCCTGTCATCCGTCTGCATGTGCCGGAAGGAGAACAACTGGTAGTTCATGACGCTGTGCGCGGCGTTGTTACCTTTGAATCCGATGGCGTAGGCGACTTTGTTATCGTCAAATCCGACGGTATTCCAACCTATAACTTTGCTGTTGTGATAGACGACCATCTCATGCAGATTAGCCATGTCATTCGGGCAGAGGAACATTTATCCAACACGCCGCGGCAAATCGCCGTTTATCATGCTTTAGGCTGGGAAGCGCCTCAATTCGCCCATATTTCTTTGATTTTAGGCGAGGACCGCAAAAAAATGAGCAAACGGCACGGCGCCACTTCTGTTACCCAGTACGAAAAATTAGGGTATTTGCCAGAGGCTGTATTTAACTTCCTGGCACTATTAGGCTGGTCTCCAGGCGGTGAAGAAGAAATCATGACCAAAGAAGAAATTATTGAAAAATTCTCTTTGGACGCGGTTTCTAAGAGTCCTGCCGTTTTTGATATGGAAAAATTAAAATGGCTGAACGGTCATTATATCCGCCAGAGTTCCATTGAACGACTGGTCGGTTTGGCTATCCCTTATCTGCAAAGCGAAGGCTATTTGCCAGAGGAAATCGGCGAAAAGGAACAGCAATGGGTTACTCTGATTATGCAGGCGCTGCAGGAAAAAATCCGCACCATCAACGAAATTGGTGAATTTATGCACCTGTTTGTCGGAGAAGAAATCACCATTGAAGATGAAGAAGCAAAAGAAGTGCTGGCGGACCCTGACGTGCCGACGGTTATCGCAGCCTTTCAGGAAAAGCTGGCCGCATTGCCGGAATGGAATGCCGATGATGTTAAGAAAATCTTCAAAGCCATCAGTAAGGAAACTGGCTTAAAAGGCAAGAAGGTATTTATGCCGATCCGGGTGGCGCTGACTGGTCAGATGCACGGGCCTGATCTGCATTTCATCATTCCTGTTCTGGGGCCAGAATTGGTTGCCAAGCGGCTGCAGCAGACGGTGAAGCTGTAGTGTCTGCCTGCGAGATCGCAATTCGCCCTATGACGGAGGCCGATTGGCCTGCTGTGGCAGCTATTTACCAGCAGGGAATTGCGGGCCATAGAGCGACCTTTGCCCAAGAAGCGCCTGCCTATGCAGTGTGGGATCAGGAGCATCACAAGCATACCCGTTTGGTGGCGCAGGCCGCAGACGGTACAGTGGTTGGCTGGGCGGCCATCGCGCCCAGCTTTGCCCGTCAGGTTTACAGCGGCGTGGCGGAAATCAGCATCTATATTCACGACGATTATCAGCATCAGGGCATCGGTCGGCAACTGTTGGCAGCCGTTGCGGCAGAAAGCGAGCGCAATGGGATTTGGACACTGGAGGCGCTTATTTTTGACGATAATCTGCCCAGTCTGGCGCTGTTTCGCAAATGCGGCTATACGCAGTTGGGCGTGCGGCTCAAATTAGGCTACGATACTGGGTTGGGGCGCTGGCGCAATGTTGTAATGCTGGAACGGCGCAGCACGGCAAAAGATTTTGCTTGACAAACAGTACCATAATTGCATACAATACAGCTATGGCTTCGGCAATTTCATATTTAAAAACAGAGAACGGGTAAAGTACCTTTGCAGAATGTGGCAGAGAGGGTTTGTCATCGGCTGGAAGCAAACCTGACAGAAAACAAAGGGAAGTGCGCCCGGGAGTTGTATGGTCGAACTTGTGCGGAACGCACAGCAGTAGACCGTTCCGTTTAGCCCCGTTATCGGCTTTTGAGCATCCGTCGTGTGATGACAGGCGGATAGAAACTAGAGTGGAACCACGGTTGCGCGTCTCTATGAAAGAGGGGCGCAGCCGTTTTTTTATTGCAGCGTAAAGGATAAAATGGAAAGTGGAGTCATAAAATAGAGGAGGCTGCTTATGTTTGAGCAAATGAGAGAGGATATTCAGGTTGTATTTGCGCGGGACCCTGCTGCCAAAACCAAGGTGGAAGTGCTGTTAAATTATCCGGGGCTGCATGCTATTTGGATTCAGCGGGGCATCACGCACAAGCTGTATCAAAAGAAGCATTACGTTCTGGCCCGGTTTATTTCTCAGGTGGCCCGCTTTTTTACGCAGGTGGAAATCCATCCTGGCGCTAAGCTGGGGCGGCGGTTATTCATTGACCACGGCGCAGGCATTGTGATTGGAGAAACGGCGGAAATTGGCAACGATGTAACGCTGTATCAGGGCGTTACCTTAGGCGGCACTGGGAAAGAAAGCGGCAAACGCCATCCCACTTTGGGCAATGATGTTGTCGTGGGTGCAGGCGCTAAGGTGTTAGGCTCCTTCCGTGTGGGCAATAATGTAAAAATCGGGGCCGGTTCGGTGGTGCTGAAGCCTGTGCCAGATAACTGCACTGTCGTAGGGATTCCCGGCAAGGTGGTGGCCAAAGACGGTCAGAGCTTAAAGCATGACGCAGAGCTGAAAGCAAAGCATCAGGCCGACCTGGAGCATGACAAACTGCCCGACCCGGTGGAAGATGCTTTGGATTGCATGCAGAAGAAGATAAAAGATCTGGAAGCAAAGATAAAATTCTGGGAGGAAAAACAAAATGAGCAAACCAATCATGGTGTATAATACGTTGAACAATACGAAAATGGAATTTAAGACATTGGAGCCTGGCAAAGTGAAAATGTATGTCTGCGGGCCAACCACCTATAATTATATTCATTTGGGCAATGCCCGTCCTATTGTGGTGTTTGACACCATTCGCCGCTATTTGCTTTATTGCGGTTATGAAGTGACCTATATTCAGAACTTTACCGATGTGGACGACAAAATCATCAAACGGGCCCATGAAGAGCAGGATGATCCCATCAAGCTGGCCGCCCGCTATATCGACGAATTTTTCAAAGATGTAAAAGCCTTGAATGTGCTGCCAGCCACCAAATATCCCAAAGTAAGCGAGCACATGCCGGAAATTATCGATTTTGTGCAGCGCATTATCGACGCAGGCTATGGTTATGAATTGGATGGAGACGTGTATTTTTCTGTGCGTAAATACGCAGGCTATGGCAAATTATCGGGCCGCAATCTGGATGATATGCAGGCCGGCGCCAGAGTAGATGTAGATAGCCGCAAACAGGATCCTATGGATTTTGCTTTGTGGAAGAGCGCTAAACCGGGTGAACCGGCCTGGGATAGTCCATGGGGCAAAGGCCGTCCCGGTTGGCACATCGAATGCTCGGCTATGAGCCACAAATATTTGGGCGAGCAATTCGACATTCACGGCGGCGGTCAGGATTTAATCTTCCCCCACCATGAAAATGAAATCGCCCAAACCGAGTGCGTAACCGGAAAGCCTATGGCCAACTATTGGCTGCACAACGGTTTCATTACCATCAACTCGGAAAAAATGTCTAAATCGTTGGGCAACTTCTTTTTGCTGAGGGATATCTTAGAAAAATTTGACGCCGAAACGGTACGCTTCTATCTGCTGTCGGTGCAATACCGCAGCCCCTTGGATTTTGATGATGAAAAGCTGCAGGTAGCACAGAAAGGTTTGGAACGGCTAAAGAACTGCTATATTGCCATGACCAACGGCTTGAAGGCTGCGACGGCAGAAGAAACCGAGGCAGGCGCAGCGCTGCTGCAAAAGGTAGCTGCTGTAGAAGAGGCTTTTCAGGATGCCATGAATGATGATTTTAACACCGCATTGGCCAGCGCCGCTCTGTTTGACATGGCGCGGGAAATCAATACCTATCTCAAACAGGAGATGCTGGATAAAACGGCGCTGCAAAAAGCAGCCGATACCTATACGGCCCTGTTAAGCATTATGGGACTGGATTTTGCTGCCGACAATGGTTTGGATGACGGTTTGGTAGATGATTTGATGAATTTGCTCATTGACTTGCGGAAACAGGCGCGGGCCGATAAAAATTATGCAATGGCCGACCAAATTCGCAATCAGTTAAACGAAATCGGCGTGATTTTGGAAGACACCAAGCAGGGTACCACCTGGAAACGAAAATAAGCTATTTTAAATAAACGCCCAACTGCGCGAAAACGAGGCAGTTGGGCGTTTATACTTGTTAGAGAAAAAATTGATGGCAACAGGAATACACTCTTTCCTCAAATGATGAGCATGGCGTCGCCAAAAGAAAAAAACCGGTACCGTTCTTTGATTGCTTCTGCATAAGCGTGCAAAATATGCTCCCGTCCGGCCAGCGCGCTGACTAACATTACCAGCGTGGATTTGGGCAGATGAAAATTGGTAATCAAGCCGCTTAAAATCTGGAATTGATAGCCGGGATAGATAAAAATACTGGTTTCTCCTTCGCCGGGTACGACACGGCCGTTTTGCGCCGCGCTTTCCAAGGTGCGGGTCGATGTGGTGCCTACTGCAATAATACGCCGTCCTTCGTCCAGGGCTTTGTTAATGGCGGCGGCGGCTTCCGGCGTAATTCGATAGTATTCGCTGTGCATCTTATGTTCTAAAATATCATCAGCCTGCACAGGGCGAAAGGTGCCCAACCCGACATGCAATAAAACCTCGACAACCTCCACGCCGTTTGCCCGTACTTGCGCCAATAATTCTTTGGTAAAATGCAGCCCGGCGGTGGGCGCAGCGGCGGACCCCCGTTCTTTGGCATATACGGTTTGATAACGCTCCTGGTCCGCTAATTTTTCTTTGATATAGGGCGGCAGCGGCATGGTTCCCAGTTCATCTAAAATTTCATTGAAGATGCCTTCGTACTGAAACTGCATCATTCGTCCGCTGTCTGTTTCTTCGATGATGGTGCCAATCATGCGTCCATTGCCAAAATCTACCTGGGCGCCTTGTTTCACTCGCTTGCCGGGGCGCACCAGCACTTCCCAGCAATCGGGCTGGTTTTCTACAGGCTTTAGCAGCAACACCTCAATGTGGGCTGTTCCCCCCATTTTTACACCAAAAAGACGGGCCGGGATGACGCGGGTGTTATTTACCACCAGCACATCGCCAGGCTGCAAATATTCTAAAATATCATCAAAACGCCGATGGGCGATAGAGCCAGTATGCTTATCTAATACCAACAAACGGGAGTGGTCCCGCTGTTCTAAGGGATGCTGGGCAATCAATTCTTCAGGTAATATAAAATCAAAGTCTTCTGTACGCATCAGTTTATCTCCGTTCCTGTAATATCCAATTTAATAGGCTTTCAGTATAGCATACTTGCAACAAAATTACTAGATTGCTTTGCGTAGTGTTCTGGGTGACAGCATTAAAAAATTGCTGGTGGCAGATTGATGGCAGATTGATGGCATGTTGATGGCATGTTTTTTCGCTCAACCAATAGGGCAGTGGCAAGTATGGCATATTTTCCGGAAAAAAGCTTGTAATAAAATTAAAAGTAGAGATAAGAATAAAAAAATATGCCACACTTGCCACCAACTTCCCCTGATTTATCTGGCAGGAAGACGGTGAGGACGAAACCCTTTTTTGTGCCGGGGGGATATTTACGTGAAAGGTTTTATATCGGTATGTAGTTTGATGAATGTATCATGATTTTCAAGATGGTCAGATAAAAAATATTTTGCATATCAGATGGTTGCCAAAAAAAGAGGAAAAACGCTGCAGCGTGGATAATAATGCGGTTTTCTCATCTTTAGGCATTTACGCTGTTTCCTGTTCTCCGGTATATTTTCGTCGCTTTTGTCAGATTTTTGGAAACCTGATTTTTAGAAATCATGGGCATTGTCGAGAGATGCCGCTACCCTATTGTTCTTGTCGAGCGGTTTTTGTTGACCGCGCTTCATTCTTTTCGTAAGATAGAGACAGTTAGTTCTTATGATGAATGGAAAAGAGGTGCTGTGATGAAACATCATCAATATCCCCCAATAAAAGATATGAGCAGTCTGGTCCGGGAGCCGCAAAGTGTACAGTTTCATAAAACGCGATATGTATTTTTCCCACAAAGGATGAACCAAGGTGTACAGGCGCGTATTGAAAAGCAGCTGCAGCAAGCGATTGATCAGCGGCAAATTCAAGTATTCTTGCAGCCTCGGGTGCGGTTAGAGAACGGTTGTGTTTGCGCAGCGGAGGCATTGGCTCGGTGGAAATGGCCCGATGGCAGCTGGTGCTTGCCAGCATATTTTTTACCTGCATTAGAGCAGACTGGATTAATTCCGCAACTGGACTTTTATATGTTGGAACAGGTAGCTGAGCTGCAACAAAATTGGCGTCGGCAAAATATAACGGTGTTTCCCGTTTCCGTTAATTTTTCTGCGGCCGCCTTATTACAGCATGATTTTGCTGAGAAACTGGAACATATTCGCTTGGCGTATGGCGTATTGGCTGGTCAGATTGAAATTGAAGTAACAGAGCATTGTTTTATGGAACAACAACAAGCATTGGTTCCAATTTTACAACAAATACGGCAAAAAGGGTTTCCAGTTTGTCTGGACGATTTTGGAGTTGGCAGTTCTTCTCTGGCCATGTTGATGCAGCTGCCAGTAGACTATGTAAAGCTGGATAAAAGCTTTCTGGAACAAGATATCGCCGATAGAAAAGTGAAAGACTATATTGGGCAAATCATAAAGTTGCTGCATGCCGCAGAAGCCAGAATTGTGGTAGAAGGTGTAGAGACCGCAGAACAGGCTAAGCTGCTGCAATTAATGCAAGTGGAGCAGGGACAGGGCTGGTATTGGGAACGGCCTTTGCATTGGCAGATGTTTCTGCAGCAGCATCTGCTGGACAAGACAGAAAAAAGGTGCTATTCTATGTAGAACACAGGTAATCGAACTATATTATGGAAGGTGAAACTATGGGAATTCCAGCTTATGCGGACCGAATGGCCAATGTTTCGGGCAGTGCCGTTCGTGAAATTTTGAAATTGACGCAGCAGCCTGATATGATTTCCTTTGGCGGTGGCTTGCCATCCGCCGATTCTTTTCCGATGGAGGATTTGAAGGACATCATCAGTCAAATTACAGAGAATATGACGGCTTCTGTGCTGCAATATGGGGAAACAGAAGGGTATCGACCATTGCGTGAGGAAATTGTAAAGTTTATGGCAACAAAGGGTGTGAACACCTGTGTAGATAATGTTTTGATTACGTCGGGCTCTCAACAGGGCCTGGATTTGGTTGCAAAGGCTTTTATCAGTAAGGGCGATAAAATTGTGGTGGAAAGCCCTACTTATCTGGCAGCTTTGCAGGTATTTAAAATGTACGAAGCAGACTTTATTGAAGCGCCTGTTGATGAAGACGGTATCATTCCATCTGAGTTGGAACGGATTTTGCGCACAGAGCAGGCTGTCAAGCTGGTCTATATGATTCCATGTTTCCAGAACCCTAGCGGCCGTACCGTATCTGCCGCGCGGCGAAAAGAAATTTTGGCGGTCATTCAGAAATATGATGTGGTGTTGATTGAAGACGCGCCTTATGAAGATTTAAAATATACTGACGCCCAGTATCCGTCTATGAAATCTATGGACATTACCGGTCAGGTTTTGTACTTTGGCAGCTTCTCCAAAACGGTAGCGCCGGGCTTTCGCGTAGGTTATTCCATTGCCGATGCGTCGATTTTATCGAAAATGATAATTGGTAAACAAAGCTGCGATTTGCATGTTTCTATCTTTTCACAGATGGTGATGGCCGAATATCTGAAACGGGGCTTGATGCCGGACCATTTGAAACAGATTAATGCCGAATATGCCAAAAAGCGGGACTTGATGTTAAAAACCTTAGCAGAAACGATGCCAGAGGGCGTTACCTGGACCCATCCGGAAGGCGGCTTATTCCTGTGGCTGGAACTGCCCGGTTCTATAAGCACCAATGATTTGTTTCTGAAAGCCATTGCCAAAAAAGTGGCCTATGTAGCCGGGGATTCCTTCTATGCAGCAGGCCAGCCCCATAATGCTATGCGCATTAATTTTTCCAATGCAACGCCGGAAAAGATTGTGAAGGGCGTACAGGCTTTAGCGGAAGTTATCAAAGAGAATTTATAAAAATTTGCAATATTCCATCAATAGGAAAGAGACAGTTCTATTGCAGCCATTAGCGATTACAAGAACAAGGCAAAGTGGTCAAAGTAGAAAGGTCTCTTTTTTTCATAAAATTCATTGTGTCTTTATGCGATAGCACATTAGCATTGACAAAAAGCATAAGAATGAATTATACTATTGATAATGATAAAAATATAGATTGTAAAATCCTGCATTGGTACGAAGGCCATTTATTTGAAACGATGTGATAGTTGTTTGAGGTCGTTTTTAATATAATGTTTTTTATCAAAGTGGACAGTAAGGAGGGAATAAAACGGCAAATATGTGATTGATAAAAAACAAGATATTATGTACTTTTCTTTGGGGCACAGTCCTTTTGGGGAAAAGAAAAGTCACTATAAATGTGAAAACGCAAATGAGGGGGATTGTTATGTATAAGAATAAGAAGGCGAAAAAATATTTAAGTATTTTGTGCGTTGTTTTCCTGTTGTGTTCCTTATTGCCAACAGCAGCCTTTGCTGCCGATGCAGAGGACACAACCGCGCAGGTGATTGATTTAAGCAAATATAAATCTACTTCCTATTATTATAATGGCACCATTATTACAGTGGATGCAGAAAAAGGGGAAGACAGCGAAGGAAATCCTATTTATGCGAAATCTGTTATCGTAGGGGACGGTCACATTGCGGCCGTTGCCTATACTGATGAAGAAGCGGAAATTTTGGCGAACACTGTGCAGAAATATAACTGCCGTCGTGTAGACTTAGATGGTCAGACCATGATTCCAGCTTTTGTAGACCCACACGGCCATATCAATATGGTAGGTCAGTATTTCAGCGCATCTCCGGCTAATGATATTATCAGTTTGGAAATGCTGGTGGAACAGGGGAAAAAGGATTTCAATGCCTGGGTAAACGACCACACCTATGATGATGTATACGGCACCATCGAGCCAGGCGGAAAATACTGGTTCGTCACCCATGGATTTGACAACACAGCCTTTAAAACCGATAATTTTGACAAAGGCGCTTATGCAATGCCGACGAAAGATATTCTGGATAAAATTTCTACCGAATATCCAATTATCTATATTCATGCCAGCAACCATCTGTGCGGCGTAAACTCTCTGGGTTTAGAACTTTTGAGTGAAAAGATGGAAGCCTTAAAAACAGCGGCGCCACAGCAGTATGCATACTTTAATCCGGAAATTAACTGGGATAAAGACGAAAATGGTGAATACACCGGTATCCTGAGAGAAGGCGGCTTCTATGCTTTGTATATGGCAGAACCGGTGTTGACTGATACTTCCCGCACCAGAATTGCCAATGCTGCCGGTACTCTGGCTAACGCGATGGATATCTATGCCAGTTATGGCATGACCACTGCAGTGGCTGGCGGAGGCGCACAAATGGCAAATCTGATGGCGCAGATTCCAAGATCAGAACGTATTATTGATATCGAAAATGTGGTTAGCTACGACAGTAAAGAACTGATGAAAGGCTATACCAGCGCTAATTCGCCTTATGATGAAAATAATCTGCGGCACCATTGTATCAAAATTTTCTTAGATGGATCCCCACAGGGTAAAACCGCTTGGTTTGCCGTAGATGAAAATGATACCGTATCCGGCGGCGGCTACTATCGGGATACCAATGAAGTATTACTGGACGGTGTAGAACATGCTTGGTGGTATGGGGAAGCCGAAGGTAAGAAAATCAATAATGACGCTTTGACAGCACAGTTTGCAGACTGCATTCAGTCTGGTTGGCAGTTTACCTGCCATGCCAATGGCACCGGTGGGATCCAACAGTTTATTGATTGCTATCGGGATGCGTTAAAACAGTGCGGTGTAGATATTAACGATGCCGAAGCTATCGCAGAAGTACAAAACCGGATTCGTCCAGTCATCATTCATGGACAGACCATCACGCTGGATCAGGTTGAAGAATGTAAAGCTTTAGGAATTAACATCTCCTTCTTCGTAGACCATGTATATTACTATGGCGATTATCATCTTTGCTCCACATTAGGGCCAGAACGGGGTCAGTTGATTAGTCCGATGGCTGACGCTATGGCAGATGATAAGATTATGGTTACCGTGCATCAGGATGCGCCAATCTCTACGCCGGACATGGTATTCTCCATCTATAATGCGGCAACTCGCATCACCCGCGACGGACAGGCGATTGGTCGCGGCTCTGCCGATGGCAGCAGCGATCAGGATGCGCGGA
>CABUKW010000036.1 GCA_902492275.1 uncultured Peptococcaceae bacterium
CTGGCTGCTGCTGAGGAAAAAATCGGGCCGGTGAAAATTGAAGATGAGGTATCCGATGAAATCTGTGAAAAATGCGGCCGCAATATGGTTATCAAAATGGGGCGTTTTGGTAAGTTTTTAGCTTGTCCCGGTTTTCCAGAATGCAGCAATGCCAAACCGCTATTGGAAAAAATTAACGTGATTTGTCCCGTTTGTCAAAAAGGCGAAGTAGTGCTGCGGCGCAGCAAAAAGGGACGCACCTTTTATGGCTGCAGCGATTATCCAGAATGCGATTTTGTCAGTTGGGACCGTCCTACCGGTCAGCGGTGCCCCAAATGCAATAGCATTTTGGTAGAGCGTAAAACCAAAAAAGGAACTTTAGTGATTTGCAGCAATAAGGAGTGTAATTTTGAACCAGGTGAACAAAGCAAACAACAAGAAAGTTAATGTTATCGGCGCAGGCTTAGCCGGCTCAGAAGCCGCATGGCAGCTTGTACAGAGGGGCATCCCAGTGCGGCTTTATGAGATGCGGCCCTATAAATATTCTCCGGCCCATCATACCGACGGGTTTGGAGAGCTGGTTTGCAGCAATTCGCTGCGGGCCAATAATCTGGAGAATGCGGTAGGACTGCTCAAAGAAGAGCTACGCCGCTGTAACTCTCTGATTATGCACTGTGCCGATAACAACCAAGTGCCAGCGGGAGGCGCTTTAGCTGTAGACAGAGAAAAATTCTCTGCCCAGATTACGCAAACACTGCAGCAGCATCCATTGGTGGAGATTGTATATCAAGAGGTTTGTGCAATTCCAGATGATGAAATCACCATTATTGCCACTGGACCGCTAACCGATGGCGCTATGGCCCAATATCTCAAAGAGGTAACCGCTCAGGATGATTTATATTTCTACGATGCTGCGGCGCCCATTGTGACAGCCGAGTCCATTGACTACGAAAAAGCCTTCTGGGCTTCTCGCTATGATAAAGGCGATGCCGATTATTTGAATTGTCCGATGACAGAGGCGGAATACAATCGCTTTTATGATGCGCTGACCAGCGCCGAGTTGATTGAGACAAAAGAGTTTGAAAAAGAGAAATTTTTCGAAGGCTGTATGCCCATTGAAGTTATGGCCAGCCGTGGACGGCAGACGTTGTTATTTGGCCCCATGAAGCCGGTGGGATTAGTGGATAAACGGACCGGAGTGCAATCCTATGCAGTGGTGCAGTTGCGCCAGGATAATCAGGAAGGGACACTCTTTAACATTGTAGGCTTTCAGACCCGCATGAAATGGGGCGAACAAAAACGGGTGCTGCAAATGATTCCAGGATTAGAGCAAGCAGAAATTGTGCGCTATGGCGTTATGCACCGCAACACCTTTGTCAATTCGCCCTTAGCCTTAGCAGCTACCGGTCGGATTAAGCGTAAAGAGCAATTATTTTTGGCTGGGCAGATTACTGGCGTGGAAGGCTACGTGGAGTCCACCGCCAGCGGTTTAGTGGCAGGAATTAACGCCGCCCGCATGTATCAACAACAGAGCTTGCTGCAGTTTCCCCTGACTACCGCTATCGGCGGTTTAATGAATTATATTGTTACAGCGGACAGTAAGCATTTCCAGCCTATGAATATCAATTTCAGCTTGCTTCCCGGTTTGGAGCAAAAAATCCGCAACAAAAAAGAAAAAAACGGCAAGATTGCCCAGCGGGCGCTGGAGGATTTGGCGGTTTTTCTGGAAACCGCGCAAAATTAGGCTTTGCATCTGAGATGTTAAGATTGCAAGAAAGGCCCTTTTGGTTGTTAGAACAGTCAAAAGGGCGTGATACATAAAAATGCCAAAATAAAAGGAGGTGACGGTGGAATGTCCGATCATTCATACGCTGTTTATCTGCAAGAATTTTTAAATTGGCTCAAAAATGAAAAGGGCAGCGCTGACAACACCGTTGCCGCCTATCAGAAAGATTTGGAGCAGTTCGGTCAATTTTTAGACAAAGAGCATTTGTTGCTGGAGCAGTTGGAATATCGAGATTTGCGCTATTATATGGCCAGCTTGCAAAAGGAACAGGATTTGAAAAAGACCACACTCAGCCGTAAAACAGCGGCAATAAAAAGTTTTTGCAAATATCTGAACCGAGAGGGTTGGCTGGAACACAATCCCGCTGATTTGCTTTCTACACCCAAAAAAGAAAAGCATTTGCCATCGGTGATTAACGAAATCGATATGACCGCCTTTTTAGATGACTTTTTGTCCGGCGAAGAACCCCTGCAACTACGCAACAAAGCAATTTTTGAATTGCTTTACAGTTCAGGACTGCGGGTATCGGAATTGGTAGGGCTGAACGTAGATGACGTACAAAAGCAAAAGGGAATGTTGCGCATTTGGGGCAAGGGCAGCAAGGAGCGCATTGTTCCGGTAGGACAACAGGCGCAAACCGCCATTTTGCATTACGTGGACCATGGCCGCCCGCTTTTATGGAAGCAAGAGGAGCCAGCTTTATTTTTAAATCATCAGGGCGGCAGACTAACCAGCCGCGGTGTGGAATATATTTTAGAGCAATCCATCAAAAAAGGAGCGCTGAAATACAAGGTAACGCCTCATGTATTTCGCCATTCCTTTGCTACCCATCTATTGGACAACGGCGCCGATTTGCGGGTAATTCAGGAGTTATTAGGCCATGAAAGTCTTTCTACCACGCAAATTTACACCGAAGTATCCAGCAGTCATTTACAACAGATTTATCGCAAAGCGCATCCGCGGGCGTAGCACTGCGGAAAAATTTTGTATAGAGGAGGAACAATATGACAACGATTTTGGCAGTAAAAAAAGACGACCAGGTTGCCATTGCCGGTGACGGTCAGGTAACGTTAGGTGAAAAAGTGATTATGAAGCATTCGGCCAAAAAGGTGCGCACCTTATATCATGGCAAAGTGGTAACTGGCTTTGCCGGTTCCGTGTCGGACGCTATCAGCTTATTTGAAAAATTTGAAAATCATTTAGAATCCAGTCGAGGCAACTTAACAAAAGCGGCGGTGGAGATGGCCAAGGAATGGCGATCTGATAAAGTTTTAAAAAATCTGGAGGCTATGCTGATCGTAGCCAACAAAGAAGAGCTGCTGGTGCTTTCTGGTAATGGTGAAGTGATTACGCCAGACTTTGATACAGTCGCTATCGGCTCCGGTGGCTCTTACGCCTACGCAGCTTCATTAGCCCTGATGCAGAATACCAATCTCAGCGCCGCGGAGATTGCCCGCAAATCGCTGGAAATTGCCAGTGAAATTTGCGTATTTACCAATAACCATATTACGGTAGAACAGGTACAGTAGGAGGGGTATCATGGAAATTTTGACACCGCAACAGGTTGTAACTGAGCTGGATAAATATATCATCGGTCAGCAAGAGGCCAAAAAGAGCGTAGCGGTTGCCTTGCGAAACCGTTACCGTCGCAGCCGTTTACCCAAAGCACAACAAGAAGAAATCAGTCCTAAAAATATTATTATGATTGGGCCAACTGGCGTAGGGAAAACAGAAATCGCCCGTCGCTTGGCCAAATTGGTGCAAGCCCCTTTTGTAAAAGTGGAAGCCACCAAATTTACCGAGGTAGGTTATGTAGGCCGCGACGTAGAATCTATGATTCGCGATTTATTAGAAGCCGCCATCCGTCAGGTAAATGAAACCAAAATGCAGGAAGTAGAACAGCAAGCCCAACGCTTAGCAGAAGACCGGCTGGTAGATTTACTGGCTCCTATGCCCAAAAAGAAATCGGCCATGAATAATCCCTTTGAAATGCTGTTTAACAACGGTACTGCTGCCACCTCCAACCCAACAGACAATGATGCTGATTTGCAAACTGTGAAGGACAAACGGGAAATTTTAAAGCAAAAACTGCGGCGACAGGAATTAGAAGAAGACTATATCGACATTGAAGTAGAAGACAGCAACTCCATGAATGACATGTTGGCCAGCATGGGTGTAGATGACAGCAATGGCAATTTTGGCGAGATGTTCAGCAGCTTTATGCCGAAAAAAATGAAAAAACGCAAGGTAACTGTGGAACAGGCCCGCAAAATTTTAACCCAGCAGGAAGCGGAAAAATTGGTGGATTTTGACGATGTAAAGCAGGAAGCCATCGCTTTAGCCGAAAATCACGGCATTATCTTTTTAGACGAAATTGATAAAATTGCCAGCAAGGGCAGCAGCAGTGGCCCCGACGTTTCCCGGGAAGGCGTGCAGCGAGACATCCTGCCCATTGTAGAGGGGAGCGTGGTGAAAACTAAATATGGCAATATCCGTACGGACCATATTTTATTTATTGCCGCCGGCGCATTCCATGTTGCCAAGCCTACCGATTTAATTCCTGAATTACAGGGCCGTTTCCCCGTTCGCGTTTATCTGGAAAATTTGTCCCAACAGGATTTGGAACGGATTTTACGGGAGCCGGACAATTCGCTGCTCAAGCAGTACACCCAGCTTTTACAAACAGAAGACGTAGAACTCGTCTTTACTGATGAAGCCATTAGCCAGCTAGCAACCATCGCCTATAACTTAAACGAGCAAACAGAAAACTTAGGCGCTCGTCGGCTGCACACTATCCTGGAAAAATTATTGGCGGATGTAATGTTTGCCGCCAGCGATTATGCAGGGCAGCAGTTCGTCATTGATCGCCACTATGTAGAGACCCATCTCAGTGAAATGATGATTGAGCGGGATTTGAGTAAATTTATTTTGTAGTTATATTTTATGGGACACAGGCAGGGAGTTTTTATGCAAATTACCAAAGCAGTTATTCCGGCGGCGGGTCTTGGCACCCGCTTTCTGCCGGCCACCAAAGCGCAGCCTAAAGAGATGCTGCCTATTGTGGACAAACCAACTATTCAATATATCATTGAAGAAGCGGTGGCCTCCGGTATTACCGATATTTTAATCATTACCGGCCGCAATAAACGGGCCATTGAAGACCATTTTGACCGTTCAGTTGAATTGGAGCTGGAGTTGGAGCGCAAGCACAAAGATAAGCTTTTGGAAGAAATCAAAGCGATTTCTCAATTGGTCAATATTCAGTATATCCGGCAGCAAACACCAAAAGGTTTGGGACATGCAGTGCTATGCGCTAAAAATTTTGTGGGCAACGAGCCTTTCGCCGTTATGCTGGGCGATGACGTGGTAGATTCCCATGTACCTTGCTTAAAGCAGCTGATGCAAGTATTTGAACGCTACAATTCCACAGTGCTGGGCGTACAGCAGGTAGCTTGGGAGGATGTGGATAAATACGGTATCGTTTCCGGAGAGGTGATGGAGGATGGCATCCATAAAGTAAAAACACTGTTCGAAAAACCGGATCGAGAAATTGCACCTTCCAATGTAGCGATTTTGGGCCGCTACATCATTACGCCCGATATTTTCCCCATTTTGGAGCATACCGAGCCCGGTGCCGGTCTGGAAATTCAGCTGACCGATGCGCTGAAAGAATTAGCCCGTCACAAAGCGGTGTACGCCTATGAATTTGCCGGTTGCCGTTATGATGTAGGCGATAAACTTGGCTTTTTGAAAGCCACTGTAGAAATGGCCCTCAAACGGCCCGATTTACACGATGATTTTTCCGCCTATTTAAAATCGTTAACCGGCCAGTGGGATCAACTGGAATGTTAAAAATGGATCGGCAATTGTTTGCCGAATAAGAAAACGGTCTTTGGACATTTCCAGAGGCTGTTTTTGGTTAGATAAAAAAGAAGTGGCTAGAAAAAATTTTCCTGCAAAACAAAAAAAATATTGTATTTCTTTTTATTCTGTGATAGAATTACTGACGGTGCAAATACACACGTCTGATGATTTTGCAGGCAGAGCCTGTTTAGGTTCCTGCAGGAGAAGATTCAGGCGGAGGAATGCAACAAAAATCTAATACATGAGAGGAGGTGTCCGAAATGGCAGTAATCTCTATGAAACAGTTATTAGAGGCTGGTGTACATTTTGGTCATCAAACAAGACGCTGGAACCCGAAAATGGCTCCTTACATTTTTGCAGAAAGAAATGGTATTTATATCATCGACCTGCAGAAAACCGTGAAAAAAGTAGTGGAAGCGTACGATTTTGTACGTGAAGTAGCAGCAGCAGGAAAACCAATCCTGTTTGTTGGTACAAAAAAACAGGCGCAGGAAACAATTAAAGAAGAAGCGCTGCGCTGCGAACAGTACTATGTAAATGAAAGATGGTTGGGCGGTATGCTGACCAACTATCAGACCATCGAAAAACGGATTCAGCGGTTAAGAAAACTGGAAGCTATGGAAGCAGAAGGCACCATGGATTTGTTAACCAAAAAAGAAAAATTCAAATTACTGGGTGAAAAAGAAAAGCTGGAACGGTTCTTAGGCGGTATCAAAGAAATGCCTGAACTGCCAGGTGCTTTATTTGTAATTGACCCAAGAAAAGAAAAAATTGCTGTTACCGAAGCGAAAAAACTGGGTATTCCAGTGGTAGCTGTCGTAGATACCAACTGCGATCCAGACGATGTAGATTACGTGATTCCTGGTAACGATGATGCAATCAGAGCCGTAAAATTACTGGCTTCTGTTATCAGTGACGCTGTTCTGGAAGCAAAACAGGGCGAAAGTATGGATGACGCAGAAACAGAAGAAGTAACTGCAGAAGAAGCAGAAAAAGTGGAAGAATAATTAGGATACGAATACAGTTTCATAGGGTAACCGTTGGTTACCCTATATTTTGTAAAACAATTTTCTGAGGAGGTTTCTCATAATGGCTATTACAGCTGCATTGGTAAAAGAATTAAGAGAAATGACTGGCGCTGGCATGATGGATTGCAAAAAAGCGTTGACCGAATGCGACGGCGATATGGATAAAGCAGTAGACTTTTTACGGGAAAAAGGCTTGGCTCAGGCTGCAAAAAAGGCTGGCCGTATTGCGGCAGAAGGGCTTGTTGGTTCTTACATCTCTGACGATGCCAAAACGGGCGTAATTGTAGAAATTAACTGCGAAACAGACTTTGTAGCAAAAACCGATGACTTCAAGGATTTGGTAAACACCGTAGCTGTTCATATCGCAGCTACCAAACCGGCTGATGTGGAAACACTGGCAGCTTCTGAATTAAATGGACAGACTGTGGCAGCATTGATTACTGAAAAAATTGCTAAAATCGGCGAAAATATTTCTCTGCGTCGTTTTGCTTGCTATGAAACGGACGGCATTGTTGCTTCTTACATCCATGCTGGCGGTAAGATTGTAACCTTAGTAGAAATGAAGGGCGGCGATGCTGCACTGGCAAAAGATATTGCAATGCAGGTTGCAGCGGCAAATCCGTCTTATCTGGACCGCACACAGGTACCTGATTCTGAACTGGAACATGAAAAACAGGTTCTGACTGAACAGGCGCGCAATGAAGGCAAACCAGAAAAAATTATTGAAAAAATGGTTCAGGGCCGCATTGAAAAATACTATAAAGAAGTTTGCTTGGTTGATCAGGCTTTCATCAAAGGCGATGATGAAAGTATTAGCAGTCTGTTGAAAAAAGCAAATGCAGAAATTGTTCGTTTTGTTCGCTATGAAATGGGCGAAGGTCTGGAAAAGAAACAAGAAGACTTTGCTGCAGAAGTTGCTGCACAGATGAAAGGTTAATTTGTCCATCATATTGAAAATTTTAAAGAGAACACCCTTGTGTTCTCTTTATTTATGAGATAATATAGTATTATAAGCATGATGATGCTGTGAAATTTTCTGCTCTCGACAGAGAGACAGACATGGTAGGAGGCTATACACAGAATGGAGCAACCAAAGTATAAACGGGTTATCTTAAAATTAAGCGGCGAGGCGTTGAGTGGAGAGGTGGGCTTTGGCCTAGAAGCCAACGTGCTCAATTCTATGTCTCAGCAAATTTTAGAACTAGTACAGGCTGGCGTACAAGTGGCAATTGTTGTGGGCGGCGGCAATATCTGGCGCGGTGTTACTGGCGCGAAACGAGGCATTGACCGAGCCACTGCAGATTATATGGGAATGCTGGCAACGGTAATCAATTCTCTGGCTTTGCAGGACGCGCTGGAAGCTAACGGTGTGGATACCCGCGTGATGACAGCCATTGAAATGCGGGAAGTGGCCGAACCTTACATTAAGCGGAGAGCCATTCGTCATTTAGAAAAAGGCAGAGTTGTTATTTTTGGCGCTGGTACAGGAAATCCGTATTTTTCTACCGATACCACGGCTGCATTGCGTGCGGCTGAAATGGGAGTTGACGTCATTCTGATGGCCAAAAAAGTGGACGGTGTGTATGATGATGATCCACGGAAAAATCCAAACGCGCATAAATTTGAAAGCCTGCAATACATTGATGTATTAAACCAGGGGTTAAAAGTTATGGACTCCACTGCAATCAGCCTGTGTATGGATAACAATATTCCGCTGATTGTTTTTGACATGATGACACCGGGCAATATGAAACGGGCTGCTATGGGCGAAAAAATTGGAACTTATGTTGGGAGGTAGTATTTATGATTAACACGATTAAGCAAGATGTGGAAGAACGCATGAGCAAAACCATCAGTGTGTTACGGAGCGATTTTCAGACCATCCGCACTGGCAAAGCTTCTCCATCGTTGTTAGACCGCATTCAGGTTGATTATTACGGTGCACCGACACCAATCAATCAGTTGGCTAACATTTCTACACCAGAAGCGAGAATGTTGGTTATTCAGCCATGGGACAAATCTGCAATCTCAGCCATCGAAAAAGCAATCCTCAAATCGGATTTGGGCATCACACCAACCAGTGACGGGATTGTCATTCGTTTGGTGTTGCCACAACTGACTCAGGAAAACAGAAAAGACTTAGTAAAACGGGTGAAGAAAAAAGGGGAAGAAGCCAAGGTCAGTGTGCGCAACATTCGTCGTGATGGCAACGATGAACTGAAATCTATGGAAAAATCTAAAGAAATCACCGAGGATGAAAGCAAGAGCGCCCAGGATGATATTCAGAAACTGACCGACAAGTATATCGCAGAAGTAGATAAACTGATTGACAATAAAGAGAAAGAAATCATGGAAGTATAAATTGTATCACAAACACATAGGTGCCTATGAATACCGGAATCAGTCAGAATTCCGGTATTTTTTTGTTGTACATGGTTTCTTTGTGTGATATACTAAAAATGTAAAATTGTATTGCATATTCCATTCAAATTTAATTAATAAAGGGGGCATGGCCATGTCTGATTTTAATTATGATGCTTACCAAGAAGAATTAAAAGAGCAAAAACAACAGTGGAGCCATGATTTATTTGCAGAGCGCAAAGAGGAAGAACGACGTCGGGAAAAATTTATACCTTTTTATTCTGCTGTCGTACTGATCAGTTTTCTGTTGACAATCGTCTTGACACTGTTACTTGAGTTTGACTTTGAGCTAAGAAAAAATTATCTATTCAATTTATCTTATGCAGTTTGCTTGCTTGGATTGTATAGCGCACTTCCAATCATTCAGTTTACCAAAAAATATCAGGCGATAGAACTTTCAGAAACAACACAAAACACTGACGAGATTTTACCAAGCGTTGCAAAAATAGCACCCCATGCCTATTGTTGTGCTATTTTTGTTGCTGTCTGTTTTGTTGCCATTTTTTTCATTATTAATTTTGCACCCTTTTTCAGCCTGTTAGAAAACTATGGACATTCTATCTGCTGCTCTCTTGCAATCCTCGGATTGGTGTTCAGCATGTATTTACACAAATGTTTTTGGCAGCAGATGAAAAAAGCAGAGAAGATGGAGAAAAGTAAGTAAAAGCGAGAGGAAACAACGTAACATGGCAAATTGTCTCAAGTATCAGACTTGTATGCGTAACTGTACTAATATTTCAACATTATGTTATTGCTTTCTATTATTTGGCGGGCTTTTATCCTTGCCAGAAACAATTTTTACTTTGCTGTTTTATTTTTTTGTACCAGTTCTTAATCTGTTTGTAAACGTCATTCTTATTATACGAGTATGGAAAAATCAAAAAATGGGGAATTTTACAAAAAAACAACCAATTTATTTTTCTTGGATAATGCTAATCTGTTCCGGCATATTTTTTGCGCATATATTTTGTTTCATTGTTCTGCAGATTTGGTTATTTGGCAGTGTAGAAACTTATTACTTAGTCATTGTAATTGGATTAGTTGTATCGTGCCTAAATCATAAATATATTGATCCATAAAAAGTAAGTAAAAGCGGGAGGCGCAATACCGTATGCTGGAACCTATATTTACATTATGTGCATGGCTGATTCAATTAACCGCAATCTTTGGACTTCCGGTTCTTTTAATATTCGTTTGTCGTAAAAACTTTTCCCCAAAAATTTTTGTATGTATATCCATCGTTGTTGTTTTTATATTTTCTATTTTGCTTGGCACTTGTCTAACTGCGCCTAAAGTTTTTGTTCCAGAAGAATACCAAGCATATGTAGATGCAGAAATGTTGCAAAAAATTCAACATTGCAACAACGGAATCTATTCTAAAAATATTCCGGTAATTCCGTTATATATCAAAGTCATCTATGCAGATGAAACAATAATTCGAGTCAGAACATTTTATTATTTATTCGGGACAACAGAAATGGTTCTTGGTGGTACAGACGCACCGTCAGTGATAAAAAGAATTGTTGATTGAAAAGAGGATATACTCCTCTTTTCTTTATGCATAAAACTTCGCATAATCATTGTTATGTAAACTTGGGTATTTGTTTTTTCTCTGTTTATATAATAATGATTTTTTGTTTGTGATGCTTATGGTTTCTTACTGCTGTTTTGAAAAATTCCTTTCCGGCGGCTTGTTTGCTGTGTCTGTATTGCAACAAAAATTTCTTTCTCTCGTAATGGATTAACAGTTTACGAACGTGGCATGCTTCAAAAAACAAAATACATTCTATGCTATATTGTATAAAGGCGCTATTCATGTTATAATATGAAACATCATCTAATAAATTAAATCTCAAAAACAGTTTTCAGAAAGGAATTGTCAAAAATCATGCTTACATCTATCGATATTACTCAACAAAAACAAACTGTGATTTTTGTCAGTCTTTTGCTTTTGTTTATACAATTACTACTTATAATTTCAACAAAGGATTTACAAAATTTTCAATTAGTATTACAGTACGTACTATTTTTATTTTCTTTTCTGTTTTCTCTGCGAATCTAGTGTACCAAGACAATCTATAAACATTCAGCAGATTCAGCAATTTTTAATCAGAAAGGAACTTTCACAATGCCAAGCTATGAAACTTTTTCTCAACAGAGAAGAACGCTTATTTTTATCAATATTTTAATTACCTGTATCGCCTCCTCCCTTTTGGCTACTGCACTGACGACTGCATTACCGCCTATTATTGAAGAATTTCAAATCAGTATGGCAACTGGACAATGGCTGACCAGTGCCTATTCGATGGCTATGGGAATTATTATGCCTTTAACGGCTTTTTTGATTACACGCTTTCCTACTAAAAAATTATATTTAACAGGCATTATCTGCTTTACGGCTGGTTTATGTATTTGCTCCGTTGCATCCAGCTTCTCCTTGATGATGGGTGGCAGAATTCTGCAGGCTTGTGGTAATGGCGTTCTCACCTCTATGGCGCAGGTCATTTTGCTCACCATTTATCCAGCAAAGCAACAGGGCAGTATCATGGGCTGGTATGGTCTGGCTGTGGGCGCCGCGCCAGTAATTGCGCCGACATTGGCTGGTATTTTAATTGATTATTTTAGTTGGAGAATGATTTTTTATATCTCTATCGTTATTATGCTGGTTTCCTTCATTTTTGCAATTTTCGTATTTGATGATTTCTTAGACACAGCTGTCAAGAAATTTGATATACTTTCCTTCATTTTAAGCGCCTTTGCCTTTGGTGGCATTACTTTGGGAATTGGCAACATCAGCAGCTATGGTTTTGCTGTCAGTGCGGTTTTGCCTTTATTGCTGGGCATCGTTACTGCTGTGCTTTTCGTGTATCGCCAATTTCATCAGGAAATTGCATTTTTGGAGCTGCGCATTTTGAAATATAAAAATTATGCCCTCAGTGTCATCGGCAGTATGCTGCTTTATTTTATCATGATGGGCGCTTCTATTTTAATGCCGCTATATATCCAATCTATTATGGGATACTCGGCCACCATCTGCGGTCTTGTTTTACTGCCTGGCTCGTTGCTGATGGCATTTATTAGCCCTTTTGCCGGAAAAATCTATGATAAGTTTGGCATGAAACTCTTGTTTACAGTTGGTGCAATCTGCCTGCTGTTGGGCAATTTAGGAATGGTTTTTGTCACGATGGAAACAACGCTCCTGCTCCCTACCATTTATAACACAATCCGTAATATTGCCATTGGCTGTTTGCTGATGCCGTTGGTTACCTGGGGCATTGGTAGCATCAAACGGGAAGCCACTGCCCACGGAACTGCTCTTTTAAATTCGCTGCGAACCATTGCAGGCGCCATTGGTTCGGCAGTATCCGTAGGTGTTATGACCATGGTGGCCTCGCGCTTGACGACGTCCTTAGCTATTCTGCACGGTTTACAGATTAGTTTCTTGATGCTGACGCTCGTCACAGGCATTTTGCTGCTTATGGCTATCTTCGGTATCCATTCAGAACGTTGAATTCTGCTGAAACACAAATGAAACGCAAAAAATCCTCTTGTGGCATCGTTTTCCTTTGCACAAGAGGATTTTTTTCTTCTATACTATATAAAACTAACGGCTTTCATCATTCAAAAACCTAATGTGCGCTGTCCAAAATGCTTCTATATCGTCAAAAAACTTTATTAGTCTTGAATTCCAAGCACGGTACAGCTTGAACGCCGCAGTCCCCACCAACCTACGATAGCCGCCAAAGAAGCTAAGATTACCATCATACCGATGGCAACTACTAAATTGCTAAAGGGCAATGAGGCTAACAACATACCAAAGCATCCAAACAGATTAAAACACATATTCATAACTGACGATGCTGTTCCTACATCATTTTTCTGCTGCTCTAAAATTAAATTGGTAGAAAACGGACGCAAAATGTTCGTAGCCAGATAAAAGATAAACATTGTAAGACAAAACCAATAAGGTGCTGTTTTACCTATGGTTATCATACCGATTCCTGCTGCAAGACAAAAAGCAAATCCTGTATAGGTTAATTTGTTTTTATTGACCGTTGACAGAAGCTTAATATACAGGTATGGCCCTGCCATTGAAAAGAGCGCACAAGCTGCAAAGTAGTAACTGTATACCTGTTCTGTGCAGTCAAAAAAGTTGACATAGATATAAGAAGACATGTTAAGATAAGCATATAGCGGAATCATCGTAACGGAATAGATTAAAACTATCCACATAAAGGTTTTGTTGCTCATAACGAGGCGCAGATGTCCAAAGCTTTGAAATACACTGCCTTGTAACCGATCCTGCACGATTAAAGAGTCTTCATACAAGAATGTAAGCACCAAACCAATGATGCCAAACAGCATGAGAACCAAGAAAATTCCACGCCAATCGGTAATCAGTAGCAGCCAAGAACCTGCGATGGGCGCTAAGATAGGTCCAAAGCTGGAAAAGGTCTGCACCAGCGCCAGAATAGTTTCTCTTGTTTTGCCTGAGAAACAGTCCTTAATCATAGCCATAGAAATAGCGGTCACACTAGCAGCGCCAATGCCCTGAAAAACACGACTAAAAAGCAGCATGTAAATATTCCAGGAAATCATGCAAGAAAAGCTGGCGATGGTATAAAGTGCTAAACCGCAAAGTAGCGGTTTACGCCGTCCATATTTATCGCTGAGTGGTCCCCACACCAGCATACCGATGGCATAAAATAAAAAGAAGCCAGTAACAGATAGTTTTACAATAGAGTCAGAAGCAGCCATATGCTGTCCCATAGTTGGCATAGCTGGCAAATACATATCAGTTGAAAGTGGAATAAAAGTATCCATCAAAACGATGAATATAATAAGTCCCTTCACTCCAAGCCTTTTCTGTGGTTTTTCCAAAATAATTTCTGTTTTGGTTGACAATTTTGTTCCTCTCCTTTAATTTTCATAAATTTGTATGCCATTTAGAAGGTTTTGAACAAAACAAAAAGCCGGATAAGAATACCGAACCAGCAGCACAATCTTATCCGGCTTTGTCACTACGGCGACAAAAACCTCCAATTACGCTCTGCATTCGACATCTTATCCGGCATCACAATTACGATTTGCGAAACCTCCGATGAGCAAGAGATACTATAGCACAAACTATAAAAAATTGCAACATTATTTTGAAATGATTTTTTAGCTGATGGCAATTTACTTCATCAACTAAAAAGAAGTAAATTGTTCCTCCTCTTCTTCAATTGCAACACAAAAGCTATCTGTGGCAGCCTCTGGATATTCCAAGGTACCTATAACAGTAGTACGGGAAATACCCAAATGTTCAATGGCATTGGGTAAACGATAGTATTTTTGTGCTGGAGGAATTACAGCAATTTCTGCTGAATGTTTTGCCTGTGGCACATACTGATAGGGATAGCGATAGGCGCGATATAATTCTCGCACACCGCCCAACGTATTGGTACTTACATAAGGACTCATATACTCCCAAACAATTTGACCGCTTCTGGTGACTTCCAAAATCCGACCATCCATGCCAAGTGTGATTAAGGTATTTCCATTAGGCAAACGCTGTGCGCCGCTGGTCAGCGGACTGTAAAAATGATTGGCATTTACAGAAGGCAGCTTTCCAGCTTCTCTGGGACCATACTGCCATACAATTTGTTTGGTAACTGGATTGATTTCCAATACACGAGAGTAATCTCGAATCATTGTTTTTAAGCCGTATTTAGAATTGGCATCGGGTGTGCCGTAACCGCCGGCGCCACCGTTATCAAATACTAAGATATTGCCAGCGCCAGGCAATCCCTGCGGTATCATATGGGTCATGTGCGGCCCTATGATGTTGCCGATGGCTTTAGCCTTTTCATCATACTGAAAATCCGGGCCGATTTTCCAGACAATGTTGCCGGTCGCTTTCTCAATAATTGCCAGAAAATTTGCTTCTCGACTGTCGAAAATAATATTTTCCGGTTTAAACCGTTCATCGCCCTTTTCGTACCATTTATTAGGTCCAAGCTCACTCATACAGTTGATGTGCAGCCAATCCCCCATACCGCCGCCAGCCTTATGCATATTGGGATTGCGGAAAATCGTGCTTTTTTGCGCTTCGCTGAAGCCAATTTGGTCAAAATGGTCGCTGGCCTGCCATTCCCAAATTATGTTACCTTCCCAATCGACTTCAATAAATACGTCATCACATAAATTGTAAGGACTAATCTTCGGATTACTGATGGTACGATGACATAACAGCAAGGTATTGCCGCAATCCGTTTTACATTCCATATCCGGCACATAATAGCCTACAGGATTTCCTTCCCGCTGGAAATCGTGGTGCTGGCGCGCCATCCACTGCGGATGCTCAGGATCATCCTGTACTAGCTCATGCTTATCAAATTTCCAGATAATATTTCCGTCCCAGTCCACTTGGATTAAGTCTAAATCATCCTGATAACCAAATTTTTCGTTACGCTCTCCGATGTGACCAAATACATAGCCGCCGTTCATCAGTTTATTGGGAAAACCGCGCAGTTTATCCCAAATTTTCACTTCACCGCCATTCATATCAATTAATACAGTACCTACCTCCGGTGCGTTGAATAACGTGTAACCGTTAAAGCATTTTTCCGGATCGTAAATTGTCACGCCAGTAGGAAATACACTTGGACTTCCCATGATATCGACTCCTTTTTCAAATAAACTATTTCCATTCCGTGCTGTCATTGTAGCAGTTTTTTTGAAAATAGAACAATCCTGAATTACCAATGTTGATATAAGAAAATGCTTATGGTATGATAAAAACAAATCTTTATCGAAAAGAGATGATATACATGCGTCTTACACAAATTCAGCAAATTTTAGAGATTGAAAAATGCACTTCTATCTCACAGGCGGCCAGAAATTTGTATATTTCGCAATTTCGCAACCGGCCTTAAGTGCATTATTACATGAATTTGAAACGGAAATCGGAGTACAGCTTTTTACAAGAACCAAATCTGGAGTAAAGCCTACTGAGAACGGCGCTTATATTTTAGATTCTATGAAAAAAATTATGCATGAAGTAAACTATATTAAAAATTATACGGCACACGCAGAAGAATTATCTGGTAATTTCGCATTAATGGTCGGTTCCTCCTATGAATTTTTATATGCAGAGTTCATCCAACGATTTAAAACACAATTTCCAAAAGCTAATCTAATACCGAATAATACCTTTTCTCCGAAGGTACAAGATAAAGTTTCCAAAGGATTGCTTGATATGGCAATTCTCGCTATTTATACAGAAGATAAAGCCATTCTTTCTCCAGAATCTTTAGCGAATTATAAAAATCTTGTCATTTTACCGTTAAAAAATTGTCATACCTTTGCTCTGATGAATAAAGCCCACAAAAAATCCGAGCAAGAAAAAATATTATTTTCTCAATTAATTTCCGAACAACTGATTTTTGGCCGACAATTTGAGATAGATGTATTTATCAAAAATCTCCCTTTGACGAAATATCCTATTTTTGATATTGAGCGCACGACAGCATTACAACTATTGAAGCAAAACAGCGCCATCTTTTTAGACGGTACCCCTTTGTCTCTGGAACATTATCAAAAAATTTATCCTGATTATCAAGCTGTTCCAGTCTTAAATGATTGTATTTCATTTATCTCAGATATTTATTTCAATTGGCCAGTTTATTTGATATATCGCAAACAGCAAAACAGCCGGTTGCAGAACTTGTATATTGAGGAAGTTCGACAAATACTAGAGCAGTATCAATTATTAAAAAAATAATGTATAAAAGCAGATGCCGACATAAGAAAACGATTATGTTCACATCTGCTTTTTCGTATTTCCCAGACAATTCGTTTATAGATATAATAAAGATAACTTTTCATTCCGTATTATTTTATAAACTCTTTTAATTTATGTCTGGAGGTCTTTTTATGGCTGCAAAATTAAATGCGAAAACAATTCTAATGTGGCTGGTTGCACTGGTGATTCCTCTTTTTATTCTTAACATTCCTACTACAGAACTTTTTACCACGCAAATGCGTACATTCAATGCGTACATTCTTAGTTGTCACAGTATTTGCAATTTTAACGATTGCTTTTGAAACATTACCACAGGCTGCAATTACGCTTTTGTTGCCAGTTGCGTATATATTATTGGGTTTAGCTGACTCGGCTCTAGCTTGGTATCCTTGGACAATGTCCACTGTCTGGATGGTAATTGGCGCATTACTGTTAGTAAATGTATTGGATAGTAGCGGTATTTTACTGCGCATTTCTTATAGAATTATTTTGACTGTTGGCGGTTCCTACAAAGGTTTGGTTTTAGGTATCGGTCTATTGGGTACCATTTTAAATATCATTTTGTTTGGTAACGCCTATGTTATTTTGGCAGGTTTGGCGTACGGTTTATGTCGTGCCTTGGAATTACCTAAGTTCTCCAAAGAAGGAACCGGTATTTTTCTAGCGGCTGCCATTGGCGGTATCATTCCTCCTGTATTTTGCTATGGCTCTAACGTATTGATGATGGAAGGTTTAGGGGAACCGGTTGTAGGTCCCATGAGAATCGGTTATTTAGATTGGACCTTCTTACAAATACCTGTTATTCTCTATTTTATTTTGGCACTGTTTTTAATTTTGCTGATGTTTAAAGCCTCTACTGAGATTAATGGTAAGGCCTATTTCTCTGCAAAACTGAAGGAACTGGGTAAGATGAATTTTATCGAAAAGAAAGCTGCTGTCTGGATTATTCTCTTATTTGCTTACGTGATTGCTGCTGGCTTATTTGGCTGGGATTCTACTTGGGCTTTTATTATTCTGCCAGCTTTGATGATGCTTCCAGGGATTGGCTGCGGCAGTGAAAATGATATCAAACGATTAGATTTCAGTTTTATTCTATTTGTGGCAAGTTGCATGAGCATTGGCTTTGTAGCACAGGCTTTGGGATTTGGTGCATTGGTCACGCAATTGGCTGCTCCATTGACAGTAAATGCCGGTGCTGGCACAGTTGTATTCATTATCTATATCGTCAATGTAGTGTTGAACTTCCTTTTGACCCCTATGGCTATCATGGCAGGTTTTACTGGCACATATCTGCAGATAGCCACAGAACTTGGCATTAATCCTTATGTCATTTATAGCGTTATAGCATTGGGAACAGATCAGATTTTATTCCCATATGAATACGCTTTGTATATGTTGTATTTTTCTTTTGGATTTATCAGTATAAAGGATTTCATCAAATATTTCGGCGCAAAAATGATTCTATGCTGCCTTATGGTTCCTTTGGTCATCATTCCCTTCTGGAAAATCACAGGGTTATTCTTCTTGTAAAGAAAAAACTATCTATTAACAACTAACAAGAACGCCAAATACAAAAAGACCAGCCGTAAAATTGGGCTGGCCTTTTTGCATGGAGCCTTTTGTATGATGTCTTATGCTTCCCCTTTTCAGCAATCGCTGTCCGATTTGCTGCCGGTATTGCTGGTAGCAATAAAGTTGTTGTAATACTCGATAATATAGCTGAACAACTGCTGATTGGTCAGATACATTTCCTTGGTCATAGATTCGATACGATTCAACTGATCGCATAACTGCTGTAATTTGTAGGCACAATCGTCATAGTAAGTTGTGGTACCGCAGCCACAATCGGGCATTGGCGGCGGGCAAGACGGCTGCGGTTTTGGTCTTGGCGGCACAAAGTTATCGTTGCAGCATGTGTTGCTGGTGCAATCGAATACTGGGCATCCGCAGCTTGGAGGTGCGGCGTCAGCGCCGCTGCATGGGTCATAAAAATGATTATGTCCGCCGTGCCAACTGCTTCCACAGCCGCAATTATCCCAAGAACTGCCGTAAACACCCCGCATCTGTTCCAATAGTTGCGCCGCATAATTCAGATAGCTTTCTGGAATCTGTTGCTGTGGCTGTTGTGGTTGTTGCGGTCGCTGTGGTGGACGGTTGGGCAACACTTCGCGAAACTGCACAGAATCTTTATTGAAATTCTGCAGAATGCTGCCATCTAAACGGGCCCGATGACCAGCCTGCAGCTGCTCCATGATGTCCTCCCGCGTTACTTTGCTTTCATCACTCATATCCTTCTCCCCTTCTGCACAAAATAAAATACGGGAAAATATTCTTTTCCTGTTTTAATTTATGCAGCATCGGGACAATAGTTGATGGATTTATCAGAAAAACACAGCGGAAAAGGTTCTAACTGAAATAACAGAACAGTTCTCTAACCGTGACATACAATCAATGTCTGTTTCATAGACTAAATTACATGCCATGTATAAAAACGTACTAAATTGACAAGTTGTACGTTTTGTGCTAAATTAGGAGGTGAAAAGGAGATGAAGGATATGTATGCATTATGTTCAAGCGATGTCCGAAAAGAATGGAGTAGAGTCATAGACTCTGTGGTTCGGGAAAAACCGGCCTTTATCAAACGTACAAGAGACTATTTAATGTTATGCACTACCGACATGATATCTCAACTTGTTTCCGGCCTTACGTTTTCTGCAAAACAATATGTTGAAGACGACGGCAGTATTACTTTATCGTTAGAAGAACTAGATTTAGCCGCAAATGGCGCCGACCTTGCCCAGGCGAAAGCAGCACTTGTAAACGATATTATCGAATATGCCGAAGAATATTACCAAGAATATGAAACGTACTCCAAATCTTTAAACAGAAAAGCTCACATTCCCTACATTATGAAAGCTTTAACTGCCAAATCTCCAAAAGAATTGGAGGATGGAATTGTATGCCAAGCTGGAGAGCGTTGAAACGATATTGTGAACGAACAGGTTGGGAATTATACAAGGAAACTGACCACTATTTTTATCGAAAAGTTCTTGCGGATGGTACCATTCTGCGCACAAAAGTTTCAAAAGGCAGCGGAGAAATTCATTTTCACCTATGGCGTGAAATTCTGCGAAAACAATTACGGACTACACAAGAAGAATTTAATAAATTTATATAAGTATATACACTTTTAAACATAAAGCCGCCACCATAAACGTGGCGGTTTTATGTTTTATGAAGTCTTATAAAGATAGTCCTTCCGTTCTGAGCGTTCAAGGTATTTTACCGAATAGCATTTATGATGCGCCGATGATTTTCCAGATTAACGGCGTTTTTTTGGTGATTGCCTTGCCGATGGTATAGGCGTTTTGCAATTCTCGTGCCGCTTCCTGCACCCGTTCAGCGTAACCATCTTGATAATGCAAAACGGCCAATGGTTTACCGGCACTGACCGACTCCCCTACTTTTTTCTGCAGCAACACGCCTGCCGACAAGTCAATGCTTGCGGCTTTGCTCTCCCGTCCAGCACCTAACAGCATGCTGACATGACCGATGGCTTTGGCGTCGATAGCCTGCACCACGCCTGTATGCAGCGCAGATACTGCAAGCTGATGCGTTGCTTGCGGCAATCCATGCTGCAGCGTTCCCCCCTGCGCTTCTACCAGCTGCACAAATTTTTGCCATCCTCTGCCTTCTGTCAAAAGTTGAACCGCTTTGGCATATCCTTCCTGCGCGCTGGCTGCTTTTCCGCCTAAATAAATCATTTGCCCACTCAAGCTGAGACAAAGCTCCGTTAAATCGGCCGGCCCATGGCCTTGCAAGGTGTCCATAGCTTCCTGCACTTCCAAACTGTTGCCGACTGCATAGCCCAGTGGTTCCTCCATAGAGGATAACACGGCCACCGTTTTACGGCCCAAACCATTGCCAATTTTGACCATGGTACGGGCCAATTGTTCTGCCTGCTCTCGCTTTTGCATAAAAGCGCCGGAGCCGAATTTTACGTCCAATACAATACAGGCAGCGCCGGAAGCCAGTTTTTTACTCATAATACTGCTGGCAATCAGCGGAATACTTTCAACGGTAGCGGTGAGGTCCCGCAGCGCGTAGATTTTCTTATCGGCTGGCACCAAATTAGCAGTCTGTCCAGCGACAGCAACGCCGATGCCGTTGACTTGCTCCATGAATTGCGCTGTGTCCATGCTGGTTTGAAAGCCTGGAATGGCCTCCAATTTATCAATGGTGCCACCGGTAAAGCCCAATCCCCGGCCCGATAGTTTTCCTACCGGCACGCCGGCAGCCGCTACTAACGGCGCCACAATCAGCGTGGTTTTATCACCTACACCGCCTGTGCTGTGCTTATCCACTACCGTGCCGTGAATCTCGCTAAAATCCATCACAGCGCCCGAATGCTCCATAATATCGGTCAGCAGTACCGTTTCTTCTTCTGTCATGCCTTGAAAGTAGACTGCCATCAGCCAAGCGGCCATCTGCTCATCGCCAATGGTACCCTTTACATAGCCTGTTATCAAAAATTCTAACTCTGCCCGGCTATGGGACAAGCCGTCCCGTTTGCGGGCAATCATATCATAAGCTCTCATCTAAATACCTCCTTGGCAAAACTGGTTCCTGCGCCTGTATAAGTAATCGCGAAATAATCGGCTAAAGTGGCGGCTAAATCGGCAAAGCTGCTGCGGGTATCTACAGCGTCGTTAGCCTTTACCATGTGGCCGCAGAGCAAAAGCGGCACATATTCGCGGGTGTGGTCGGTACCGTTATAGCCCGGGTCACAGCCGTGGTCTGCAGTGATGATAAGAAGCGTCTCTTCATCTAGCTGCTGTAAAAGCTGTCCCAGCTGCCCGTCAAAAGCGGCTAACGCTTTGCCGTAACCGACAATATCGCGGCGGTGTCCGTATTTCATGTCAAAGTCTACCAGATTGACAAAGAGCAACCCTTGCTGCAATTGCTGATACAATTCCATAGTGCGAACCATACCATCTTCATTGCTGCTGGTGTGTACCGCCTGGTTAAAGGCTGTACCGGCAAAAATATCCTGAATTTTGCCCACTGCCCACACCTGCTGGCCCTGCACCAATAAATCCTGCAATAAATTGTGAGATGGTACCGTTAAGGCAAAATCATGGCGGTTGGCAGTGCGCCGATAGGCGCCGCTGACACCTACAAAGGGGCGCGCAATGACACGGCCCACCTTATAGGGACCAGAGCGGGTTAAGTCCCGGGCTGCCTGACAAATGCGATACAGCTCAGGCACCGAAATCACATCTTCGTGGGCAGCAATTTGCAACACGCTGTCGGCCGATGTATATAAAATAGGTTTACCGGTGCGCACATGGGCATCGCCCAGACGGGCGATAATCTCTGTGCCAGAGGCCACCTCATTGCCCAGAAAGGTCACGCCTGTTTTTTCATAAATCTGTTGTAACAATTCTTCGGGAAATCCATTGGGAAAAGTTGGCGACGGTTCTTCGGTGATAATGCCGCATAATTCCCAATGCCCGGTGATGGTGTCCTTGCCTTTAGACAGCTCTGCCATACGAGCGGTATAGCACGGTAGACCAGTGCCAATTTTTTTTCGTGCCGCAAACTGAGGTACCAATCGGGAAAGTCCCAGTCCATTCAGATAAGGCAATTCCAGTTCAGGCATAGTCTTCGCAATACGCTGCCAGGTATTGGCGCCAACGTCACCATAT
>CABUKW010000037.1 GCA_902492275.1 uncultured Peptococcaceae bacterium
CCGTCAATAGTTTGTATAAATAGCGCAGCAGCCGCCACTGCATAGCTTTATGCTGCCGCCGCCAAACCGCAGCCGGAAATAATACGCAGTCATCGGCTTGACTGCCATACCGCTGCCATAATTCCTCTGTGCATTGGTTCAGATAATCGGCGTCGGCGCTGCAGCTTTCCTGCAGGCGCAGAAGCCCATCGCTGATACGGGGATTGTACTGCCTGATTTTGGGCAGCAATTCTAACCGGATTTGATTACGCAGACACCCTGGCTCCAGATTGGTGCTGTCCACAAAATATAACAAATTCTGCTGCTGGCAATACTGTACCAATTCCTGCTTGGATACCTGCGCCAACGGACGAATGAGCCAGCCGTCTTTGGGCGGCATGGCGGTTAAGCCCTCCAACCCGCAGCCCTGAATCAGATGCAGCAGCACACTCTCCGCCCTGTCGTCCCGATGGTGGCCCAAGGCCAGCTTGGTAATCTGCCAATCCTCTGCCGCCTCCCGAAAGCAGGCAAACCGGGCTTCATGACCGGCCTGCTCCAGCGATAAGCCTCGCTCCGCCGCCATCGCCCGCACATCCACTGTAAACAGACGAAAGGGCAATCCCCACTTCGCCGCCAGTTGCTGCACATAACCAGCCTCCTCTGCCGCCTCCGGCCTCAGCTGATGATTGACATGCACCACAAACAGCTCCACGCCATATTGTTCCTGCCTGCTGACCAATAAATGCAGCAGCGCCGCCGAATCAGGCCCGCCAGACACGCCTAGCAGCACGCGGTCGCCTGCTTCCAGCATATGAAACGCCTCCACCGTCTGCCATACCTGACGCATCGTCTCACCCCGTTTCTGTGTAGATAGTATTTTTTTATTATAACAGATTCCTGCACCAACGAAAAGAAAGCGCGCCGAAAAAACTGCAAAAAATGACGGGACACACCGTCGCGCCTTTCCCATTGACATCAGCGTTTCTGTATGATTGTTTGATGCGCCATAACAAAAATGCAGAAGGACGACGTTTTCATCCTTCTGCACCGTTTCATCTGTTTATGATTGTTCTGCTTTATGATTATTCTGCTTTCGGTTTCGACAAGCCATGCAGTACCATCTGCATCACATCATCTTCCAACTGTCGCTTTTGCGCTTCGGTAGCGTCCTCTGTACTCATCAGATGGGCGATACCCAGGAAATTTCCTGTCAGATAACACATCACCAGACGCACATCCAGATCGCGGATTTCACCGCGCTGTTTGCCGCTGTTGATAAGCCGTTCCAGTACCGTCCGAATGCTGCGCTTCATATCGCTCAGAATTTCATTGCCTTTGTTGCTCTGCAGATGCGCAGGCGGCGTATCTGACAAAAAGCGCATCGCATAGCGGGACAGTTCGCCCATATTGGCAATATGATACTGCACCAGGCAGCGTAAATTTTCCTCAAAAGAACGTGTATCATCCAACAAATCTATCAACATTTCTGTATATTGCGCGATATACAACCGATGCATTTCCAGAAAGATTTCCAGCTTGCTGTCAAAATATTGATAGATGGTTCCTTTGCCGATACCTGCCCGTTTAGCGATTTCTTCCGAAGTAGCGCTGTGGTAGCCTTTCTCAAAGAATACTTCCTGAGCGGCTGCCAATATCAACTCTCGTTTGTTGCTTTTTTCCCCCATTGCGATCCCCCGTATCCGTAAGGCGTCTGGAACCGTTCCCCCAACGGCCCCAGAATTCCTTTTGACACTATTCATTATGATTTATGCGCTTCGCCCTCCTCTGCCTGTTTGGCGGCCTCTAATGTGGCCTGCAATTCTTCCCAGTCATGCCAGCAGCCTTCTTCCAGAGCCAGCATGGCCGCGTCGATTTCTTCCTGCGGATTGTTTTTCATAATTCTGCGCCGTGCTTTTTTAGGCAGGCTTTCTAATTTTTCGTACAATACTGGAATTACCAGCAGACTGATGATCGTGGAACACAATAACCCGAAAATAACGGTAGCCGCCATCGGTTTAAAGAGTTCCGAGCCTTCTGCCGTACTGAGCAACTGCGGCAGCATGGCCACGGCAGTCGTCAAGGTCGTCATTAAAATCGGGCGCATTCTTGTTTTCCCGGATTCTACAACGGCCTCCCGCTTGCACAGCCCTTTCGCACGTAGCTGCTGTACATAGTCCACCAATACGATAGCATTGTTTACCACAATCCCTTCCAGCATCAGCACGCCCATCAACGACATGATATTGATCGTCTGGTTGGTCAGGAACAAGCCTACAAACACACCGATAAACATAACCGGCACGCTGGCCATGATCAACAGCGGCAGGAAGATACTTTCGAACTGGCAGGCCATTACCATATAGACCAGAATCAAGGCCATCGCAATAACCAGACCTAAATCGGTAAAGCTTTCCTGCATGCTTTCCAAATCACCGCCAGTGTCGATGGTGTAGCCATTCGGAACTGGCAGCAGATCTAACTGCTCCTGAATATCCATGCTGACGCTCTGCAGGTCGCGGCCGTATACGTCGCAGGACACTGTCGCAACACGGCTCTGATCCTGACGATTGATGCTCTGCTGACCTTCGCCTCGCACCACGCTGGCCACTTCCGTCAGCGGCACTTGCCCGCCTGTGTTGGACGGAATCATCAGGTTTTCCAGGTCTTCCAGAGAATCCACCAGATCCTCCGGATATTTCAATACGATATCGATTTCATTATCACCGCCGCGATATTTGGAAACCGTCATATCATTCAGCGCCATTGCGACGGTACCATAGATATTGGCTGCGCTGATATTGTACTGCGCCGCTTTGGAGCGGTCGATAATAATATTTAATTCATCGCTGGTATCTTCCATGCTATTTTCAATATTCACCGTGCCGGAAGTGTTTTCCATAATTTCTACGATATCGTTAGCAATGGCTTCCAACTCATCCAGACTATCGCCTTCAATTTCGTAAGAAATTGCACCGCCGGACGACGTACTGACCATACTGGAAGCCGACACAGTAATATCTGCGCCTGCAATCCCATCTACCTGGGTCTGCAGTTGCTGCGCGATTTCCTGACTGCTGCGGTCCCGTTCCTCCAGCGGTTTCATCTGAATGATCATCGTGGCAGAGTTTTCACTGCTGCCGCCCATACTGACGCCGCCGCTGCTGCCCACGCTCAGCAAAACAGTATCTACTTCCGGTATTTTGTTGACCATCTCTTCTACCTGCAAGGAAACTTTTTTGGTTTCATCCAGCACCGTATTATTCGGCAGCTCGATGGAAACCATAATAACGCCGCCATCCTGTTCCGGAATCAGCTCGGCGCCAATAAGCGGAATCAGCAGACAGGAGCATACCAAAGCAACCGTCACAGCCAGCATCGTTGTTTTCTTATGATTCAGCGCCGCCACCAGCACTTTCTGATAAGCATGAACAAATTTATCGAACTGACGGTCAAACCCCGCCTGGAATTTGGCCAGTCCCTTCGGTTTATGTTCCTCGCTGTACGTATACATAATCAACAGCTTGGAGGACATCATCGGCACTACCGTGATAGATACCACCAGAGAAGCCACCAGCGCAAAGCAGATCGTCGCTGCAAACGGAATGAAGATCTGTGCCGATAAGCCGCTGACAAATACAAATGGCAGATATACCGCTACTGTCGTCAAGGTAGAAGCGACAACCGCGCTGACAACTTCCTGAGTGCCTTCTACCGCCGCCTGATATTTGCTCTTGCCCATACTGCGGTGCCGATAAATATTTTCCAATACAACGGTGGAGTTATCGACAACCATCCCGACAGATAACGCCAACGCCGCCAGCGTAATCATATTTAAGGTGTAATCCACAAAATACAGCAGCACAAAGGTGGAAATCAGAGAAATCGGAATCGCTACCCCGATAATAATGGTGCTGCGGAAATTCCCCAAAAATATGAAGATGACCAGCATGGATACCACAACGGCCATGAACAAATTGGATTCTACGTTTGCAACAGACTTCAAAATCTGGTCGGCAGACGTATAGGGAATGGAAATCACAATGTCGTCATACAATTCATTCTGCAGTTCTTCAATGGCATTTCTAACGCCTTCGTCAACCTCTACCGTGTTGCCGTCGCTTTCCTTCTGTACCCCAATGGCAATTACCTCTTGCCCATTCAGCGTCGCATAGGAAGTCACATCCGCAACGCCCACCTGAATGTCAACAACATCGCCTAAACGTACCGAACCGCCGGAAGGCAGCGTCACTTTTGTTTCTGCCAGATCGTCGATGCTTTCATATTGTCCTAAGGTACGCACCAGCACATCTTTGCTGCCCTGCAGCACATAACCTCCCGGCTGATTGGCATTTTCAGCCGCTACAATCTGTGAAATAGAATTGATATTCAGTCCATACGCACTCAGCTTATAGGGATCTGCCGTAATGATGACCTGCTGTTCGTCCCCACCGATCGTCGTAGCGGCAGCAACACCGTTGATCCGTTCCAAACGGGGCGCGATCGTATCGTCTACAATGGTTTTGATATCGTTCAGGCTGCGCTCCCCGGAAACAGTTACCATCATAATCGGCATACTGTTCATATCCATCTTCATAACGCTGATATCATCAACCTCGTCCGGCAAAGAGAACTTGGCCTGCTCGATCTTATCCCGCACCGAGTTGGTCGCCGAGTCCAGGTCAATGTCGTAATCGAACATCATAATCACAATGGACATACCTGACGAACTGATGGAGGTGATGCTGTCGATACCAGAAACCGAAGCCATCGATTCTTCAATCGGCTTGGTTACGTTTTCTTCGACTTCTTCCGGCCCTGCGCCTTCATAGGTGGTCAAAACAGCCAGAATAGGGAATTCCATTTCCGGCATCAAATCCACGCTCATCTTGCTGAAGGATACCATCCCGAACATAATAATAATCAATACAATCATACTGATGGTGACAGGCCGTTTTACCGAAAATTTACCGATATTCAAGTCTGTTCACCTCACTCTGTTTTTTCTGCATCTTCGTCAATCTGATCGGTTGCAGGATCAGCGCCCTGTGCAGCATCTTCATCACTGCCGGCTTCCGTCTTGTCTGCATCGCCGGTCTCATCTGCAGCCTTGCTGGTCAAATCCTGCTCGATACCATCTAATACGGTTACCGTCACCAGCTCGCCGTCTACCAGATCGCTGGCGCCTTTTACCACAATCTGATCGCCTGCCTTTAACCCTTCCAGCACAACATAATTGTGCCCGTCGTTAATGCCCAGCGTCAGATTCACAGCCTTTACGCTGCCGTCCGGCTGCACCACATAAGCTACCGGCACAGCGCCCTTATAGGTGATTGCGTCCACCGGAATTACCACTGCGTTGTCGGCGTGATCCACAATCACGTTAATTTCTGCATACATCCCGGCCGTCATAGCCGCGTCCTGATTTGCAAAAGAAATTTTAATCGGATAATTTTTGGTCTGTGAATCCATAACGCTGCTGATCTCTGTGATGTTGCCGCTGAACCACTGGTCGGATACGGAGTTTACCTTCAGCAGAACCTCCTGTCCCATCCGAATTTTACTTACATTTTGTTCATTAATACCTGTGGAAATTTCCAGCGTATCCACATTGGCAATGGTAAACATCGGGGAACTGGCCGTTGCATAAGATCCTACGTCAGCATTCACCATGGTTACAGTGCCGCTGATCGGCGCTGTAATGGTGGCATAGTCCAAAGCCAGCTGTGCGCTTGCCAGAGAGTTCTGCGCACTGGAAACGCCGATCTGCGCCGCATTCATCTGACTTTCTGCGCTTTCCTTGGCCAGCTTCAGCTGATCCAGATCGGTCTGACTGATGGCGCCAATTTCAAACAACGCCAAACCATTATTATAATTGGTCACAGCATTTTCATAAGACTGCTGCGCTGTCGCAATATTATTCTGCGCGTTGGTCACGCCAATCTGCGCGCCGTTCACGTTCAACTGGGTCGATTCATTGTCCAGCTGGGCCAGCACCTGTCCGGCCGTTACCTTGTCGCCGACCTGCACATTGCACGATACAATCTGCTCCATGCCGCTTACCTTCGGGATTACGCTGACCGTGCTTTCCGCTTCTGTCAAACCGCCCAGTGTGATAACCTTGTCAAAATTCTGTACCTGCACTGTTTCCGCCTCTACCGGAACAGTCGCTACCGTTTCCTCCTGCGTTGTGTCTTTTGACCCGCAGCCGCTCATCATTGACATCAGAAGAAAACTCCCCAGCGTCAATGCTGCCACCTTTCGTTTTGTCTGTTTCCTCATGCTTTCTCCTCCTGTAAACACGTATCGATTGACTGACTGGTCAGTCAGTTTTCTTTTTCATTATAATAGACGACTAGCAAAATGGCAATAAAAATTATCATGCTTTGAAAAATTGTAAGAATCTCTTGAATATTTCTTAAACATTTACGAATTTCTATACGTCTTGTCAAAACTGCCGCCCGTTTCTCGCAAAACAAAAGGGCCGCCCTCCACGAATCGACATGCGTGAAACGGCAGCCCCTGGTTGCATGATTTGTTTCTTAACAAAAGTAACCTGTATGGCTTACAACTCTTTTATTTTTAAAAATCTCCATCGATAATTTGTCTGACCGGAGCGCCTTCACATTGGGCCGGTAACGGCACGCCGGCAATAACCGCTAAAATCGCCGCCACATCTGTTTGACGGATCACCCGCTCCGTTTGATATCCTTTTTTAAATCCCGGTCCGGCTGCTACAAAAATTGGCGAAACCGACGTATTGGCATAACCGTAAGTCGTAGACAACGCGTCACAGTGTCCCTGGTTCATCCCTTCGGCCGTGCAGAAAATAATATCTCCAAATTCAGGACCGCCCATCCCCAGGACTTGTGCCGCTCTGTTCTGCAGTGCAAATTCGACGATCGGTTTTCCATGATAACGATATCGATACAAATCGTCGATGATTTTCCGTTCTAACGCATATTTATCTTTGGGATCAACAATCCCCTGCGCCTGACGGCCTTTCAAATTAATCCAAATATCGTTGCCGCGGCTCATGACAGCTGTCGTTTTGCTCCAGTCTACTTCGGCAAGCGGATTGCCGTTTTCATCTTTCTTCAAAACGGTATAGCCCAATTCTTCCATAACAGGGACGCTGATGCCTCCGGCCATCCCAATGGCGGTCGATACCTCTTCCGACGTCAAAAATCCGTGGTCAGATACTAAAATGACAGACCAGCCTTTTTCAATATACGGCAGGAACTGACCGATATAGGCATCCGTCTGCACATAGACTTCCCGCATAAATTCCTGATATTCTTTTTCTTTCTTTACAACGTCAAAATGTTTTTCCCACAATGCTTCGTCCTTTGCAAAGTGCCAGATTTTATGTCCAATAGAGTCTACATTGTGCAGATGGGAGAAAATAAAATCGTATTTTCCTTCATCCATAAAGGTACATAAACACTTGGCCTGCCATTCTGCATATTTTCCCCAAACAGGAATCATAATTTCTCTGACGACGTCCGGATTGGTGCCGCTCACAGCCCGCGGCGCTGTTGGCACAGGACCGACTTTTTCTTTGATTTCCTGCAAAATAGATTTGGGGTGGAATAACGTATCGTTATCTTCATCCAACGCGATACTCATCCACAGTTTCAGCTGCGAACCGTCATCTGCCAATTCCATAATTTTAATATGCCGCGTCGCATTTACTTTTGACCCATCCTGTTTTGTCACAAGGTCACGGAAATTGAAGCACAGTTCCCCTTTTTTCACCACCGTCAACGGCTTGCCGTCCCCTTTTTTAGAGCTGTAAATCGCAACGCTGTCGTAAATCCCTTCTTTGTTTTTTAAGATCAGACATGGACGTCTGACCAGTCCGCCGGAAGTTACAACAAAAAACTCTTTTGCGCCCTCTGGTATAGCAAAGTTCCAGCCATTTGGCGCTTTCACCGGCGAGTAAACAATATCGGTCAGCCACTTGCTCATACTGAACGCTTCATTGTAAGTTTCAATATCGGTACTGATAATTTCAATTCGCTTCGTCCCTTTTAAAGAAGCTTTCGTATCATTCTCCACAGCCCGATCACTGCTGATCACAATATCGTCTTCACCGGCAATGGTATCTTGCAAATCTGTTAAAATACACCCTGCGCCTTCTGGTACAAACTCGCTGCAAACTTCATAGCGCACCTGCTTGATTTCTTCTGAGGCGATGATGACCTTATCGTCATCACACTCCGCCACACCAGCGTTGATAGCGTTGGGATTGGTTCCTTCAACAACATGTAAATGCTCGTCCTGACTGGTCGGCGGCCAGCTGGATCCCGGCCAGTGCCATACCAGCGTATTTTTGTGGGCCTGTTCCGCCAAAACGTTCCATAGCGGTTCTGCCTTGCAGCTCCTGGAATCTAAGCCATACAATACATATTGCAGATTTTCTTTATCTTGCAGAAAAAATCCCGTAATACCGTGGGTTTGCGGATAAGCGCCTGTGGACAGCGTCGTCCACATCGGCGGTGTAACTGTCGGGTTTGCGCCTAACAGCACCAGGTCCTCTCTGCAGCTTCCCAGCTCGCATAATTTTTTTAAATTGGGCATATCTCCTCCGTCCATCAAATACTTGGCCAAACGAGGATCCATACCGTCAACGCCTACAACAATAAACTTATCGGTCAGAGCTTTGTGCAGCATAAAAATTCTCCCTTCTTTTTGTACTTCTTTCTTTGTACTCCTTTGTAAATTTCATGATTTATATTGAAACCATGTTATAGAAACATGTTATAGAAACCACAAGCCAATGAAATGCCAATATGGTAAAGCAAATACCAATAACCACAACAACATTACGACAGCTTTGACCGAACAAATTTTCATAAACTGTTTTGTCGTCATGTAGCCAAACGAGAAAAGCATCATATAAGTAGCGCCTTCATAAGGCAGCAATAAGTTATTCAAGCCCTGAATAAATACATAGTAACAAGCGATTGGATTTAAACCGCTGTTAATTGCCAGTGTCGTCAGCGGACCTGCAAATACGGCGCTGGCGGCAACCGGCGTCAATAAGAAGTTCAGCAGATAGCCAATCACATACAGACTCCCGCATGCCGTCAACGGCGTGGTTCCTACAAACGGTTTTACCATTTCGCTGACTAACGCGCCGGCTCCGCAGCTATTGGCCACAACGCCAATTGTTAAGCAGCCTGCAATGAAGAAAATAATTGGATAATTAAAATTTTTGAAAACATCGGCAGTTCCAATCCCGATATAGGGTAAAAAGCAAACAAGTGCTGTAACCGCATAGCATTGGCTGACCGTTAAGCCGGTCAGGGATTGGGTGGCAAAGGCCAAAAACATCACAACAACCGGAAGGATTGCCAGTTTTTCCTTCGACTGCACCGGGCCCAGCTTTTTGCGTTCTTCGCGAAACATCTCTTTGCTCATAGAAACGCCCGGTTCTGGCTTGAAAATTTTAGATGCGATAAAAATCAGCAAAAAAACTTCCGGCAAAAACACAAGATTGTGTAGCGCGTATTCATAATAGGTTACGTTAAAAATACTTGGATCAATTGATAATCCCAGCGTTTCCACCACACCGGCGCCGGCTGTAACACAAATGCTGAACATGGGATCATAAGTCAGCATGGTTCCCATTGCCGAATTGGCGATCATTAATGTGAAAAACAAAAAAGCGCCTGCTTTTGAGCCTGCCTTGATATCTAAGCTTCTGGCCAAAGCCCATACCACAAAAATCATGACGCTGGAAACGCTAACGCCAATATACATTCCCGCAGCACAAATCAAGGTAATGCCGTAACAAAATGCGGTAATCGAGCCGCCTAATTTTTCCATCATAAAATAAATAATACGTTTTAAAACGCCTGTCTGATCCAGCGCCAAACCGGTTACCAGACAAAAGAACATCATCCAGACCGAATCGTTGCTCCACGAGCTAAAGCATTGCGCTGCCGGCGCTATCTGAAACAGCCAAAACATCGCTGGAAAATAAATCGCCAGAATGATCATTGGCAGCGTACTTAACGCAAAACAGAGAATACCAAAAACTGTGATCATAAAAAAGCCTTTGATTGTCCATGTAAAGGTTTCATTTACTGGAATTAAAAATATCATCACGGTACACAGCAAAATGACGCACCATTTTATCGCCATGTTTTTATCAAAATTTTTCGTAAGCGTTTCCATACTTCCATCCCCACCTTTTATTTAATAAAATAATTGCCGGATCTGCTTCTCTTTTTCTTTCTCCAAGGTTTGCGGGCGGCGCACCGCATCCGCAAAGTACCAATATGATCGCTCCTAAGCCTCCTTTCTCGCCAACTCTGCGCAGTATATTAAATTGTTTTATAGATACAATTACAATTTACTTTGAACAGCGCCGTTTGTCCAGCAAACAAAATCAGCGCAATCTTTTTTGTTGATTGCTTTTTTGTGTACCTTATTTTTTTTGTTGCAAAAAAACGAATTCAATTTTGCATAAATATTCAAAATTTGTTTGCTGCGCTTTGCCCTATTCCTCCGTGTACCCGACTATTCGCGCATTCGCACAAAAAAGCGTGCTTTAAACGCGCTTCAAGCGCCGGGCATCGGACAGTTCCTTGCTTGTGCAGCTTTGCTGGACTAACGTCCATCATGCTTTGCACAAGCTGCGTCACAGTCCGCGCCCCACCAGAAAGGCGTGGAGCGCAAGTCAGAATTTGGGCAAAGACAGCGAGGAGTTTAAAACCATAAAAGGGCGGCGAGTACCCTTTTTTGTCATCCTGAGCGAAGCGAGGGAGCTTCCCTAGCGAAGGATCTTCCCTCCGGTATTAGGCTTCGGAATACTCTTCGACAAGCTCAGGGCGACAAAGCAGTTCTATTTCTTGGAAGATGCTTCGACAAGCTCAGCATGACAAAACAACGACCCTGGAGGCGAAAAAAGGCCAGCGAGATTGGCGAGGTGTGTCATATCTGCGACACCGAGGTGTAAAGAATTGTTTACAGGTGGGCTGACAAGGTGTGTCAAGTTTGCGACACTGGAGATAGATTTTTCATTCTACAAACGCTTATATATTATACTATTTCTCTATCGTAAATATAAAACATTAAAACATGTTTTAAAAACATAATAAAACATAAAAAACACTGAAAACATCGTAAACATAAAAAAAGCGGGCCTGACGGCGAAAGGGGTAAAGAGCTGTTGTCACCCTGGCGAAGGCAGGTCGTTCACGGCATGGCTTTTTGCAGCAGCAGATAACGCTGCCCCGACATTTCCGGCAGGAAATGTCGCCAAAGGGCTGTAAATCGCCGGATAAACGGCGCAAAAAGCAGTTTGGTATTCCGATATGTCTGCGGCATATCAGCGGCTTAGAAAGAAAAATGCGGCTTATCAGAACCATCCGGATATGCCTGAGGAGCTGTATTTTTGTTTTTAAGCCTGTCAAGCCGTATTTTGCTACCCCCCCAGGACATAAAAAGCGATCTGACGTCTTAAAAACAAAATAGACATGGTTTCAACATGAGGGAAAAATTCTGCTTGCAATTTAGACCGATTTGGAGCAAACTGAGAAGAGGAAACAGCATGCAGAGAAAAAATAGAGCATTAGTATGAATAAATATAACAAAAACAGAAATAATTATGCTTTAAGCAACAGGAGATGACGCTTGCCGGAAAAAATATTTTTTTGCATTTACAGAAAAATACTGTTTCCATTTGCGCAGATTTATGCTAAAATAATCTAAAATATGTAAGAAAAATTATAGGTTTCTGGCATAAAAAATGCATCGTGTAAGTAGTGGAGATACGGAGTAAAAACTCTATATCTCCACTTTTTTCATGCACAGTTTTGCCCAAGCAATAAATCTAAAAATCTATAATTAATTAAATTCAGATTTAGACAGGAATTGATCGTTATGCGCACAGAACAAATTGTATATTTGAACGATATTGCCCAAACACATTCTATCGCCCAAACTGCCGCACGTCTTTTTATCAGTCCGCAGGCTTTGAGTTTTTCCATTAAAAAACTGGAAGACGAATTTGGACTGGTTTTCTTAAACCGCACAAACCGCGGCGTCGAACTGACCGAAACTGGCGAAATGTTTCTGCAAAAAGCCCGCTCCATTTTGAATATCTATGACGAACTAAAAGAATCCTGCGATCATCAAACTATCGGTTTTACAGAAGAAGAGCCGCTGGAAACAGATACGCTGCATATTTTAGGCCATACACGCGTCCTGGAACCGCTGCTTATCGACGTATTAGATCAATTTGTTCACAAATACCCGCAAATTACAATTACCTTGCAGGAAAAAGAAAAATTAGACATTATTGAAGCGATTTCACAGGAAGAAGCAGATTTCGGACTTATTTTTATGCCCGCTTCCTTGCTGAAAAATCCCGCGGGCGCAGACGCTGCTTCCTATCAACTGCCAAAATTTGTTTTTCTGGAAGAATTATTTTCCGATCAATTTGTGCTTTGCTGCAATACCAATCATCCTCTGCGCAGCAAAAAAATGCTTCAGGCGCAAGATTTTACGGAAACGCCAATTGTACTTTTTGATACCAATCCTTACATGATGTACACTGCGTCAGAGGACTGCCCCACCCCTGCTGCGCATCGTTATTACTCCAACAATCTGGCTTTCCACAAAACCATGATTCGTCGGGGCCTGGCAGTATCTATCATCACCGCCTTTGAATTCCGCAAGCTTTACATGAAACACAAAGATTTGATCGCATTACCTCTCCCTGACAGCCCCAAGTCCGCCATTGATCTCGTGACAAACACAAAAAAGCCGCTTAAACCGGCGGCCCAACGATTTATCAATATGCTGAGGAAATATAATTTCTACAGTGCAAATTAAAAATTCCATCAAAAAGTCCCAGCCAAAAGATGACGTCCGTCATACCTCTGACCAGGACTTTTTCTCATGCACCTGGATTGAACCGGCATTCATGACCGCAGCGAAACACTGCAGCATTGCATTGCCTGCCATATTGATAGGCGTGTTCCATCGTCTGTGTATCTCTTACTTCTCCTTTTACCTTTATCTGAATACTTCAATTTAAAAATCATAAACTCAAAAAAACGGTACAGCCGCTGTTTTCACAGTCTGCTGTACCGTTCTGTTGTTTCTATGCAATTATGCAATTATTTTTTCAAAGCGGCTTTGATGCGTTCTACTGCTTCTTTGGTGTTTTCTCTGTCGCCAAATGCAGTTAAACGGAAGAAGCCTTCGCCGTTGTTGCCGAAGCCTGCGCCCGGCGTGCCTACCACGTTGGCGTTTTCCAAGAGGAAGTCGAAAAATTCCCAGGAGCCCATACCGTTAGGGCATTGCAGCCAGATATAAGGCGAATTGATGCCGCCGGTATACCAGATGCCCAGTTCGTCCAGAGCGTGAGCAATAATTTTAGCGTTTTCTTTGTAATAGGCAATGGCTTCCTGAATTTGCTTTTGCCCTTCTTCGGTAAACACTGCTTCCGCGCCCCGCTGTACCACATAGGGCACACCGTTAAATTTGGTGGTTTGACGGCGCAGCCACAGCTTGTTCAGGCTTTGTCCGCCCCGTTCTAATTCCATAGGCACTACGGTGTAGCCGCAGCGGGTGCCGGTGAAACCGGCCGTTTTGGAGAAGGAGCAGAATTCGATGGCGCATTTGCGGGCGCCTTCGATTTCAAAAATACTTCTCGGCAGGCTTTCGTCTGCCACAAATACTTCATAGGCTGCGTCAAAGAGAATGACCGCATCGTTGGCGATGGCGTAATCGACCCAGGCTTTCAACTGTTCTTTGTTGTACACGGCGCCGGTTGGATTGTTAGGCGAGCACATATAGATGATGTCGGCCTGTACGGCGGCATCGGGCATAGCCAGAAAGCCGTTGCTGGCGTTGGCGTCCATAAATTTCACCTGCCGCCCGGCCATCACGTTGGTATCTACATAAACGGGATAAACCGGATCGGGAATCAGCACCACGTTGTCCTTGTCGAAAATATCCAGAATGTTGCCTACATCGCTTTTGGCACCGTCGCTGATAAAAATTTCATCTAACGCTAGCTGCACATCCCGTTTAGCGTAGTAAGCCTGCACGGCTTCTTTTAAGAAATCATAGCCCTGTTCGGGACCGTAGCCGTGGAAGTGTTCTTTGGTACCCATTTCCTCTACCGCTTTGTGCATCGCTTCGGTGACTGCTGTACACAATGGAATGGTCACATCGCCAATCCCCAGCTTGATAACCTTTTTATCAGGATGGCTGGCCTGAAATTCTCTTGATTTTCTGTTGACCGTAGCAAAAAGATAGCTATCCTTCAAATTCAGATAATTCTCATTGATTTTCATTTCACTGATTTCCTCCGCATATAAATTTTTGCTCTATAAAATTCTCTTTACACCAATGATTATTTACTTTCTAAGGCCGCTTTAATCAACTGCCGGAACAATGGATGAGCATGGTTAGGGCGGCTCTTAAATTCGGGATGATACTGCACACCTACATAGAACCGATTGCCCGGCACTTCTACCGCTTCTACCAACCGACCGTCCGGACTGGTGCCGGTGATGGCTAAACCGGCCGCTTCCAACTGTTCCCGATACGCGTTGTTAAATTCGTACCGATGACGGTGCCGTTCCTGTACCTCCGATTTGCCATAAGCATTAGCCATAGCCGAACCGTCTTTGATCACGCAGGGATAAGCGCCCAGCCGCATGGTGCCGCCTTTGGGCAAATTGCCCTGCTGATCCGGCATCAGGTCAATCACATTGTTGGCGCCGTTGGGTGTAAATTCACTGGAATTGGCGTCCTGCAAGCCCAAAACAGTGCGGGCGTATTCAATCACTGCAATCTGCATCCCCAGACAAATACCCAAGTAAGGTACATTGTGCTGACGGGCATATTTGGCCGTGATAATTTTGCCTTCCACGCCGCGGTCGCCGAAGCCGCCCGGTACCAAAATGCCGTGGCAATCCTTCAACAGTTCCGCTACGGTTTCTTCGGTAACATCCTCCGAATCCACCCATTTAATATCTACCATCGCGCCGTTTTCATAGCCGCCGTGGTGCAGCGCTTCTGCCACAGAAAGGTACGCGTCGTGCAATTTCACATATTTCCCTACCAAAGCAATGCGCACCGTTTTATCCCGCTGGTTAATCCGTTTCAGCATCTCGTTCCATTCGCCCAAATTGGCCGGCGGCAAATTCAGTTTTAATTCCCGGCAGACAATTTCGGACAGATGATTTTCTTCCAGCATAATCGGCGCTTGATATAACACCGGCAAGGTTAAATTTTCAATGACGCAGTCGGGTTTGACATTACAGAACATGGCAATCTTCTGAATGATGGTTTTATCAATAGGCTCATCGCAGCGGGCAATGATAATATCCGGAATAATCCCCATCGAACGCAGTTCTTTTACCGAATGCTGGGTTGGCTTGGATTTATGCTCGCCGGAGCTTTTGATATAAGGAATTAACGTAACGTGCATAAACAGGCAGTTATCGCTGCCTACCTCTAACGATACTTGGCGAATGGCTTCCAAAAAGGGCTGGCTTTCAATATCGCCGGTGGTGCCGCCGATCTCTGTGATAATCACATCGGCATTGGAGGTTTTGCCCACACTGTAAATGAACGATTTGATTTCATTGGTAATGTGCGGAATCACCTGCACCGTTTCGCCCAGATATTCGCCGTTGCGTTCTTTGGTCAAGACATTCCAGTAAACCTTACCCGTTGTTAAATTGGAATACTTGTTTAAGTCTTCGTCGATAAACCGTTCATAATGGCCTAAATCCAAATCTGTTTCTGCGCCGTCTTCGGTTACATAAACCTCCCCGTGCTGATATGGGCTCATAGTGCCTGGATCCACATTGATATATGGGTCCAGCTTCTGCGCAATCACCTTCAGCCCTCTGGCTTTCAGCAGTCTGCCCAACGATGCAGCGGTAATGCCTTTTCCCAGACCGGAAACGACACCGCCGGTGACAAAAATGTACTTGGTACTCATTGATTGGTATCCCCCTTGATTTATGTGTAAAATAATAGTATTTCGTCTTCGTATTTTGTCATTTAAAGTTTAATTATAGCATAAACTTTCTAATTTTCATAGGTATTTATGATACCTTCTGCAACTTCTCGCTTGGTAATGCGCAAATCCATGGCCTGCTTTTCAATGTAGTGATGGGCCTGCGGCTCGGATAACTTCAGCACCTGAATCAGCACCAGTTTGGCCCGGTTGAGCAGATTGGCGTCCTGAATTTGACGGTTGAGCCGGTCCCGCTCAGCCTGTAGCTGCTGCATTCGTTCTGTCTGCACCAAAATGCACTGCACCATCTGAAAAAACACAGCCCGCTTTAAAGGCTTGGCAATCATGTAAATGCCTGTTTTGCCAATGCGCTCCCAAACAGCGTCTACATGCTCGGCCTTCACCAGCAAAATCACCGCAGCGCCTTGCCGGAAGGCCAACCGCGCTACCGCTTCGCCGTGTTCATCGGATAAGGGCGCGTTCACCACCACCAAATCAAACTGTTGCTTCTCCAATTGACGGCGCGCTTCCAAACCGGTTTCGGCACAACAGCAGGCCGATAACCGCATTTCCTGGAGTAACTGCTGCAATAACCGTTGTCCCTGTTCATTTCCAGCGACTGTCATAATTTGTTCCAGCACAGCAAGTCCTCCTCTCTCCGCACATTCTCTTATTATAGCGAAAAAATGCCAGCCTGTCATCTTCTAATTGCAAGGATTTTTTACCGGCGCCGCACCGCAAGGGGACAGCAGCAGCGCCGGTCATTTTCCCTCATTAGTTTAGCGTTCCCCATCTAGGCTGTCAATTTGTTTCCCCGATGTATATTGTATTTGCCCCGTGTATTTTGTATGAAGAAAAAGGAACCCGCATAAAAAAGCAGAGCTGCGCGCAACTCTGCTTTTCCAATCGTTCCTTATCAGTTATTCAATTAACGACTCAATCAGCTATTCAAAATTTGCATAAACTCTTCGCCGGTAATCGTTTCTTTTTCATATAAATATTCGGACAACTGCTCCAGCTTTTCTCTGTTCTCCAGCAAAATCTGCGCCGCCTTTTCATGGGAAGCCTTCACCAGAGCCACCACTTCTTGATCAATCTGCGCCTGTGTTTCCGCCGAGCAAGCCAGCGAGGTATCTCCGCCCAAATATTGATTTTGCACCGTTTCCATGGCAACCATATCAAATTGACGGCTCATTCCATAGCGGGTAATCATGGCACGGGCCAGCTTAGTTGCCTGTTCAATATCATTGGAAGCGCCAGTGGTGACAGAACTGAAAACAATTTCTTCTGCCGCCCGTCCACCCGTGTAGGTGGTGATTTTATTTTCAATTTCCTCTTTGCTCATCAAATAATGATTGCCTTCCTCCACCTGCATGGTATATCCCAACGCGCCGGAGGTACGGGGCACAATGGTAATTTTCTGCACAGGAGCCGAATTGGTTTGTTTGGCAGCCACCAGCGCATGTCCAATCTCATGGTAAGCCACAATCCGTTTTTCGTTGTCGGTTAAAATGGCGTTTTTCTTCTGATAACCGGCAATCACCACTTCTATACTTTCTTCTAAATCGGCCTGGGTCACAAAGCGGCGGCCATCACGCACAGCCCGCAGAGCCGCTTCATTGACAATATTGGCCAATTCGGCGCCAGACGCGCCGGAAGCCATACGGGCAACCTTATTGAAATCAATTTGTTCCGATAGCTTCACCTTTATGGCATGTACCTTTAAAATTTCTTCTCGGCCTTTTAAATCCGGCAATTCCACCGGCACCCGGCGGTCAAACCGCCCTGGCCGCAGCAGAGCCGGATCTAACGCTTCCGGGCGATTGGTCGCCGCCAAAATAATCACGCCGGCATTGCCTTCAAAGCCGTCCATTTCTGTCAGAAGCTGATTCAGCGTCTGTTCCCGCTCATCGTTTCCGCCAAATTGGCCGTCCCGCTTTTTGCCGATGGCGTCAATTTCATCAATAAAGACAATACAAGGCGCTTTTTCTTTGGCCTGCTTAAACAAGTCCCGCACCTTTGAGGCCCCCATACCTACAAACATTTCCACAAACTCCGAGCCGGAAATGGAGAAGAAGGGGACATTGGCTTCACCGGCTACCGCTTTGGCCAGCATGGTCTTCCCTGTGCCGGGAGGCCCTACCAGCAAAATTCCTTTAGGCATGGACGCACCGATTTCTTTATATTTTTCTGGATTATGGAGATATTCTACAATTTCCGTCAGGTTCTCCTTGGCTTCATCCTCACCGGCTACATCGGAAAATTTAATGCCTTCCGACGATTTCACATAAATCTTGGCATTGCTTCGGCCCATGCCAAACATCATAGAATTGGAGCCGCCGGCCCGTTCCATCATTTTTTTTGACATATACTGACCGAACCCGATAAACAGCAGCATAGGCAGTACAAAAAACAATAACATACTGACAAACGGAGAGGTTCTTTCTGCAATTTCGCTGGAAAAAATGGCCCCATTGTCATACAATCTTTGAATTAAATCGGGATCATTCATCAGCCCTGTTTTGAAAACCTGGCTTTCGTCTTTGTCCGTAAAAATAATCTGGTTACTCTGCAGTTCTACCCGGCCGATTTCCTGCTCATAGGTCATCTGCATAAAGGTGCCGTAATCGACCTCTTTTACCTGCGCCTGCAGCATATATGGCACTGCAAGAAAGTTAAACAACAGTAATACCAACAATACAACGCCATAATAATAAATCAATGGTTTTCTTGGGGTTTTCACCTCATTCATATACAATCCTCCTTCTAAGCTTCTGGCCATTCTGCTCCTTAGACCAATCCAATTTAGACAAACCCTATTATAATTATAACCGTTATCACTGGTCATAACCATAGGCAATCTTCGCTATTTGTATAGACAAATCCTACAATTTGTAAAGACTTATTATAAACCCTGCCGATTGTCTATACATTTTTCAAATATTGTAAGTAGGCAAGTCCCATGATCTTTGCTATACTATTTATCAGAATTGTCTTATCCGATAGGATGAATACTTAACAGGAGGATGCAAGTCATGCAAGTGATTGATAAAAAATTTTTAGAACAAATGAGTATCCCGGACATTCCAAATGATTTACCAGAATCCCTTCAGAATATCAAAGATATTCTGGTCGTTCACGCCTGTGCCATTCGTGAAGTCACCACTAAACTGGAAAACCTGAGCTATGAATTGCATTTCAGCAAAAACCGCAATCCAATCCAATATATCAGCCACCGCATTAAAAGCCCAGAAAGTATGATCCGGAAAATGCAGCGCCGCAATCTGCCGTTAAATTGTGAAACGGCACTGCGGGAAATTACGGATATTGCTGGTGTTCGGGTAGTCTGTCCCTATATTGAGGATATTTATGCCATTGCAGACATGCTGACAAGACAGGACGATGTAACATTGCTTAAAACAAAAGATTATATTACTGCACCCAAGGAAAGCGGCTATCGCAGTCTTCATCTGCTTATCGCTGTCCCTGTTTTTCTGTCTGACAAAAAGCAGTTGGTCAATGTAGAAGTACAAATTCGCACAATCGCTATGGATTTCTGGGCTAGTCTGGAACATCAACTGCGCTACAAAACGCCGGTTGAAATTCCGGATTCCATCCGCGAAAAGCTGAAAAACAGCGCCGAAGTCATTTACAATACAGACCTGGAAATGCAACTGATTTACAAAGAAATCAGCACGCTCAAAGAAACTGACGCAAACCCGTAAAATCGTCATGTTTTACAGAAACCGTTCGGCTGGACAACCGACAGCGCTAGTTAGGGAAACACCACCATGTTACCGGAAAGCAACCGATATATTTGCCCGGTCAGAGCATCCACATCGATATTGCCCCGCTGTCTACAAGCTACCAACAAGCCGCCAATACCAAAAGCGTAAAAGTCAAGCGCTACATCTAAATCCGCGTAGCTAAGAGACACAGCTGGCGCGCTATTTTGCAACAATTCCCGTAAATAGGTACGCACTGCCTGCACCAACAGTTGTTCCATTTCATTCCGTCGCCGTGACTGTAAAATCTGCGGAATGAGATGATTTTTTTCTGCTATTGCCGCTACAAAAACGCGCAATGCAGCCTCCGGCGTTTCGGCAGTTCGACTATACGCCAGCATTTGTTCTAATTCCTGCTGCATCTTCCATTCGAGAACCTCTGTGATATCCTGAAAATGATAATAAAATGTCTGGCGGGAAATATTGCAGCTTTCCACCAAATCCTTTACTGTTATTTTATCAATAGATTTATCAATGCTCAATTCAAAAAAGGCATCTGCAATCATCCGCTTCATATCTACCGCCATAACAACACCTCAATTTTATCAGACTCCATCTTCGTATTGTATGACATATTTTCTTTTCCCACAAGTTTTTTATAAAAATACCGGCACAGCTTTTTCATACTGCACCGGCAATCCACAACGCCTTTTACTGCATATTTAAAAAGGCATAATACCCTTTGGCCGCTTCATACAAATCGGCTTTGCTGATAATCTCCCATGGCGCATGCATATTCAACACCGGCACGCCGCAGTCGATGACCTCCATGCCATAGCGGGCGGCAATATAAGAGATGGTACCGCCGCCACCGTGATCCACCTTGCCCAATTCGGCAGTCTGATAGGTAACGGCTCCCGCTTCCATCACACGGCGCAGCAAGCCGATATATTCGGCGTTGGCGTCGTTGGCCCCCGATTTGCCCCGGGAGCCAGTGAATTTTTTCAGCACCATGCCGCCGCCCAGATAAGCCACATTGCGTTTATCAAAAGCGCTGGCATAGGCGGGGTCAAAGGCCGAGCTGACATCCACCGACAGCATCCGGCTGCGGGCCAGCCCACGGCGCAGCTTCAAATCGCTGTAGTCGCCGGTTAAGGCCAGCAATTCGGCCACCGTATTTTCAAAGAAACGGGATTTCATACCTGTAGCGCCCACACTGCCGATTTCTTCTTTATCCACCAGCAGGCAGCAGGTAGTTCGCTCCGGCTGCTCCGTATGCAAAAAGGCCGCCAGAGAAGCATAGGCACAAACCCGATCGTCGTGGCCGTAGGCCATAATCATACTGCGGTCTAAGCCGCAATCTCTGGCCTTGCCAGCCGGTACCACCTCCAGCTCTGCCGAGATAAAATCGTCTTCCTCCATATCATATTGGGCCTTCAGCAGCTGCAAAATTTGGGCCTTGACAGCCTCTTTTTCTGCGCCGGCCAGCGGCCGGTTGCCCACCAGCAAATCCAGCGCTTCGCCTTCTACAACTTTGCTGCCCTTCTTTTCCAGCTGTTCGCCAGCCAGATGCACCAGCAAATCGGTGACGCCAATCACCGGATCGTCCTCCTGCTCGCCCAGCTTCCATTCGATTTTGCTGCCGTCTTTCTTCACCACCACACCGTGAATGGCCAAAGGCAACGTCACCCACTGATATTTTTTGATGCCGCCATAATAATGGGTGTCAAAATAGGCCATACCGCCTTCCTCATACAGCGGATGTTGCTTCAAATCCAGCCGCGGCGAATCAATGTGGGCCGCCACAATCTGCATACCCTGCTCCAGCGGCGCTTTGCCCAGCTGAAACAGCGCCACCGTTTTATCCATAGCCACCGTATAAATCTTGCTCTGCATAGGCCGCTTTCCGTCCAGTACCTCCTGCAAATTGATATAGCCTGCCGCCTCCGCTTGCCGGATAGCCTCCCGGGCACATTCCCGCTCCGTTTTTCCGCTGTCCAGAAATTGCTTATACCGGCCAGCCAATCCCTCCAACTGGCGCAGTTGTTCTTCTTCATAACCTTCCCATGCCGTCTTTCCCATTTTCTCTGCCTCCACTATTCAAACTTGCTTGCTATCAGCTAACGCTGTCTCCTTTATCATAGCTTCTCCTCATTATACACCTGCTGTCAGCATTTCCAACAGAAAAATAGCTATCTACTGTTAGAATATTTTATAGGTTATTTTTTGTGCTACCCTATCGTTTTTTCTTTTTGCTACCTTTTGGATTTTTTTTGCTACACTTTGCGTTTTTATTTGCTACCCTTCGCCCTATCCGATTTTTCTTTTTGCTACCCTTTGCCCTATCCCTCCGTGGCTCTGGACATTTCCTCGGTTGTCCGCTTTTGTCA
>CABUKW010000038.1 GCA_902492275.1 uncultured Peptococcaceae bacterium
TCCATCAAAGACATCAAAGTTTTCATTGATTGGTGCATCGAAGGCGACGCCACCATTGACCAGCGTTTAGCCCTAATCGACCAACAGCGGGAAAAGGTGCTGGCGCAAATCCAACAGCTGCAGGAAACGCTGCAAACGCTGAACTACAAGCATTGGTATTACCAAACCGCCCAAGCTGCCGGTACCTGCGCCATCCATGAGCAACTGACAGAAGCAGACATCCCCGCCGAACTTCGCCCCGCTTATCAGCATAGCAAGCATCTGGATTTTGACCAATAATACCAAGAGCTATCGGAACACTTACCCATTTTTCTGCGCAGATATTTTCATTTTTCTAAAAAACACTATCTTTTCTCTTTCTTCGATGGTAAAATGTTTGCAGTGAGTATAATAATGTTTTTTTGATAAATATAAATGTTTTTGTAAACTGGCATTTACTAAACGTCGCCTTTCCGCTATCCATAAATGTCAATAAAAATGCACCCCCGAACAGAAAAGGAGGCTATTTTGTATGCATTTAACACAATTTTTTTTCTTAGATGCTATTTCCAAAAATGGTTCAATCTCAAAAGCTGCTGAACAACTTTACGTATCGCACTCAACAATTAGCAAAGCAATCAAAAATTTAGAAGAAGAACTAGGTTTTCAAATTCTGAATAAAGTGCCGACAGGAATCACATTTACTTTAAAAGGGGAAAGGGTTCTATCTTATGCTCAAAATATTCTTGTCATTATAGAGGAAATTAATAATTTAAGAGAAATTTCCGATTGTCAGAAAAAACAAACTATTTGCATGGGAATATCTGCATCTATTTCCAAATATTTTTTAAGTGGCATTTTAAGCTTCCAAAATGAAAATAAAATAGTAACCATTCGCTATCGTGAAAGCACAGGATATGATATTTTTGAAAGTATTGATCGCGGTGTTCTTGATCTAGGAGTAGCCGTACTTTACAAAACTGACGAAAAAAATATTTTTAAAAAGTCCTACCATTCTAATTTCCAAATAGAACTAATCCATAAAGGAGATGTTTGCTTTGCTGTTCATAATAACCACCCTTTAGCACAACAACATAATAAAATAAAAATGTCTGATCTCGTACAATATCAATATTTTACAAGCGGCGGAGAAGAAATGGCCAAGAATATAGCTACCTTCTTACAAAAATATGGCTACTCAAAAGATGTTGGCATAATTAGCAATCGAGAAGAATTGCTCAATTATGCTGCAGAAAATGACTGCATTATTTCTTTTCCTAGTGGGATTTTTGATAGCTTGTACAAAAACGATCGTTTTACTAAATTACAGATTTCTCGATTACACCTAACATATAGTATTTTTTTAGCCTACAACAAAACTTCTTCAAATGAAAAAACATTAGAACAAATCATAACATTAATAAAAGATAAAATTGCTATGTTATAATTTTATTTGCTAAAGGTCTTTATTTTTTCGTTATCTATAAAGCTATTTAATATAATTAAAATAAAATTAATTATCACTTTCTTAAAGAAGGACTCAAACAATAACATTACCATTTATTAAGACGTTTTCTCACAGCCAAAACGATTTGACAGTCTATGATGCAGTTCTACACAAATGTTTGGATCATAAATATCTTCATCTAAATTAAATAAAATTGCCTTTAGTCTCACACCGAAATTGTTCCTCATATCATGATCTTCATAGATATTTAACATTCCCCAATAAACGGTTTCATTTACATAGCATTTGACAACATACAGTCCCTTGGCCGGTAACATCTTATTCTGGGGTGGATTAATATTTAATTGTGAAAGACCTTTCATATAATTGTATTTTTTATATTCTACTATAATACCTTCTATTCTATAGAAATATCCTAACAGTATATTAGCCTTTTCCACTTTCCCCGCTCTTAAATATTGACGAATAGCCGTACTGCTAGCTATTTCTCCATCTACATAATAAGATTCCATCACCTTAACAGTGATACCATGGCTTTTGGCTAATTGTTTCAACAGCTGCGGCGTTCCTAGCCCTTTATATCCAAAAGAATAATTAAATCCTACCACCACATGTCGTGCCTGCAATTTTTCCACTAAAACAATACGAACAAATTCTTCCGGCGATAATTTTTCTATAGTAAAATTGAAAGGAATCATCTCTATTACATCCACATGTAACTGCTCTAATATTCTTCTTTTTTGAGTCTTATCTAATAAGTAACAAAATGAAGAATCTTTTATCTGTTGCATTTGTGGATAAAATGTGAATACTGCCAATTCTTCTCCATATTGATCTGCAATTTTTTTCCCCAAGTTAATTAATTTCTGATGTCCTTTATGTACACCATCAAAATTACCTAATACCACAGTACGGAAATTTCTACTTACCATTAAAATTCACCACTCACTATATTCTAAACTGATTTCACATTAATTATAATATCGTTAGTTTTTATGATTTTTGTTGCCAATAATGATTATTTTAATACCGGAAAGACATAATTCATATCTTTCCGGTATTTCTTTACAGTATTATAAGATTATTTGACACAACGGTATTCCTACAATACAACATACCAAAGCTGAAACTATAATAATAGGAACGCCATATCTTATGATGTCCTTTACTGTACACCATTCTGAGTTTCCGTATAATAATGCTGCCATAGGAGATGCCGATGGTGTTAATAATGCAAAGTGGCAACTATATGCCAATAATGCGGCTACAGCCAAAGGTTTTATTCCCAATTGAAGGGAAAACGGATAAAAGACTGGCAGGAGCATTGCGCCAACGACATTATTCACACAAAATTGAGTACAGATAATCGACATTACAACAACTAAGCTTAAAAAGACGAATGCACTTTTGCCAGCTAAAATTGGACTTAATATATTAACTAACAATTGTGTTATTCCAGATTCTTCTGCTCCGATAACAGAGGACAGTGGCATAACAGTCGCTGTTAAAAACAGAACATCCCATTGAATACCTCCTGAAGCAACTTTTCTAAAATCAAGAATAGGTTCTCCCTCAATTCTTATCATGCACATAATCCCAATTAGAACAGCTGCTATACCTACAGAATCAAACCTTTTCAGAATAACATACATAAAACTGCTTTCAGGTAAAAAGCTTGGCAGTAATAATAAAAACACTAATGCTAACATAAAGAAAATTACAGCCTTCTGAATTTTTGTTAAACTTAAATTGACATTCCTAAATGCATCTTCTGTCAGGCTTTGCAGTTTGCTAACATCAATACGAAAAATAAATTTTCCCATTACTGGCAGTACAGCGGTACTTAATAAGCCTATTATCAAAGTAAATGCCGTATACGTCGCATAATCTACATCTATACCACTCAAATTTTTTAACATTCCAAATACTAAAACGCCTACTAATTTAAATGGGAATAACGCTGTGCCAATTGTTGCAACTATTACAATACAAATAACCATGTATGTTGGAAAAGTTTCATGTTTTTCATATCCTACATATTCACAGACTCCATAAAAAATAGCCCAGCATACTAGAATTGACGGTATCGTAGCTGTAAATGCTGCAATGAAATATGTCGTAAGCAAAAAAGTAAGCGTAAATAACCAGGGTTTCCCTAATACCCATTTTTTTGATATGAAATAAACCGCAAGAAAATTACTTACTCCTGACTGTTTAGTTAGTGCAGCAATTACCATCATAAAAAAAATTAACATTGTTGTTTTGTTGCCCCAGCCTGTTGACATCACTTGCGAAACTGTATTTACTTCAAATAATACCATTGCCATCATAGCAAAAATACTAGGCATTAATATTCCGATAAAACACCACCCAAACAACGCTCCTAAGAAAATGCCCAGTGTGCGCATTCCTATATCAGACAAGGGTTCTATCGCGGGTAAATATCCAAATCCGCCCATCAAAAGCAACATTATAAGAATCTTAATATAATATACTGCGTCTGTTTTCTTTTTTATTATTTCTAATGACATAAGAATCACCTTCCTATTTTGTAATAAGCGCCATAATTCATCTCCAAGCTCTGCTTAAAATTATTTTAGTAACATTATTTTCTCATACTTGATTTTACAATTTACAATACGAAAATTGTCTAATATTTTTTAATGCCATATAAATTTTTGATAGAAAAGTTTATATGGCATTATAGTATGAATTTTATCTTATTTCATTTTCTTACGGAAATCTAACTTAGGACCATTTTCTGTATACTCAATAGTCTGGAATTTATTGTTAAGTAATGGATTCGTAAATGGATAGTCCGTGCGATTATGACATTTCCCACGGCTCTCTTTACGGTTTTCAGAAATAATCGCAGTAGCAATGCCAACATCTATTAAATCAAGGACTTCTAAAACACGCATCAATTCATGTGCATTTTCGGCACGCATTTGCCCTATTGAATATCTTTTTAGATCCTGCAAATATTTTAAGCCCGCTTTCATTAGGCTCTCAGAACGAACTTTTACACCAATATACTCATTCATAATTTGCATTAACGAAGCATTCGCTTCTAACCAATGAGCACCAACCGTTCTGGTCATATAATTATTATACTCTTTTGCTTTTTCCTCAATTAGCGGGTGACCACTAATATCTACGAAAGCATGTTCATTCGCATATTTAGCTGCGGATTCTGCGGATATCTGACCGAAAACAGCCGCACTAGTAATATCACCACGAACATTGCCAATTGCATTACCCGTTGCATACAAGCCAGGAATACTTGCTGCACCATCAACACCGACATCTAATCCTCGTCCACTGAAATTATACTCATACGTTCCAAATTCAACCATTTCTTTTCTTAAATCAATCTTATACTGATCTAGATAATCCAAAATGGAGGTATCACCTTCAGATACTAAAGCCTTTTTCATATATTCTAAATCTTCTTCACTAGTTTGCGTACAGTTCATATAAACCGGTCCTGTGCCATCTTCCATTTTTTCTGAAAATACACTTTGCCAAATATCTGCTGTAACATCACCCAGTTCCCGAGTTGGTTTGTTAACAAATGGACCCACAGGCTTTCCATTAATATCCGTTAAAACGCCTATCCAAGTTGCTTTTCCACATCTTTGGAAACACTTCAAGCCGGAATGAATATATGGAATATCTAAATTAACTAATCTTGCTCCAGCACGTAAAGCCATTGCTTGCCCTGCTCCTGCAGAGGATGGGCAACTAGCTGTATTAAACGGAAACGCTGGTTGAAATGCTGGATACAATCTTACAACTTTGCCGGTAGCTATAATGACTGTTTTAGTTTGAAAAACCACTAATTCCGGTTCTTCATCTGCTAAGCAAATACCTAATGCGCCAACTACTCGTTTTTGCTCATCCACCAGTAGCTCTGTAATATTCGTTTTATTCATTATGATGGCGCCATTCTCTAACGCTTTTTTCGTTAATAGAGGTTTTTGGTTATGTCCATCATATTTTAAATGATACCGTCTTCTTCCTGGCATAGCATGTCCTTCAAACTTATAATCACCACTAGGACGCATGTTAATACCATAAGACTCCCATTTTTTTATTAATTCAAACGATCTCTCTAACATCGTACGCATCATGCAAACATCTTGCCATGGTCCTACCAATGTTTCACTGACTTCGTTTAAAATTTCTTGGAAATCATCTCCATGATACTCTGGAATATAACACATAAAATGATCATTTCCAGTCGCGCCTGCACCAGAACGTCTAGTATCCGCTTTTTCTGCTACGACTGTTTTTACCCCAAGTTCAGCAGCAGCAATTGCCGCCTGCATACCACCAATACCACCGCCAACAATTAATACATCAGCAGTTACAATTTCTTTTCTCCGTCTTAACTCCATTACGCTTCACCCCTTTTTACATTTGGTGCTTCTATATGAAGAATCATATGTGAGAGCGGGTAACGTAATTTAATCGCATTTTTCGGGCAATCAATAGCACACGCTCTACAGTGCCAACATTCATTTGGATATTTTACATTTATTATTTTTTTGTTCTCTTTTTCTTCTACTTTGATAACATCCAAAGGACAAATTTGCGCACATAAACCGCATTTAATACATTTGTTTTCATCTATGACAGGAGGCATAAATATTACCCCTTTCTTTATAATTTAAAATATCTTGGCCATAAATATTTTGTACTTTCATTCTACTCAATATTGCCTATAATATCAATTATATTTATTTCACATATAATGTGATTTTCTTTCACACTGTATCTAATAAAGCCAACGTTCTAAACAAATATCAAGAAGATTTTCCGGCCCAGACATTAATGCAGATGCATATTTAGTCCTAAAAAATATTGCGCAGTCAAATCATCAGGCAAACCGATAATATCCATATTTCTGTAGAAATATTCTCGCAATAAATCATTGATATATTCATTCGTATCCTGCTGCCATAGATGATAGGACAAAGGAAAATGAAACGAAACATCTTTTAAGGTAGATGTTATTTGAGCATACCTGCTGAACTCCTTACCACAAGCAGGTATTATCGAAAAACATGGCTGACTATCAAAATGCCTGATAATAGCTTTGGCAACGGGTTCCGAAGCCTTTTTTCCACTTTATATCGTAGTATAGCTGATGTGAATTGCATTGTTTTCCAGTTTTACATGTTCAGCGATCTGCTCTGGAAACCACTGATGCTCTAAAAAATAAATTCCGCACTTTATTTTTATGATTGGATTTAACAATAATTTTCTAACTCCGCAATGCTTTCTTTGTTACTGATACCGTTTCTAGGCTTTAGCTGGAGAATAAATCTCTTTAGAATCCTTATTGCGAGACAGTTCCCGTGATATAGAAGGTTTATTTCTCTTCAGGTCTCTTCCGATTTCTGAAATCGTTTTCTTTTGAGCAAACAAAAATAGTATTTTTTCTTTTTCTTCGATAGTAAAATGTTTATAGTGATTTATAGTGGAACATCTTTTATAGATATATTTGCAAACTCCATTTTACTGGTTTGCCCTTATGAATCATTTTTTATTTTCTGTTACATTTATATCGTATATTCAAAATATAAAAACTTACCAATCCTCACAGTTTCGTCACTTTTCTATCACAAATCTCTTAAAATCGGTTGCTATACTGTCAACGCAACAACATGGTTTCTACAAAAAGAAAGGGGAATTTCTGTGAAAACTACAAAACGACTACTCTGTTTGCTTTTGTGCGCAGCCCTGCTGTTAGTCGGCTGCAATACTACAAGTCAGCAGGAGGACGCTGCCGTCCAAACGGCGTTGGACAAAATCGACGCCTCCAGTTGGAATTACAATGCGGAAGACGATGTTTACTGGCAGGTTGGCATTGCCTATTGTGAAAATCCTGTCGATACCGCCTACGAAACACTGGGCATTTTCGTTCCCGGCGCTTACATGACAGCCTCTGACAATGGCGACGGCACCTATACCTGCCAAATCAATGCAGAGGGCAGCGTTTCCGGCTACACCGCCCAAACTGCGCCAGTGGTAATTCCTGTGGACACGCCGGGCTATTCCGCCATGAAAGCGCCAACCGATTATGTCAGCGCGGCAGTCTCCTACACCGATGCAGGATTTATTTATGTAAATGCCGGCTGCCGTGGCCGCGACGCCGGCGCACCCGCCGGTGTAACCGACCTAAAGGCTGCCATCCGTTATATGCGTTACAACGCAGGAACCATTCCCGGCAGCGTAGAACGCATCTTTCCCTTTGGAATGAGCGGCGGCGGTGCGCAAAGCGCTCTGCTGGGCGCCACCGGTGACAGTGGGCTGTACACGCCTTATCTGGAAGCCATCGGTGCCGTCAGCGGCATCAGCGACGCTGTAACCGGTTCCATGTGCTGGTGCCCCATTACCAATCTGGACTATGCCAACGAAGCCTATGAATGGAATTTGGGGGTAAGTCGTTCCGATTTGTCGGAAGATATGCAGCAACTGTCTGATGATATGTCCCTTGCCTTTGCCCAATATATCAATGATTTAGGACTTACCGATGAATACGGCAATATTCTGACGTTGACTGAATCGGATACGGGCATATACCAGGCCGGCAGCTATTATGACTATCTGCAGGACGTAGTAGAACAATCGCTCAACAACTTCTTGCAGGACACTTCCTTCCCATACGAAGTAGCCAGCAGCAAAGGCCCAGGCGGCATGGGCGGCGGACGGGGCAATGGAGAGGGCCGTCCAACTGATTTGCTGCCCGATGGAGAATTATCGGAGCTGCCAGAGAAAAATGCTGACAGAGAGTTCCCGCAAGGAGAAATGCCATTGAACGATGACATCAACCGTACCATGATTGCCAGCGGCATTACTCTCTCCGGTACCTATAACACCGCTCAGGACTATATTGACGCCTTGAATGCAGAACAGGAATGGGTTCACTACGACAGCCAAACCAATACTGCAACTATCACCAGCATTGCCGATTTTGTTCAGGCGCTGAAACCGGCTTCTAAAAATATCGGCGCCTTTGACGACCTCCAGGCAGAACAGGGCGAAAGTGTTCTGTTTGGCTACGGCGATGGTATCGGCGCCCACTTTGACGCTGTCATGGCTGCACTTTTGCAGGATAATGCCCAATATGGAGAAGCCTATGCCAACGATTTGCAAAAAACCGACGCCCTTGGCAATACGGTAGCATACCGCTTGAATATGTATAATCCCATGTATTATCTGGAAGATTACTATGACGGCTACCAGACTGCCAATGTAGCCAGCTACTGGCGCATTCGTACCGGCATCAATCAGGGCGACACTGCTTTATGCACTGAGGTAAATCTGGCTTTGGCGCTGCAAAATTACGGCGTTGATGTAGACTTTGCAACCGTATGGGGTCAAGGCCACGTAGAGGCCGAACGAACCGGCAATTCTACCGACAACTTTATTGCTTGGGTAAACCAGTGCTTGCAATAACCTTGCCCTGAACTGCATTCAGGCCCATCTGCAAGGAACTACAGGCAACTTGCCAAACAGGCTTCTAACTGAAACAGGCGATATGCTCTCGAAAAACGCAGCATACCGCCTGTTTTATTGTGTACAACTTTAAAAAATCTTTTTCTATGCTTGTTTGGAACCATACTGAATCGCCTGCTGCGGGCAAACACGCTGACAAACGCCACAGGCATGACAAAAGGATTTACTGATACGATATCGACCTTCTTGATCTTTTCGAATCGCTTTATGCTGACACGCCCGCATACAGCTCCCACAACGAACACACTGTTCCTGCTGAATTTCAAAATACTGCGATTGCTGCAAATGCTGCCGCAAGTGCTGTAAATGCTGTTGAAAACCAGAAAACATGTTAGACACTCCTTTATGGATACTTTCACCTGGCTGCAGTCCAAAGTAAAATCTATTTTTGTTTCCTCGGGAACAATTTTAGTATACAGCATCTTTGTTTCCATGTCAACATTTTTGTTTCACGGCACGTACGATTCCTATAAAAATCTCACTACAACAACTTCTAAAATTTCACTGCCGTCAAAAGCCGCTGCAATCTCAAAAAACTCACAAAAAACTTTCTTTATCAAAAAATCCGCTCTAAATCAGCCAAAAACCTTTGAATACAATCAATTTCTTCTTCGCTGTAGGCATCCAACACCGTTTCTAACCGCTGAAATATTTGCTGATGTACCTGCCCATGCACAAGGTGAATTTCTTGTCCTGCTGATGTGAGAGCATAAGCTAATTCCTTTTTACTGTTTTCTGCATGCTGCGCCTGAATCAATTCTTTTTTTAACAATCGTGCTGTAATTTTGGAGATACCACTGCGTGTGATGCCCAACGCATTGGCAATTGAAATCGCGTTGGTATTTTGATGCTCGCCAATATACGCCAATACATGTACATCACTAATGGAAATCGCATAGGTTTCTAAAAATTGTCGCAACTGCGCTTCAAACTCATTATCTTGCTCCAGATGATGATGGTCTTCCAGATTTAGCGTCGTCACCATCTGTTGTAACTGCATCATAAAAGATTTTTTAACCGGTGTTATCATACAAATCCCCTTTCCATCCGCAATTATACAAACTCTTTTGTGCCAAAGGTCCCGTCTGAAGGCTGTTTCAGAATTTCTTCATCAATCATCAAAGTAAACTGTCTTCAACATTCTTCAAAATTCTTCAAACATTTTAGATAAAGGAAAACCCCAGAAGCCTATTTGTTAATAGGTTTCTGGGGCCTTAGAAAAAATGCCGGAGACCGGGGTCGAAATGCCGTAAGGGTCTCACAAATACCATAAGAAAGGGATTTGTCGACACAGCAGTTTTTTATTCTTCAAAATTCTTCAAAAAATCAGCGCCCTGACGGGCGCTTTTTTTGACCCCAAAAACCTACCGTTTGCCAAACACCAGCCAATCCAAAGAGGTACGCAGAACCTGTGAAATGGTGGCCAGTGTGACCAAAGACGGTGTTTGAAATGCATTTTCAATTTTTACATAGCTGCTGTAGGTAATGCCTACCGCCTCTGCAACCTGTTCTTGCGTAAGCCCCAAATATTTTCTCTGTGCTTTTATTCTCCGCGCTAGTTCTTTCTTATCTAATTCTATCATATTTCCATCCACCTATTCTAGTTAGAATGTTACTGGAAAATGTTTTGTTATAACATTCTGTATTAATGAATGTTTAACTATATATTTACAATTCCAAATAGAAATATTATAATAACCTTATTCAGAACAGGAACGAGGTGATACTATGGAAAAACAAGAACTAGACGTTTTTATTTTTAAGCTGGAAAAATTATTTTTGACCGCCAACAGCTACAACAACTTTGTAGGCGCACCAGAGTCCTTTTCGCTGCCCTTTTATGCCCTACTAGATGAAATACAGGGCTTGCAGCAGGTTTATAACGGTTTGGCCAAGCCACTCAATGATTTATGCTAATAATGCGCGTTCTACAAAAAACAGCACCGAAATTTTTCCGGTGCTGTTTTAACGCAATAGTAGGTATTGCTCTTTTTACGTAAACAAGTTATAATATACCAATGATTGGATTTTTACATTTAAAAGGAGGATAACATTATGAGAAAACTAATCAGTACACTTTTGATAGTGGCGTTGGGCTTCGCTGCCATAGCCACACCCGCCTTTGCTTCGGTCAAACGGACATCCTTTAGCGATGTGCCATCCAGCCATTGGGCCTACGGGTCTATTCAGACAATGGCAGAAATGGGAATTGTTGGCGGCGTAGGCGGTGGGAAGTTTGACCCCAATGGCAAAGTATCTACCGCGCAGTTTGCCGCTATGGTAGTTCGGGCATTTTATAATGATGAACAGGAAGGCCGCACCTCTAATGTAAACAAATGGTGGGCTGTCAGCATGAGTATTGCACAGGACAGAGACCTGGTGCGTAAAACTACAGCAGGGAAGACCTATAGAACCGATATTAATGGCGCAGAAAGCTGGGATATCGCAGCGGTGGAAGCGCCGATGACCCGTGCAGATATGGCCATCGTTCTAACTTGTACAATGGACTCGCAGGGAATGGCTGAGCCGTCTGCAGCGGAACTGGAAGCAACCAGAGCAAAGATTGCCGACTACAGCAGCATTGCTGATAACTACAAAGAAGCCGTAACCATCGCCTATAATCGTGGCCTGCTGAAGGGTGTGGACAGCAAAGGCTCGTTCAATCCTAACGGCCAACTGACTCGTGCAGAAGCCTGCGCAGTGCTGGAACGTATGCTGCAGCAGATGGGCATGATTGAAGGCAAGCCGGCTGACACCACTACTCCGAGCACACCGGTAGATACGACGCCAACTACGCCTGGCACCCCGGCTGACAACACCAATAGCTCTGGCTACAAGGAAGGCTACTTGTCTAATGGGCAGCCTATCACCGAAGCGAACATCAAAGCCATGCTGGATGAGTTGAAAGAGCAGTATCCAGATGGGATGGAGTGGAGTGAAGACCCCAAATTCGACCATTATTCTCCAAAATTTGGGAATGGGGGGTGCCTCTCTTTTGCAGCAATCATGTCGGACACGATTTTTGGGGAAGATGCGCCCTTGACGAAGCATAGCAATTTAGCTAATGTAAAAATTGGAGATGTAATCTGGAAAAAAAATAGCAACACTGGGTACGAACATGTAGTAGTTGTTGTTGGAGTAACCGATAAGGTTATTTATACTTGCAGTGGAAATATGGGTGATATGGTTGCATGGGACGTGACAGAACGACGCATAGACCTTGCAGAAATTCCTGAACTTACTATTTATACCAGGTATTAATAGCTTGGGCGGCGAGGAGCAAACTCGCTGCCCATTTTTATTTTTTGCAGGAAAAGTATTAGCTTTCCTTTCCTAGGGGCTTTCATTCCTGAAAATAGACGAAATATACAGGCTTCCCACCATAATTTCCATAGGCGACATTTCTCCTTGTATAGATTAAGCCCCTAGCCGGGAATGAACAGGCCCAAATTGTGCGGACAGCACAAAAAGCCCCTATGTAAGGGAAATAGAAATTCAAGCGGAGTGGCGCAGCGAGAGCGGCGCCGCTCCAGTTTTTAACTGGATGCGCTCATGGTTGTAGAAATAAATGAAATCGTCAACCAGTTCTCTGGCTTGCCGAAATGTTCTGATTTTCTGCCGGTATATACACTCTGTCTTAAGGATAGAAAAGAAATTTTCGGCCATAGCGTTATCATAGCAGTTTCCACGTCTTGACATTGAGGGAGTTATGCCGTATTTTTGAGTTAGCTTGAAATATGCTTGGGATGTATATTGAAAGCCCTGGTCGCAGTCCCCAGGCTGGCGATAAGCCCATAAAATGGGCATTTACACCAATACACCTTAAAAATCATGCTTATCCCGCCCCCGAGCAGCGAACAGCTTTGCGGGCTGTTCCTGCTGCTCTCATGGGCGGACAATACAAATTACTGCTGTCTACGCTCAACGCGCTTCACGCCTGTGGCGCGAGCAGTCAGTTGTGCCTTACGATTATCATCGTAATAAATTTTGATTTCAAGGTTGTCAAATTTGACTGGATAATGCTCGCCTGTTACAACATCTAATAATTTATTGCCAATAATTTTGATATCTAACTGGGCAAAATTACGACTGGGTAACACAACTGTATATTTGTATCCTTCTACCACACTGCTTTTTTGTCCGTCCACATAACCAAAATAACCGCGCACACCTGTCAGCAGCATTTCCGACCCCAAACATTCTGGCGCAACTAATAATCCGCCCATACCTAACGTAGTTGCCATATCATCTCCTCCTTTCCTCAAAAGTAAAAAAGCGCAACAAAAAAAAGCCATTAGATACAATACTAGCGTTTCAGCTATGAGTCCCTGCGGACATACTCATAGTTATACCGCTCTGTGTTATTGCATAATGCCTTTTGATTTTGCCACCTAGGTGGCCCCTTATATATTTGATAATAAAGCCAATCTTAATTAGCTTTTATATTTTGTTTTGGCGCTTTGCGCCCACCTGTCTAACCATGTGTAGCCATGCTTTATGGCTGCAACCTCCTCGTCCTCTTTCTACTTCATTGGACAATATTATCTTAACACATACGTTCCTATCTGTCAACATATTTTTTCTATTTTTCCTAATATTTTTTATTTTCTGCTTTTTTCACCTTAAATGCAATAGAGATATAAATAATGTCAAGACCTTCCAAAATATTTCAAAACCATAAATATTTTGTCGCAAGTGATTTCCAATCAGTCTTGTACATTACTTATATCTCTATGCTAATTATTTATATGCACAAAGCGCAAGCGCATTGTGCTCGCACCACTTTATATTATTTATGGAGGTCAATATCATGAAACAAACAACAAAAATGAGTCGAGCTGTTGGTCAGTTGGAACACATTTACAACAATCTTAATACTGACTTTTTCAGTTCTGCACTACCTATCCCTATTCTAACAGTTCAAAGCAAGCCAGGCACCTACGGTCATTGCACTTTGGGCCAAGTATGGCAACGAAAGTTAGATAGTGCATACGAATTGAATATAGCTGCAGAGGTTCTCAATTTCCCAATTGAGGAAATACTTGATACGCTGCTTCATGAGATGGTACACCTATATTGTCGCATTAATCAAATCCAAGATGTTAGCCGCGGCGGGACATACCATAATAATAAATTCAAGGCTGAAGCGGAAAAACGGGGATTGACCTGTTATCGCACGACAAAATACGGATGGAATACTAAACCCAACGATAAACTTGTCGAATATGCTTTATCCAAAGGTTGGTCGGAAATATGCATTAGCCGTAACACTCCCATTAGCATGGTTCCGCTTCATTCCACCAGTTCCACCGCAGCAGTTACCGCCAACAATGACAGGCGGCCCAGCAGCACCCGCAAGCTAGTTTGCCCTAGCTGTGGTCAAAGTGTTCGCGCCACACGCCAAGTTTATATCCTATGCGGCAACTGCATGCAGCAGATGTTGGAAGTCTAAACGAGGCCCTAAATTGAAAAGTGCACATCAAAAATCCCTTTTGAATGTGCACTTTCAATAGCAAATTTATGAATCAATACGTATGAATATTTGTTCATAGGTGTCTCATGTTCAAAAATTTTTACACTGCATATGTTATAGTATAGCTTTTTAATTTCTGTCGAAAAGAGGTGCTATGACATATGGATGACAAGGAGGAACTCATACAGCTTTTACTTACCCAATGTAATATGTCATTAGCTGCCGCTGTCGACATGGTAGAACAAATGCAAAACAAGAAAATTTTAGAACAACATCCATACAAAATATCGCAATACGCAGACGGTTTGTTTAAAACTTATGTTACCGATGAAACAAAAAAATCTGGCCGCCGCCAAATCGCTAAACATACTTTAGACGAGGTTGAGCAAGCCATTATTGCAGATTATAAACAGCGCAATGGTAAAAAAACACCCTCTCTGGCAGAAGTATATGCCGAATGGCTAATCTGGCGCAGAGATACGGGTACGGAGCCAAAAACAATCCAAGAAAATTCCAATGAATGGAAGCGATTTGTCGCCCAATCCAAAATTGCCAACAAAAAAGTTAAGTTAATTAAAACCATTGACCTTGAGGATTTTTTCCTCTCCATCACAAAGAGACATGCTATCACGTACCGGCGGCTTTCAAGTGTTCGCGGCGTAATTAACGGAGTGCTCAAATATGCAATTCGGCAAGAGTACATTGCAATCAATCCATTAGACAAGTTGGATTTTGCAACATTCAGACGTCGCTGCCGCGCTGAGGTCCCCAAAGGGAATTACACAATGCAAGAACGAGCTCAAATTTTAGACTATTTAGCAGACAAAACCGATATCTATTCTCTAGCCATTCAACTGGACTTCTATTTATGTGTTAGAATCGGAGAATTAAGCGCAATCAAGCGCGAGGATGTATACGATGCCTTTATCTTTATTCGTCACGCTCAGCGCAAATTTCGCCCGTTAAATGATGATTTATCCTTTGGGCCGGTTCAATATGAAGTCGAGGAACGCATAAAAGGCAATTTGCAATCGGGCTTTCGCCGCCTGCCTTTAACCACCAGGGCCCAGCAGATTGTCAAAAAAATTTTCGAATTATATCCAGAAGGCGAATATCTATTCGAACGAAATGGTCAACCGATTTTGGCAGACACCTTCAATGAACGACTGAAAGCAGTCTGCAAAGCACTCGCTATTCCATATCGCAGCAGCCATCAAATTCGCTTTACCATGGCTACTCTTTTCGCTGCCGAGGGTATTCCGGTCCCAGAAATCAGTCTGATGTTGGGACACAGCGATACCGCCACCACTTATCACTATATCAGACAGCAGCAAGTCAGCGATAGGACGGTAGCGATGCTTGAAAACCTATTAAATTAGGCATTCTTCAACATTCTTCAACATTCTTCAAACATTTTAGATAAAGGAAAAACCCCAGAAGCCTATTTGTTAACAGGTTTCTGGGGTCTTAGCAAAAATGCCGGAGACCGGGGTCGAACCGGTACGGAGTATTACCTCCGCAGGATTTTAAGTCCTGTGCGTCTGCCTATTCCGCCACTCCGGCGTGGAGGCGACATCCAGATTCGAACTGGAGGATAAAGGATTTGCAGTCCTCTGCCTTACCACTTGGCTATGTCGCCAACCAACTGACATTTATAGATTATATCAGGAGTTAGAAATCGTGTCAACAGTTTTTTTAAATTTTTATCTTATTTTTTATCTGTGCAAAGGTAGCTGCACCAATGCCATTGACTTGCTGGATGTCCTCTATCTTTTTGAACAATCCCTGCTGGGCGCGGTAATCTAAAATGGCCTGCGCTTTCACTTGCCCAATGCCAGGCAGCGTCATCAACTGCTGCAAATCGGCCTGGTTTAAGTCTACCAGCGCGCTTTCTGCCGGCATTGCTGTCGCCTCCGCTTCACCAACAGCAGGCACAATAATTTTCTGTCCGTCCGATAATACTGCCGCCCGATTTAGCGCGTCTACATCAGCAGTTTCACGAAGACCTGCCAGGTTTATCGCGTCCTCCACCCGCTGACCTTCCAAAAGCGTATACACGCCCGGCTTTTGCACTGCGCCTGCCACATGCACCACAATTTCCGGCTGCGGCGTTTCATCAAGCTGTGTTTGCTGTTCCGTCTGCACAGAGAGGAACGGCTCCTCCTCCGGTGCTGGCTGTAATTGCTTCACGAAAAAACAAATAGCCATCATCATCAATACACCGGCTGCCAGCCATTTTTTATCAATATTCTTCACCAAATTCCCCCGCTTTAAAATGCAGTACATACCACCGCTGATTATGCTCCACCATTTGAAACTGCACCTGCTGCTGTATCCACTGGTGGAAACTGTTCTGTCCAATCATCACCACCGTGCAAAGCCTGCCCAACTCATTTTCCTCCGCCGATAAAATTCGTATCCAAAACATAGCCGTACCTTCCACCAAAGTTTGCTCTTTCTGCAGTTGCTCCAGCCCCTCCAAATTGGCGTAGAATTGCTCTTGTTCTTCTGACGTAACCGCTTGTCCCAGCAATAATCGGGCATACACACTGCTGGCTCCGCGCAGTGTCGTCAGCATAGCGTCCGCAGAATCGATTTGTTGTTCTTTCTGCACCGTTTGTTGTTCAAAAGAAACGATTTCCCGCTGCGATCCACTGCCGTATCCCACCTTCCCGTCTTCACTTAACAACAGGCTGCTGCCAGAAACACGCCATTGCCGCACTTCTTCCCCCAGCGCATTGATAAGATGCAGCGTAAAGAAATTATCCGACAGGCCCTCATCGTCAGTGATATAGATCATTTTACCGCCTGTTATAAATTTGGCATCATAGACGTACGCCTCCGTTAGTGTAACTGCTTTGCTGACCTGATTGATATTGGCAATATACGTGAGACCGAAATTGTTTTCGCCGCTCAGCAGCACACTGCGCAAATAATGGTCTCGATAGCTGCCTTTGCCGATTACCTTCACCGTTTCCTTTTCTTGATTTGCCAGCACGGTATAAATTGCTTCTTGATTATCCTGATCCATGCCCCAACGGACTCCATAGTAATACGTATTATCCAGTTGGGCTTTATAATAAAGCTGTTCTGTAGTTTCGTACAGTTCTGCTTTTTTCTGAGACTCCATATAATACAAAGAGCCTATGGCACTGCGCGGCTGTTCCAAATATAGTTTATGGCTTTCTAAAGGCGACCAGAAAAATGAAGTGACAGTTTCGGCTGCCAATTCCTCTACAAGAACACATTTTTGTTTTTCCAAATCATACACTGTGAGCATGCCTTCCCCGCTAAAAGCCACCATGGTGCCGTCCTCATTCCAGCCGGTTCGTGCAATGAAAGGACGTTTTTCTGCAATTAACGTAATCGTTTGTCGGGTTTGATCAATCAGATACAAATTCACATAGACCTGTCCGGGGCCCTTTAAGATACTCTCATCCTGCTCCTGCAGCCGTTCTTCATAGAAAATCTGCTGTCCATCGGCACTGGCAGTCAAAAACAGTTTGCCTTGACCGAGCTGCTGCTGATAATAATTTTCAGAAGTAAAGGGCACAGCGGCATGGATATCCAGCCAACCGACCACCGCATCCTCTTCTAATTTTCCACCCTGCTCCACAATATAAACCTGATTGTCCTCAAAAACTTCGCTGCCACAGGCTGTAAGACTCAACGCCAACGCAAGAAGACAAACACTCCATATCCATTTTTTCATATGCATACCACCCAATAGAATACTTACATGCTTTTTTAAACGCTTTTTCTATTTCTGAATAGCTTTAAATTACCATACTATTGCAACCTATGCAACAAAAATCCTTCGACAAAAAATCTCGTTTTGCCGCATCAACCGACTTTTCCTTATCAAGCCAGCCTGCAAAATCTTCTTATGTTCTACAAGCACTGCCTTATTTGCTGAAATCCAGCAGGCAAACTAAACTTTTATACAGGGTTCGGCATCCATTTCCAAACTATCGCTATTAAATTTGCTGATAAGTCTGCTGCCTGTCTGACAAAGCATTGTTTAGAGAGCATTGTTTATTAAGAAAGAAAAAATCGCCAGATTGTTCTGCTCTGACGATTTCTTTCTCTATTCTCTTTAGTTGCCGCATTCGATACTGATTTCATTAAAGATACCTAAAATATCTTCCACTTTTGTTTCAGCTTTTTTCTTAGCGTCGTAATCCAAAATACTGTCGCCCTGATGCATCATAATTAATCGGTTGCCATATTCTACAGCATGGCGCAGGTTGTGAGTCACCATCAAGGTCGTCAGTTGTTTTTCCTGCACCAATTCGTTGGTCAGTTCCATGATAATTTCTGAGGTTTTGGGATCTAAAGCCGCCGTATGCTCATCTAAAATCAAAAAATCCAGCGGCACCATCGTTGACATCAAAAGCGCCATAGCCTGCCGTTGGCCACCAGATAGAGAGCCAACTTTCACATACAATTTATCCTCTAAGCCTAACCGCAGCCGGGATAATTGCTCCTGATAATGCTGAATTCGTTTTTTGTTGATACCGGCAGTTAAGTTGAAAGGCTTCCCTTTGTTATCGGCCATAGCCATATTTTGCAGAATATTCATAGACGGGCAGGTGCCTTTGGCCGGATCCTGAAATACGCGGCCAATAAATTTAGAACGCTGATATTCTTTTAATTTATTGATATTTTTCCCCTGCACCAAAATATTGCCGCTGTCTAAAGGAATACTGCCGCAAATCAAATTTAAAATAGTGGTTTTGCCAGAGCCGTTGCTGCCAATCACAGAGATAAATTCTCCTTGATTTACATGCAGATTAAAGTTGGAAAATAGCGTGGTCTCATTGACCGTACCGATATTATAAGTCTTGCAAATGTTCTCCAATTTAAGCACGGGGCGCGCCTCCCTTCTTCTTGCCTGTATGCACCAACAACACAGCTAAGAACAAAATTGCAGTAATCAGTTTCATATCCACTGCCTGCATTCCCAATGCGATAGCACCGGCGTAGCAGGCTTTATAAATAATCGCGCCCACAATGGCCGCAGTAGTCCCTTTTATGAAGCCTAAATTTTTGAATAGATTGGTCCCGATGATAACTGCGGCCAAACCTAACACAATGGAGCCGGGGCCCATGCTAACGTCAAAAAAGCGCTGCTGCTGGCATAACACCGCGCCAGAGAGTGCTACCAGCCCGTTGGCCAAAACCAGCCCCAAAATCTTTACCTTTCCCTGATCCTCTGCCAATGCGGTAACAACCTGATGATTATCCCCAGCGGCATAAAGTAAAAAGCCGGACTTGGTGTTTAAATACCAGTCCATCAACAGCTTACACAGGATAATTAACAAGGCGCTGATCAACACGGTCCGATAAGGCTGCAGAGCCGCCGGCAGCATAGCGGCAACACCGCTGTTAAAGATGGTATCCTCATTAAAAATAGGTAAATTAGACTTGCCGCCAGCAATGTGAATGTTGATACTATACAAAGCTGTCATGGTAATAATCCCCGATAACAAATCCCGTACTTTACACTTTACATGAATGACACCGGTGGCCAATCCTGCCACTGCACCGGCGACAAAAGCCAACACCAATGCCAGCCACGGATTGATACCGTTTGTAATCATAATCGCCGCCACTGCAGCTCCCATCGGGAAGGTTCCATCCACTGACAAATCGGGAAAATCCAAAATCCGATAGGTAATGTAAACGCCCAACGCCAAAATACCGTATATAAACCCTTGCTCTAAAATGCCAAGCAAAACATCTATCATTGCAAAATCTCCTTTTCTCTAACTTTTATGTAAACGTCAAGGCAGACTGTACAAATTGGTACAGTCTGCACTTTGCTTTTTGTATAGAATAAGTTCGTTCGCTCTTAGAATATTTTTTAGGCTTCGTTGGTTACTTCACTTGCTTCTGTAACTTCCATGTCTTCTGGAACAGTCAACCCAAATTTAGCCAATACTTCGCTGTTTACAACGATATCATTGTCGGTAATTGTCTGATACGGCATGGTGGTAATATCTGCGCCGTTCAATACTTCTGCAGCCATTTGCCCAGTCATAATCCCTAATTGGTAATAATCAATATTGGCGGCGGCTGCGCAGCCCAGTTTTACCTGTTCAACTTCAGAGCCGAATACTGGAATTCCTTTGGCATTTGCTTTATCTAAAATGGTTGTTAAGGATTGTACGACAGTATTATCGGTTAAGTTGGTCAGACAATCTACTTGGGTTAAAATTGCATCGGTTGCCATAGGAATATCGGCCGTAGCTGTAACGCCTTTGGTTACTAAAGTGAAATCATAATCTTTTACGATTTCTTCTAAGCGGGCAATGTTAGAAACAGAGTTGGCTTCGCTGGTGCAATATAATACGCCAATGGTTTTGGCTTCTGGCATCAGTTGACGAATCATTGCTACTTGTTCTTCTAACGGAAGCAAGTCGGAGGTGCCGGTTACGGCCATTCCAGCACCGTTTTCTTCTGTGGCCAAACCTGCGGCTACCGGATCAGAAATAGCGGTATAAATAACGGGAATTCCCTTTGGTTCTGCCACATTGTAAGATGCCTGGGCCGATGGAGTTGCAATGGCGCAAATCAGATCAACACCATTAGATACCTGACTTTGCGCAATCTGATTGGCGATGCCAGGGTCAGAGTTGGCGTTCGAAAAGTCAAATTCTACATTTTTGCCTTCCTCAAAGCCAGCCTGCCGCAAGCCTTCAATAAAACCTTCCCGGCAGTTATCCAATGAACCGTGATCGGCAAACTGATTAATCCCTATGGTATAAGTTTTATCCGCATCTGCTTCGCCACCGTTTTTTTGTCCACCGCAGCCTGTTACCATCATACCCATGCAAGCTACCAAAGATAACACAACGCCTAATTTTTTCATATTTTTTTTCATGATACAATTCTCTCCTTTTTTATTATTTGAATATATTTTTTATCGTCTATTTCATCAATTTGCACCAGTCTTCAATCATAAAACCATCCCCTTTTTCTCAACGAGCAACAAAAAAGCACTTATCCCTCTGAAAGGGACAAGCGCTATCAGCTCCTGCGGTACCACCCAATTTAACCTTACGGTTCACTCTTTTCATACACCAACATGTATGCTTCCTTTGTAACAGGTGAAGCTCCCGTCAACGCCTACTATCAGTTCGGATTGCCCTCATAAGCCCATTCCATACAACCTGTTATACTGTGATTGCACCATCCACAGCTCTCTAAAATAACAGTCTTTGTATCTACTCTTCTTACTCAACGGTTTCTCTATATCATGTTTAATATAATATGCGATTGCTGTTCTTTTGTCAACTGTTTTTTCTAAATTTTATAGTGAATTTATGCGCCGCAACATCATCATTTCCACACAATTCGCAGCCCATAGACTCCACCAAAAAAGAGGCCCTCCCACATCGGAAAGCCCCATCAAACTCATACATCAATATAA
>CABUKW010000039.1 GCA_902492275.1 uncultured Peptococcaceae bacterium
CTCTCAATCTAATAAAACAATTATCTCCTATTACACTGGAGATGTAAAGAAGCTGATCTAGGGTTTATAGGTATCCCTTGAACAACCTAAATACATTATACAAGGAAAAGAGTACCCCATTCCCATCCGTATTCTATCCGACAAACACGTTGTAGGGACCGTTGCCACTAACGCGTATAAAGCTCGATTGAAGCACGGTTTTTTGTGCGAATGCACGAATGCGCTGGAAACGGCCCGCTGGCTGTCAGACCAGTTTTGCCATTCTGCGATACTGCTGCGATAGGATCATGAATCATTATACTGTTGTTTTCATAGAAAAAATCTCGTGTAACCAATCATGACAAAAGAGTCGGCCAATTACCGGCTCCTTTTGCAAGGCATTGTGTGATAAATTGTTACGCAATGATTTATGATAAGCGTTCCCCATCGCTTTTTTATAGCAAGCTGATTCAGGCAGGTATCCTCTGTTTGAAGCAAAACTGTTTCACATGAAACAGTTTTTACTCCAATTCTTCTGCATTTTTCAGCCTTTTCTGTATTTTGCGCTCTAATAGGGGGTGCAAAATACAGCCAAAATGCCGGTTTTCTGCTCAACCAATAGACTTCCCGGGATTTGACTTTGCAGCCGCCATTTTTTTGCTGAAAACCGGTTCCGCAAGCACTGTCGCATGGCTGAACAATACCGTTGTTCGCTGGCCTGCGCAGCTTTATATTGCTTTTTTACAGCAAACGGATCGGCGTATTGCCGACCCATTTTTCTAAGGCATTGCCTAATAATCCATAACGCAATGTTATTTTTTTGCATTTCCTGATGCGGCAGCAAGGAACCATCAAATCAAAAAGGAACTACTATAAACTCTCGTCGTAATAGTTCCTTCTCTGTCATGCAGGTTTCACATCGTCCGGCGTTGTGTTACATGGTTTCCAGATACATATCCTGCAGTTTGTCCAACTGTTCGTCAGTCAGGCCCAGCGCCTGTTTCAAGTAGCCTTCGGTGCCGCCCCACCGTTTGTCGATTTCATCAAAAAAGGCCTGCAAATATTCTGCCCGCACTTTGGCAAAGACTTCAAATAATTTTAATTGTTCTGGAGAGATTTGGGTGCCTTTGCTGGTGATGCCTGTCCCCAACTTGCTGGCTGACAAGCTATTTTCGTTGCTCAGCAAATAATCGGCAAGGATGGTTTCCCGCGGTACGCCCAAAGCCAGCAGCAGAGTGGCTGATCCTACGCCTACGCGGTCTTTTCCGGCAGTACAGTGCTGTACCAATGGAACCTGTGCTTCATCTAAAACCAACAGTACTAACTGTCGATAAACACCATTGCAATTTTCATTGTTGCCCAAAAGCCGGTTGGTATCGGTCAGCATGGCGATGGCGTCTTCTGCTGTTTTCATCTGGTATTGACTGGTGTCCAGGATGTTAGTTGCGTTGGGTGTTTCAAAGGGACGCAGGTGATGATACTGTACGCCGGCGATTTCTATGTCTGGATGGTCGGCTTCTTCAAAGCTGGAGCGGTAATCCACGACGGTTTTCAGGCCGATGGCCTGTAGCAGGGCGATGTCGTTGTCGGTGATGGTGTTGTGGGCTGCGGAGCGCAGCAGTCTTCCCCATTTGGTGCGGCGGCCGTCGGCGGTCAGGTAGCCGCCCAGGTCGCGAAAGTTGACCAGGCTGTCCATAGGAATGACTCGCTCTGCGACGCGGATACGGGCGCCGTTTTCTGCGGTCAGTAAAAAGTACGGGCGGCTTGCCAGCTTTTCTTCTATGGTAAAGCTGTTGGCAGCAGTACGGCCCAGTAAGGCGCCTTCTGCCTGTTGAAAATCGGGATTTTCAGACCAATAGATCTGAACTTGTCCCAGTTCTGGCCCTTCCCATTGCAGGGTAAGGCGGTTGTCCTGTCGTGTGACGGTGGCTGTTTGAAATCCTTCCATATTGCAATATCCCCTTTGTTACTTGTAAAAGCATCTTGTTCTGCATTCAGTATACAAGGGCCCTTGCCAAATGGCCAGCAAAAAATTTTTGGCAGGTTTTTTTCCTGTCACAAATTTATTTTACCAGTTCAAGCGATTTTGCGGCCCCTACGGGCTGCCTGATGTCTGCGCTGGCAACACTTGGGGTTCTTCGATTGGAATGCGTATCGGGTCCTCCAGCTTTTGCAGCGGCGCCCAGTTTACGGTAAGGGTGAGCGGGCCGGTTTCGTAATGTTTGACAAGAAACTGGTTGTAGAAGTAATAGCCGCTTTGGTCATTGCTTTGCTTATCATAGCTATGACCGGAGCCTGTTTGCTGCCATTCCTGCTGGTTGCCGCTGCTATCCAGATAGGTGCTGTCGAACACATTGCCATACACGGTGCTGTCGCTGCTTTGCATCTCAAATTCCAAAAACAGTCCCGCATCGCAGGGCGTGGCTGCTTTCAGCTGGATATAGGCGGGCAGGCCGGTAAAGGTGCTGCTGCGGTAGTCGTAGGTGACCTGCCGGTTTTCCTTGGGCAGCAGGGCAATTTCTTCGATTTGCAGCAGATAAACGCCATCATCGGCAAACCAACTGCTGTCCAGCCATGTTTGCCGCGGCTGGCCGATGCTGCCAATGCCGGATACGCCGTTGCTGATGGTTTCCCAGCGGTGGTGCTGCCTGCCTTGCAGCGTCATGGGCAAGCTGGTGATGTAGGCTGTATTGTCGGCAGCCTCCTGCCAGTAAACCCGCATTTGGGTGGGATAAATCTCTGCCTTTTCCAGAAGGATTGTTTGTCCTGCCAGCTCTATGGTTTGCTGCAAATCGATGGTGCGCAGGTTAAAGAGGCTGTCTGCGTCGATGTGCAGCGGGACTGTCAGGGTGGCCACTGTTTCATAGTCAGGCTGCGGCGCTGCATAGCTGGCAATGAGACCTTCCAGACCGTCTTGCGCTGTGTCATCGGCTGGGGCGACCACCTGTTCAATGGTAATTTGCAGCTGTAGCTGCTCCGGTAAGGTTCCTTCTGTAAAGCTGCATTTTAGTTCCCGCAGTTGGCTTTCTGTTTCTACCATGCTGCTCCAGCTGGCACCGTAGCCTTCCAGATGGTTGCCGTCCAAATCCTGCAGCTCCGGCGTATAACGGTACTGTTCCTGGATGGCGGCAATGTCATTGCCCATGCCCAGCAGCCGGTAATAGACGGTCAAGTTGGCTGTATCGGCCACCAGATATTCTACCTCCAGCCGATAGCCGTTGTCGCTGGCGCTCTGCTTCACCAGCTGTACATAGTGATGCTCAATAGCCGCCTTCATACTGGGGTCAAAGCTGACCGCCGCCACCAATTCCCGCATCAGCGGCACCTTAGCCGCTGCCGAGGCAAAAGCTGGCGATAGGTTGACCGCCCCTACAAAAAGCAGACAGGTGCAGATTGCTACTGCCAGTGTTTTTTGCAGGCGGGGCAACCATTTCTGCGGTCTGGCGGCTGTCATGCGCTGGCGGGTGGTTTGCAGCAGCGCCGCCGACGGCCCAATGGGTTCATTGAGGTTTTGAAATTGTTTTTTCCATGGTTCCTGCATGGTCTGCGCCTCCTTCCAGCTTTTCCCGTAATAGTTTTCGTCCGCGGGACAACTGCATCCGAATCGTTCCGGCCGGAATATGCTGCAGCCGTCCGATTTCTTCAGCGGTAAGCCCTTCATAATAGTAAAGATGTAACACCGTTCTATATGTCACTGGCAACTCGGCCAACCCCTGGGCCAAGGCCTGCGTTTCTTCGTCGTCATACTGGAAAAACTCCTCTGATAACTCGGTCCAGGAGGTGGTTCTGCGGCGCCAGGCGGACATCCAGAAATTTTTGCAGCAGTTTATGGTCACCCGTAAAAACCAGGCCTTGCCATGCTCATAGCTGGCAAAGGTGGGACTACGCCGCACGTAGCGCAGAAACACCTCCTGAAAAATATCGTCGGCGTCATGCCGGTTTTGCAGGCGGGCATAGGCCAATCGATACACCATAGCGCCATAACAGGCCACCACATCGTCAGAGAAGCTATCTGTTTCCAATGGCTGCTGTAAATCCTGTTCCCGTTCTTGTTCCATCTCACCGCCTCCTCTCACCTTATATACCAGACAGCAAGCCAAAGTGCAACAACAAACTTTTTTTATTTTTACACAGAAACTACAATGATAGCCCTATCTACAGCCATCATGAAAAATGACGAGATGTCAGCTACCATCCCGTCACTGTGTGCAAAAAATTTTTTACAATTCTCTGTGTTTTTGGCTATTTTGGCAGAATATTTAGACTTCATAGTTTCAAGGAAAACTATTCCTCTAGTAAGCGAAAAGCTACGGCGTGCTGGTTAATCAGATGGCTTTTCTGCCGGAAAAACACCGTTCCCTCAACAGGCGATAGGAGCTGTTCCCGTACGGTAACGTCAAAGGGATCTAACACCTGCGCCAGCAAATCGCCTTTGTGTACCTCCTCGCCGGGATCCTTAAAATAGCGGTATAAGCCCGATGTGGTGGTCTGAATAGTAGTCAGTTGGGTATCGTCTACAATATGGCTGACATAGCTCTGCCGGCTGCGATACTGCAAAACGCCGCAATGATTGAGAAAGCTGAGAATATGGTCTACCATACGCATGGCTTCCGGCGTGTCAAACTCGTCGGTTTTGGTGGTGTACAAGGAAAAGGCTTTGGTATTCCAAATCTGCCAGTTATAATTCAAAGTGGTACTGTCATAGGGATGGGGCGTGCGCAGCATAATATAAGGCAGTCCGAAGGCTTTGGCCAAATCCAAGTCATGATAGCCCAAGTCCATAATGCGCACATGGGGAATGATTTCGCCCATCATATAAAAGCTAGTCAGCTGCACACCGTACTGATAGCCCTGAATCTGTTCAAACACACCGGCGGCGATGCGCTGTGTGGTTTCCCCCAGGCTGTAGCCGGGAAACATGCGGTTGATATCGGTATTGTCGGTGGGCCAAAACCGTTTGCCGATATTCATGGAGGCATGGTTGACCGAAGGAATGACCAGAATTTCTTTGCCGGCGGTGAGCGCGCCCTTTGCCTCCAGCTTTTTCAGCGCTTCGATTAAACGGGCACACACATACATCTGCTGAATTTCATTGCCCCGCAGCGCGCCGACCACACAGACGGTTTTCTCCCCTTGACCAAAATAAAATCCGCTGACCTTCAAACTCTCCCGATAAGGCGACTGCAATTCATACAAAACTTCTTTTCTCATAATACGCCACCTCCAAGGATGCGGGCAATCAGCGACCCCTGATTGACCACCGGATATTCCCGCAATGTAAAAATCACGCCGTTGCAAGGCGCTTGAATCTGCTGCAGCACAGCGCCGGTCAGTGGGCTGACGATAGCGCCTACGGCGTCGCCCTCATGCCCCCGATCCAGATAGTCTACCTGCGGCACAAAAATACCGGCTTGCTCGGCATTGATAAAGCTGACGTAGCCATCGGAGGAAATGATAGGCCGCCGCGGTGCGCGAACCGGCCCAGTCCAAATACCCATCCGCTTCATCAGATTTAAAATGCCGTCCACCAGTTGCTGGCCATTCTGCTGATTGATGCGCATGCCAACGCCCATTTCCACCACCAAGGTTGGCACGCCAATCTGGTTTAAACTGTAGGCCAGCGTGGCTTCCAAAACAGTCGCCGCAGCATGTACCCAAATGAAATCCATATTCAGCAGTTTGGCATAGGGCAGCAGCTGCTCCGCCGACTGCTCATTGATGCGGATTTGGGGCAGCTCCCGCAAAAAGATATTGCTGGAATGAATATCAATGCACAAATCGGCGCCGGACAAATCCTGCATAATGCCCGCCGCCACATATTCGGCGGTGGCCCCTTCTTTATCGCCAGGGAATATGCGGTTCAGGTCCATATCAAACATAGGCACGCCCCGGGTGATGGAGTCGATACCCATAGGATTTAACGCCGGATAAATATCTACAATGCCTTTTAGATATTGCTTTTGTTCCTGAATGACATGGTTGAGCAGATAACAGACGTACTGACCTTCCAATTCGTCGCCGTGGGTGCCGGTAACAATGGCAACCCGTTTTTCCTCGCCGCATAAGCTGCCCGGCTGCAGACGGTGCCGTACAATGACCAGATTTTCATCTACCGGCAGCCCCACCTCTATTACTTTTTCGATCATAAAACTTCCTCCAGATTTCCATAAACATCCTGCGTCTGCGCTGCCAGTCCGCTAAAAATACCGCGATTTAAACGACAATCCAGATAATCCCGCCCCTGCGCCAATTTCAGATAGCCGTCGTCCGTCAGATTATTCTGCGTCGGGTCCAGCCCCAACCATACTTGCTGGGCTGTATCGTACACCTCTGCCCAGGCGTGGGTGGCGCCTTCGCCGAAAATCATACCGGCCACATACCGGGCGGCGATGCCGCTGGCCCGGCACAGAGTAATGAAAATCTGGGCGTAATCCTGACAGACGCCGCGGCCCTGAGCAAAGGCGTCGCCAGCGGTGGTAAAGGCCGACGTCACACCGGCCTCATACTGAAAGTGTCCATGCAGGCAATCCATCAACTGCATTGCCCGCGCGAATTCGGCGGCATCTTCCGAAAAAGGGCATTGCTGCAAAAAATGCTGCAAAGGCTCTGTCATCTGGCAGGCCGCCGAGGGATACCGATAGATGGCCGGGCAGCGCTCCTGATTTTTGCGGGCCGGATCCAGCCAGGCCACGCCGCTCATTTCATATTGAAATTGGCTGTGGGGGCTTTCAAAGCGTCCGCTGCCTACCACATTGCCAAAGCAATCTCGCTGAAAAGTCAGCGGAACATCTGGCTCCAACGACCAGGTCAGGCCGCAAATCTGCTGCTCCGGCAGCCGCAGCGGAAAGGCCCGCAGGCTAAAGCTGTGCTGCCAAACCGGCTGACTGAACTGCAGCGCCATACGGTAAAAAAATTTTACTTTTCGCAATCAAAACACCTCATCAGAGAAACAGTTCCTTGCACAAATCAACTTCTCGTCTGTACAAAAACCAGTCTCTTTGTTTTCATTTTCTGTTATTATACCCTTTTACCGCAGACGGTTCCACCATTTCTTTAAAAAATCAACTGCATCAGACAATTTAACAGCTTTTGCCGGTTCGCCTGTAAAGTTTCTTCACTGGCTAAACAAGCTCCTATGCAATCTAGCTGCTCGGCATGATAAGGCAGTCCCGATTTTTCTATTCGCGTACGCAGCTTGCAATAGGTGCGCTCCACTTCCGCCATGGAATAATGAAGCCGCACATATAAATCCAACCGTTCCTGATACCGGCCAATTTTCATTAAATTGCGGCAAATTTCACTGTCAGCGCAATCATCCACGCTGCCCCAAAAGGCATAGAGATAATCCAGCACCTGCTGTAGCTCCAGCAGTCGTTCCCGTGGATTGCGGGCCGCGTCCAGCCGCTCCATGGCCAGATGAATATAACACAGCGATTCGCTGCTGATTTCATTCCGCAGCACCACCGCATTGTCAAAGGCGCGGTTCAAACTGCTGGCCACCGAATTCATATCTTTTCCATCAAACAGATAATTCTCAAAGAATGCATCCTGAGAGCCATAGGTATCGGGGATGGCTAAGGCCGTGCAAAACTGCTGGTAAAAAATTTCTCCTGCGTCAATCATCTTATCAAAATAAATGATATAAGACTGCAGCGTCGTAAACACCCGTTCCATATAACGACCCAGCCAATACATATTTTGCGATTTTTCTAACGAGATAACACCCATGTATCTTTAAAGCCTCCTCCCTGCGAAGAATTTACCACAAAGGACGCCGGATTGCGGGAAAACCGCGTCAAGCCGCTGGCCCAAACCTGCGTCGTTTTTCCGGTCAGCACAAAGGCTCGCAAATCGGCCTTGCGTTCCACCGCCTGACCGCCGTCCATAATGGGTAAATCTTTAAAATAAATAACTTCCTGTGCAATAAACCGCCGCGGCTCTTTGAGAATCAGCTCTTTCATTGCCTGCAGCCGGTCTGCATCCAAATCGCGGCCAAAAATGACGCCGTAGCCGCCTGCCTCCGCCACATCTTTAATGACCAGTTTTTCTAAATGTTCCGACACATACTGCCGGTCTTCCTCATAGAGTGGCAGATAGGTCGGCGCATTTTTCAGAATTGGTTCCTCTTTCAGATAATAACCAATCATCTTCGGTACAAAATAGTAAATGCCTTTGTCGTCGGCCACGCCGTTGCCAGGTGTGTTCATGATGGCCACGTTGCCAGCCCGATAAGCGTCCATCAGATGGGGCACCCCGATTAGGGATTCGGGCAGGAAGGTCAGCGGGTCCAGATATTCATCGGAAACACGGCGATAAATCACACCTACCCTCTGCGGCTTTCCATCGTAGGAGCGGCAATAAACCATATTATTTTCCACATACAAATCCTGCGGCATGGCCAAAATAGAGTTGGTTTTCTCCGCCAGATAAGAATGTTCAAAGAAAGCGGCATTATAGCGGCCTGGCGTTAAAATAACACGCACGCCTCCTACATTGACAGCTTCCATCGTCTGCCGCAGCAAATCAGCATAATTGCGGTTATCCCGCACCTTGTTCACATGAAACACCTCAGGACAGACACGGCGCGTCAATTCCCGGGCAATCAGCGGATAGGAGGCGCCGGAGGGAATGCGCAGATTGTCCTCCAAAACATACCACTGTCCGTCCTCGGCCTGCACCAAATCAATGCCGGAAATATGGCTGAAAATGCCGCCCGGCGGCACGATGCCCTCGCATTGGGGCAGATAGCCCGACGAGCTGTAAACGAAATCCTCCGGGATAATCCCGTCCTTTAAAATTTTTTTCTCGCTGTAAATGTCAGCTAAAAAAGCATTCAGGGCAGCTACCCGCTGTATCAAGCCTTTTTCCAGAAAATCGAATTCATCGGCGGGAATTACCCGCGGAATGGCATCGAAGGGAAATAACTGCTCGTGAAACTCATTGTTTTTATAAATTCCAAACCGCACACCATAACGGGCCAGCTGCTTATTGATGCTGGCGGTGTGTTCTACCAATTCAAACATACTCTATCCCCTTTCCTTGTTCCTCTCATACCTATGCGTATCACCTGCCGCAAAGACATATCATTTCTGCCGATATAAGAAAAAGGCAAAAGCACCTCACTTCAATCGCGCCTTTGCCTTTCATTTATCTTATAATAATTTTTTATCTGCGTCTAGCCCTTTTGGTAAAAAATTTTGTATACTTGCACAACCCCTTATGTGGTTTGGCACATTTTTTGACAGACAGCGGTCAAATCAGCCGCCGTTAAGCCAACGCCGGACAGCCAGCATCCTGCAAACTGGTTTCTCTGCCAAGCGGACGGGCTATAATCGACAACCACCTTGGCTTGCGACAACGGCTGCGGCTCTATGGCTGCATAGACCGCAGCGCCCATAGCTTGGGCTACCGCCGCAGCCACCGAATCGTCGGCCAGAGCCATACAGCAAAATCCAACGCCCAACTGCTGCAAGCGGCGCAGCAGCACCGCCGTGTGTCCATCGCTGCCGATAAAGACCACCTGCACCGGCAGAGCCTGATGAAATTCCACCAGACCACTGCAGCCATCCAACTGCCGCGGCTGCAACCGGTACAGACTGCTCAGACAATCCTGCTGGACGATGCTGTCAATCGGACCTTGCTGCTGCAGCCGTCCCTGGCCGGCCAGCAGAAAATAATCGCAGCTTTTTAAGGCCAGCTCCGGCTCGTGCAGGGTGGTAATCACCAAACGGTTCTTCTCTCGGCAAATCTGCCGCAAAATCTGCAGCAGCTCCAGCTTATGATGGATGTCCAAATGGCTGGTAGGCTCATCCAGCAACAAAATCTCCGTTTCCTGGGCTAAGCCCCGGGCCAGAAAAATTTTCTGCCGTTCTCCGTCGCTCATCTGCTGCAGCGTTTTATCGGCCAAATGAGCCCCATGGCACAGTGCCAAATATTGCTCTATCAAGTCATGGTCCCGTCGGGAAAGCCGACCGAAAAAGCCGGTGTGAGGATAGCGGCCCAGCGAAACAATCTCATAGCCGGTGGCGTTATCGCCTATCGGCTGACTGGTCAGCACCACCGCCAACTGCTTGGCCAGCTCCCTGCTGCTATAAGCGGTCAGGGGTCTGCCCTTTAGCTGCACCGTACCGGCCACCGGCGGCAACAGCCCCGCCAAGGTGCGCAAGAGCGTTGTCTTGCCGCAGCCGTTAGGCCCCAAAATGGCATAGACGCTGCCCCTTTGAAACGAGACGTCCACCTGCTGCAAAACCGGCTGTTTTTCGTAGCCTACCGTTAAAGCTTTACATTGCAGCATCACCAACGCCCTCCTTGCTGCCGGCACAGCAGATACAGCACCAACGGCACCCCTACAAAGGAGGTGATAATCCCTACTGGCAGTTCTCCCGGCGCTGCGATGGTGCGGGCAATCAGGTCGCAAACAACGCCGAACATGGCGCCCAGCAGCAGCACGCCGGGAATTAACAGCCGATTATCGGTGGTTTTCAGCAGCAAGCGGGTGATGTGAGGCACGCTCATGCCCACAAAGGAAATCAGCCCGCAGAAGGCTGTTACCACCGCTGTCAGCACGCCGGACACCACAATAATCCACAACCGCATCTGTCGGGTATGCACGCCCATTGTCTGGGCGTAGTCCTCGCCCATGGCCAGCAAATTCAAATTTTTAGACAGCAGCACGGCGGCCAAGAACATCAGCAAACAGATGAACACCAGCACCTTCAGCTTTTGCCAGGACAGCAGCCCAAAGGAGCCCAAATTCCAGCGGGTAAAATCGGCAATACGGTTATCATCAGAAAAGGCCACCAACGTATTAACCACCGCGCTGCAAAAATAGCCTATCATCATTCCGGCAATCAGCACAATGGTAATGTTATGGAACCGGTTGGCAAATACCAGCATGAGCAGCATCACCAGCAGCGCGCCCAAAAAAGCGCCCCAAAATAAAAACCAGGGACTGTCGGCAAAGGACAGCTGCAAAGTGACGCCGCCTAACAGCACAAAGCCTACCACCATGCGGGCGCCGGAAGAAATTCCCAAAATATACGGGTCGGCAATGGGATTGCCGAATAAAATCTGCATCAACAGGCCCGCCAGCGCCAAAGCCGCGCCGCCGACCATGCTGCCCAGGATACGGGTCAGCCGCATATTGCGCACGATGATGCCGTCGGTGCCCATTCCGTCTGCCGATCCCCATAAAACGGCCAGCACCCGTTCCGGCGGAATATACACCGAGCCAATGCCGATGGCCAGCACTGCCGCCGCCAGCAGCAAGCAGGCCGTAAGCAGCAAAATGCCGATTGCTCTGCGCTGCACCCTCTTTTGTTTTCGCTCCATCTCTCCTGCTGCCAATCAACACACTCCGCTTTCTGCCGTTTCCAACAAACTTTTTGATACAGCCTTTGCAGCCGCCATGTCTATTTCACAAACTTATCTATTTTTGTAGCTTCTCCCAAATCGGCAAATTCCTCTGGATACAGACAAATGGCCGCCGACTTGATGATTTCCAGCACATCGGACGTGGTCTGCGCCCAGTCGTTGCTGACCACATAGCAATCGCCGTTCTGATAGGCAGGCGCCTGGGCAAAATCCACCTGATCTTCTTTGTTGAAATAGGTGATATCCGCCGCGTCGGGATAGCTGTTCAGCGATACGCCAAACACAATTTTATCGGCCTCCTGCAGCGCCTGCACAAAGGCTTCGTTAGATAAAGTGGCCGAGTTGGTTTCCGTTTCGGGACAAATCAATTCAGCGCCCAACGCATGGACAATGGAGCCTACATAATCGGTGTCGCCCTTCAAATACCAATGGGGCACCTGCGAGCTATGGGTAAACCAGATAACCTTAGGTTTCTCCTCAATAGCTGCCGCCCGCTGCACAATCTCCCCAATACCGGCGTCGCAGTCGGCAATAAAGGCTTGGGCCTGTTCATCCTGACCGGTCAAAGCGCCAATCAGCTCTACCCATTGGGCCCGTCCCATATAATCCGATTCGGCATAATCGCCGAAATACAGACAAAACAGTCCGCTTTCTTCCATTTTCTGCGCAAATTCCAAATCACGCTGCATGCCGCCCACAAAAATAATCTGCGGCTGCAGCGAGGCAATCAGCTCCTGATCCATCTTATCACCGCTGCCCACATAAACGCAGTCGCCATTTTCCAGCGCTTCTTTTAAGGCAGGGATAAAGCATTTCTCGGCCTGAATGCTGACGCCCTTCACGCAGTCAATCAGCCCCAAGGTGGCAAAATGGCCCGGATGGGCGCTGCCCAAAGTCACAGCGTTGGTCAGATAGCCGTCCAGCTTAAAATCATAGTCCACGCCGTCCGGCACTTGCGCCCCGTCCGGCACCACTAAAATGTTCTGCTGCCGTCCGCTGTTTTCACTGGTACCCTGAATATTGGTTTCAATCAGGCGGGCGCCGTCTGTATAATAGGTAATCTGAAAGCCGGTGGCATAGGCCGGCTGATAGATCCGCTCTACTGCAGCGGCGGCCGACTGACTGTCCTCTGCCTGTCCGCAGCCTGCGATAGCTGCACAAAGCAGAAGCAGCAGGCAAACAAGCAAGCCTGCCTGTTTTTGTTTTGTTTGTATCATTCGGTTCTGTAACATCATCTTCTGCAACATCCTTTATGTCTCCTAATTCTGATATGGTATCATAACACCAATTCGGCAATCAGCTTGGCCACGCCGTCGTCATCGTTGGATGCAGTCAAACGGTCGGCGGCCGCCTTTGCCGCCGGCACCGCATTCTCCACAGCCACGCCCAAGCCGGCATACTGCAGCATATCCAAATCATTGTTGTTATCCCCAATGGCTACGATGTCCTGTCGGGCAATGCCCAGATGCTGGGCCAGCTGCTGCAGGCCATAGCTTTTTTGGGCCAGGGGATGACAGATTTCCAAAAACCGGCCGTTGGTGATGACCGTATGCACCGCATCGCCAAATTGGGCGGTAATCTGCCGCTGCAACGCCTGGATAGGCTCCGGCTGGTCAAAGACGCCGAACTGGGTAACAGCCAGCGCGCCCAAGCCCCGGGGCGCAGCCAAGGGCTCCACGCCGATATGCCGGGCATAGTCTAAAAATTGCTGCCCAAAGGTGGAGAAATACATCTTTTCATCGGCATAAATATTATAATGCATGCCGCTCTTGCGCAACATTTCTTCCAGCTCGCCGGCAATGTCCTGGGGCAGATGGAGGGCATGCATCACCCTGCCATCCACCCCTTTCAGCAGCGCGCCCTGATAGGTAATCAGCGGCAATTGCAGCTGCAGCCGTTGGGCAAAGGGCAGCGCCGAGCAATACATCCGTCCGGTGGCAAAGGTAAAGCCAACGCCGGCCTCCATGCAGCGGCCAATGGTCTCCCTGGTAAAATCGGAAATGGTGCCGTCACTGCGCAGCAGCGTGCGGTCCAAATCGGCAGCAATCAGCTTGTAGCCCATCCTAATCCACCAGCCAGCTCAAAACGCTGCTGACCACCGACAGCACCACCGAGCCTACAATGGCCGGCCACAGGCCCACCACATCAAAGCCGCCGACCACCGCTGCGGTCAACTTCAGCATCAAGCCGTTGATGACAAAGGTCAGCAGTCCCAGGGTCATCACATTGAGCGGCAGTGTAAACAGCATCAACAAGGGACGAATCACCGCATTGACGATGCCTAAAATAACGGCGGCAATAAACACCGCGCCCCAACCGTCCACGTAAAAGCCGTCAATCAACGTGGAAGTAAACATCAACGCCGCCGCATTGATAATCAACCGTACTAATAAATGTTTCATGGTTCCTCACTCCTAACGATTAAAAAAGCGCTGCCACCAGTTTATTTCTTCCTGTTGTCCAATCTTGCCTGCAAATCCTGATGGGTGCGCAGATAATTGTAGATTTCCTCCGCCACTGCCTGATGAATACCGTCCACCTGGGCCAGTTCTTCCACCGACGCTTCTCGAATTTTGCTGAAAGAGCCAAAATGCTTCAGCAGATTTTTCTTGCGTTTTTCGCCTACGCCCGGAATATCGTCCAGCACGCTGGCCAGATTGCGCTTGCCCCGCAGACTGCGGTGATAGGTAATGGCGAAACGGTGGGCTTCATCCTGCATGCGGGTAATCAGCAAGAACCCCTCCGAGTGGTCGTCCAGCGGAAGCTCCTCATTGTGATAGTACAAGCCTCGGGTGCGGTGCCGATCGTCCTTCACCATGCCGCATACCGGAATATCCAGCTGCAGCTCCTGCAACGCCTCTAAGGCGATGTTCACCTGTCCCCGACCGCCGTCCATCATAATCACATCGGGAAAGGCGGCAAACCTGCCGTTCTCCCCTTCTGCGCCCTGCTCCTGCTGCTTGGCCTGTTCCTCCAGACCGTGCCGGAAGCGGCGCAGCAAAACCTCCTTCAAGCTGGCATAATCGTTGGCCCCTTCCACCGTCTTGATTTTAAACCGACGGTATTGGTCCTTCTTGGGCTTGCCATCAACAAACACCACCATAGACGCCACGCTCTCTGTCCCTTGGGTGTTGGAAATATCGTAGCACTCCATGCGACGCGGCGGCTGCGCCAACCCCAACGCCTGCTGCAGCTGCTCCAGCGCCCCAGCTGTGCGCTGCTGCTGATATTGCTCCTCCAGCTCCGATTTGTTCAAAACCTCGGAAGCATTGCGGCCCACCAAATCCACCAGATCCTTGGCCTGCCCCCGTTTCGGCACCTTGAGATGAACTCGGCTGCCCTTTTTATCGGTCAGCCATTGCTCCAGCACCGTCTGCTCCTCCAATTCTATTTCCAACAAAATATTGCGGGGAATAAACTGGCAGTTCAGATAAAACTGCTTCATAAACGACGCGATCACCTCGCCGCGGCTGCTGCCGTCGGTGCCCTTCAGAAAATAATTTTCCCGGCCCACGATTTTGCCGCCCCGCACAAAGAAAATCTGCACGCAGCACTGATTGAGTCCACGGGCCATGGCAATCACGTCCTCGTCGCCGTCGCTGCCCAGCACCGCCTTCTGCTGGGTCATAATCTGTTCAATGCCCTGCAGCTGGTCCCGCAAACGGGCCGCCTGCTCAAACTCCAGATTTTCCGCCGCCTGTTCCATCTCCTGCCGCAGCCGCTTTACCAAACCGTCCTGCTTGCCCTCAAAGAACAGCGCAATCTGTTCAATCATGGCGTTGTAATCCTCTTTGCTGATGCGGCCGATGCAGGGCGCGTAACACATTTTGATATGGGCGTTTAAGCAAGGGCGGTCATTGGTGAACACCTTCTGCTTACAGCTGCGAAAGGGAAAAATTTTGCGAATCATCTCCAGCGAATTGCGCAGCTCGTTGACGCTGGGATAGGGGCCAAAATAGCGGGCGCCGTCCTTCAGCACCTTGCGGGTTACCAACACCTGCGGATAATCCTCCTTGGTGATTTTCAAAAACGGATAGGTCTTATCGTCCTTCAAATTGATATTATACTTGGGCCGATATTTTTTAATCAGGTTACATTCCAGCACCAGCGCTTCCAGCTCGTTATCGGCCAAAATATATTCCAAATCTACAATATGCTTGACCAGCGCTTTGGTTTTCGCCTGTTCCGGCTTCAGCTCCCGAAAATAGGAGCGCACCCGATTGCGCAGATTGATAGCCTTGCCCACATAAATAATCTCGCCCTTATCATTTTTCATCAAGTACACACCAGGATTGGCAGGCAAATTCTCCAGCTTTGTCTGTAAATCCATCCGCAAACACCCCCAAACTGCAATCCTTCTCCACGTTATTGTTCTGCCGGATTTTCACAAAATACAGAAACAGTTTACCACAGCCGCCGCAAAATAAAAAGGGGCTGCATAAAAAACCGACATTCTTTTAACAATGGGGCAAGCAAACTCGCCATAATGTACCCGTTTCCATAGCCACAGCCAACCGCGTAGTCCAATCGTCTGCCGCTTGTAAAAGATATTGTTCTACCTCCCTATCCGGCCCTGCCAAACGACTGATGGCAGCGCGCACCAGCGTTGCCAATTGCGGCCGCTCCATAGCGCCGCAGCGACTCATCAGTGCCCCATAGTCCTGCTCTGTAAAGCATAGCCTGCACAACGGTTTTTCTAATAGTACACAGCCTAACAGACCCGGCAGCACAATGCCGCAAATATTTTCTATCAACACGGTATAGTCTGCTTGATAGTCTCGCAAGCTGTCGCATACAAACTCAAAATTCAATCTACTTAGAAACCGTTGCTCCAAAGCAATGCAGCGCAAATAATTCCATACGGCTTGCACGCCGCACAGGTGCCTTAAATCGGTTAAAACCGGATAATCCATAGTCAACAGCGTATCCTGCGGACAATAGCGGGCGTCATAATGCATCAGAAACGCCGGAATCCCTTTCATAACCGTGTCCTGCAGACAAACCAGTCCATAACTCTGAAAATGAGGCAATAGCTGTTGATACAACGCCCCTACCTGCCGCGCTTGATTGCAAACCGCCTCATAGCCCAGCCGATAGGCCTCCCGCGCTGTCAGCATGTTTCTTGCCGGTAAGCCGCTCTCCGATTGCTCGTACATTTGCAAACAATAGCACACCGCTTCCATCAAATGCTGTGCCTGCTCATAGGTTACCGAGGTGCTGTCAAATCCACTGTGCCGCTCCACTAATTCGGCGGCAAGGGCAATCAAATCTTCCGGTTGATATAATCCCACAATGGACATACGCTCACCTCCACCCCGCCAATTCCTGCAGCGCCTGCAAATATAGCTGACGGTCCCAACGCGTCACAATATCCAGTCGGGTAAATTCATCCCGTCCTGCTGTGCGCTGCTGCCCCCGATACCCAGCTCGAATAGCTTGGGCGAAAATATCCAGACAAGTGCCCTCCAGATAGTCCAAATCTCCAAAGCAAACCGTGTCAAACTGCTCCTGCATAAACTGCAGCAGTTCCCCATCGCTAATCTCATCCAACATCTCATTTTTGTAGCAGAAAAAAATTTCCTGCAGCCGCAACAGCGTGTCCACATAATTGTCCTGATTGATGTAAGGCGAGGCGCAAAACGTCCTTACCAACTCCGGTAAGATACTGCGGCCCAATTCCACGCGCCGTTCCTGTTTTAACACCCGCTGCCGCTCTGCCAGCAAAAGGGCGCAATCAGCCTGACTTAACACCAATCCATACGCCGCCGATGCTTCGTTGCAATGCAACAGCGCTTCCAACTGCTGCTGCGCCAACGCAGCCTGCAGCCAATTTTCCGTCCCTGCTTCCAAAGGCTTATCCATATCCATCCCTCCCGTGAAGGAACCTAGTATACAGCACCGCCGCCCAGCATACCAGTCTTGATTTTTTTGCCATTTTGTGGTATGATGAAGATGCAAGCAGAGATAGCAGAAATCCCGTTATTTAGCTTAATCAAGCCAAACAGCGGGATTTTTATTTTTATGAAAAATATTTTTACCACCTAATGCTATCAAAATTCTTCGGCAGCAAAATAACGCTTGACTTCCCAAAGCAACGCCAGAATTTTGGGCAGAACAAAGCGTCTTTGCTTTTAGGCTTAGGATTTTTTGTTTTTGACTAAGCGGCTTGCAAATTTGCGCAGCGCGGCGTACAAATGGTACGCAAGCAAACAACACAGCCACAAGCAAAATTAACGCATCTTAAATGCAAAGAAGCGCTGCCCTATATAATTCAGCCCCGTAAACAACACCATCCCCAGCAGCATGGCCACATTTTCCGCTAGCTGCTGTGAAAAGCCGCTGAACAGCCACAGCGTCACCGGTTTGGCAATGCCGTAGGCCACCAGATAGCACACCAGGATATTCAGCACAAATTTGGGCGCGGTCTTGCCGATGGAGTCCTGATTTTGAAAGGTGAACCGTTTGTTCAGCACAAAGCTCAAAATGCTGCCGAAAAAATAATTGGCGGCGGAGGAAATCCAATAGCTGCAGCCGGCCAGATTATACAGGCCAAACATGATGGCGGTACCGAATAGCGTATTGACGATGCCTACAAGAATAAATTTAACGGCTGTCCAATCCATGCTGTCCCTCTTTCTCACACGCTTTTGCCGTTTTGTCGGCTTGCGGCCGGTGCAGATATTGCTCTACCAAAAACCGCGGCCGCCCCTTGGTTTCCAGATAAATTTTGCCGATATACTCGCCAATCATGCCGATGGCAAAAAGCTGAATGCCGCCCAAAGCCCAGATAGATACCGCCAAGCTGGCCCAGCCCTGCACCGTATTGCCCAAGAAAAACTGCACCATAAAATACGCCATCATGCACAGGCTGACTCCGAAGATGAAAAAGCCCAGCAGCATAATCAAACGAATGGGCCGCGTACTCAGCGACGTAATGCCCTCAAAGGCAAAGGACAACATTTTTTTCAGCGGATACTTACTCTCGCCGGCAAAACGCTCATGACGTTCATAATAAACAATATCGGAGGGATAACCCACCAAAGGCACCAAGCCCCGCAAAAACAAATTGACTTCCTGAAACTGGGCCAGCCCTTCCAAAGCTCGACGACTCATCAGCCGGTAATCGGCATGGTTAAATACCACCTTAGCGCCCAGCCACTCCATCACATGATAAAAGGCTTCGGCAGTGGTGCGCTTAAACCATGTATCCTTGGCACGGCTGCTACGCACGCCATACACAATGTCGCAGCCGCCATAGTATTTTTCCACCATCTCGTCCACCGCGTCGATATCGTCCTGCAAATCGGCGTCCATGGAGATGGTCATATCGGCGTAGTCCTTGACCGTCATCAGCCCGGCCAGCAGCGCATTTTGATGACCTCGGTTGCAGCTGAGGTTGATACCCTCGAACAGCCCATTTTGTTCATGCAAGCGCTGAATGATGGGCCAGGTCTGGTCGGTAGAACCGTCGTTGACAAACACCACCCGACTTTCCTGATGAATTCGCCCGCTGTCAATCAGCTGCTCCATTTTTTGCTGCAAGCGCCGGGCGGTCTCCGGCAGCACCGCCTGCTCCTTATAGCAAGGCACCACAATATATAATTTATCCACGGCTTTCCCCTGCTTTCCTGTCTAAAATTTTACGCCCGCCGCGCCATCTACCGACATATTGGCAAAGGGCGCAAAGCCCCAGCGCCGCCAGAAAGAAAAAGACCGGCATGGCCGGATACCGATAGCGGGACTGCATCTCTGTCAGCATAATCACCGCTGTCCAGCCCAAAGGCAAAAAGAACAGCACATTCTCCACATCGCCGGTAAATCGCCGTCCGGCGGTCCACAGGCCCAGCACCGCCAGCCAGTATACCAAACGCACCACCAGCAAATCCAAAGCCTGCGCGCCGTCAATCCAGCGGACTGTGCGCCAATACTGCGTTTGCTCCGCCTCGCTCAGCGTTGCCATCTGCTGGCTGAACTCCAGCAGCGCGCCTTCGTGGTACCAATAAAAATATCCGTCCCGCTGAAACCAGGCCGTATCGGTTTTTTGCAGCATAAACCGCAGCGCCTCCAGCGGATTTTCCAGCCGCTGCTCCAATAGCTGCAGACAAGCCGCCGACTGTTCTTCCGCCGGCAGCGAGCGAATATAGGCGTAATCGTCCTCCACATAGGAACCGCCCCGCTCCTGATTAAATCCCAGCACCAGCTTGAACAGCACCGAAATCTCCCTGTCGTCGGTAATAATCTGCCGGGCCTGCAGCTGCTGCATGCAAAGGCTTTGCACAGCGCTCCCGCTCAAAAAAATCAATAGCAAGGCCGCCAGCAGCTTTTGATTTTGCCTGCAAAGCAGATGCTGCCGCTGAGCATAATAGCCGATAGCCAGCACCGTAAAGCACAAAATGGATAGCTGCACCACAATCACCGACGGGTGAATCAAATTGCTGACCGTAAGACAAGTTCCCACCGCCACCGCCAATAAAATAATTTGGAGCCAGCCTTCACACCGCAATAAACGCTGATACAGCAGCAACGCCAACAGAAAAAACAGCACCGCGCCGTGATGATTGGTAGGAATCTGCGCAGAAATGATATTGGACGGATAGACCATCCACAACAGCGCCGCAAGCCACGCCGCCTGCCGATGCACCGGCTTCAGCAACTGATACAACTCCACGCAGATGCCGCCAGTCAGCAAAATATTGGCCAGCTGCAGCCCCAGCAGCGAGGAGCCAAACAGCTTCATCAGCAAACCGTTAAACACCACCAGACCGCCCATCTTGGGCATCTGATAATAATGGGCAATCAAATCGGCAGCCGGCGCAAAATCGCCCTGCACGAAGCACTGCCCATACAACAGATAATTGGCAAAATCGTTGGTGGGGATATAATGGTGCAGCGTCAGCACCGCCAACCGGGGCAGCGCACACAGCACAAAAAGCAGCGCAGCATAAACCGCGCCATGACAGCAGCCCTGCAGCCGATAAAGCAACCAACCGTAAATTGCCGTTACCACTAGCCAAACCGCCAGCAGAGGATAAAGATATCCGCTGCCCTCATTGCCCGGCCATAGCGTGCTGACAATAGCCGGACGCAGCAGCAGAAAGGCCAGCCAAAACAAACCAAAAGCCACCGCCAGAAAACTATAAATTTTTTCCGCCACCGTTGTCGCCGTCCGCAAGCCGCTCCCTCCAATCCTGTCTACAACCAGCACACAATCACATAATAGTATATTGTAGCATAATTGTCGGCAAATAAAAAGAGCGCAGCGGCATAAAAAACAGAACGCCGCCAAAATTGGCAAAGCGCTCTGTCAATGGTCATTCCGTAATTTTATTTTTTTCGCGGCCTCTTCGGCTTGAGCGCCGGCAAAACGGGAAACGTCACTTGTGTCTACAGTCCAAACTTTTCCCAATCTTTAGGTGATTCAATAACTGGGAGCCAGCTATCAATTTCAAATGTTTCTTTTGTAGGCGGTTCCACATATCCGTCTACTACAAGTGTTCCACTGCATTTTATGTGCGCTCGATCAGAATCTATCGCAAGGATTTTTAATTCATAATGCTCTAAGGGTTCATGCTCATAAATATAAAAGGAATCTTCTCGGTCACAGCTTTCCTCGATTGTCTGCACTGAGAAAGCTTCACCCACTAAATCTACGATTGATTCTTTTTGCGTATCTATGGGATTGATGCAAAGAGAAGGCGTTATTTCCTCACCATTAAAATTTCCCTTAGCAAATCCTATATCTACAGACCATGACGGCGCTTCCTCTTCATCTCCCTTGAAATACATGAGACTGCTCCGTCTATGACTCCAATCATCTTCAAATACAAACTTTCCGATTTTTAACATGATACACTCCTGCCGTTTCCGATTTCCCCATCTGCTTCATTCACCGATAAGCGGGAATCATTAAGACTCATGCAGCCAATCAATTCCCGGATAAAGCTCTCCTGTCCGAATAAAATACTCCACTGCCTTTACGCCAGTTTCCATATCTGTGATGGCTTGAATTTTGGGAACCGGAGATTGTCCTCCACTCTCAAGAGCAGTCCATACACGCTTGTCGGAATAAGCAAATTGCTCCACTTCTTCAGCAGTATCAGCATAAGCCATATTGTATGTGTAATAGTAGTGAAATTTGCCATTCTGGTTAAATGTGCAGCCAAGAGAAAGCCATTTCCCGTCTGAAAGCACTTCCATAAAGTCGCATTCTCCGTCAGGGTCTTGTGACAGATAAACTGTAATGCCCTGCGATACTTGCTTTAGTATTTTTGAAATCAACTGCGGTGTAATTTCAACTTCATTATATATACCATCACGGGAAGGATAATACGCAATATGTTTAACTGCAACTGCATTTGTATCAAATGCTGGAATTTCCTCTTGTCTTGAAATGATTTTAATATCCATTAAATTCTCCTTTTCAATTTCCACAACTCCCGATTTATCGTTCTGCTATTTTCATTTTAATACAATTTCAAGCGCATAGAAATATCCTCTTTTTCGGGCAAATTTTCAACTTTGAACATA
>CABUKW010000040.1 GCA_902492275.1 uncultured Peptococcaceae bacterium
AGCAAACAGCGATTTGCTGCCATTTTATACCCCAGACAAGGCAAGAAAGGCATTACGGCGTTGTTGGCAGTGGCCTTGCTGGCCGTAACAGCCAGCGGATGTCTGCAGGTGGACGCGCAGATGGAGCCGACGCCATTCGATAAGCCGGAGGACATTCTGGCGTTATATGAAACGGTGGAGCCTTGGCTGCCAAAGGGCGCTGTAGAAGATGCCGCCCAATATACTGCCCGTGAACTGGAGTATTTGGGCCAAATGGAATATATTTGGGGGCAGGATGCGATGGCAGTGCTGGCCAGCAGTCAGTATCCGCCGTCCGCCCAGTATCCCCAGGGCGTGACCATACGGGCCGACGCAGAAACCGGCGATATCCGTTATTTTTCTTACTGGTATGATCAGGAAACCATCACGCTGCCGGAAATCGAGTCGTCCTTTTATGAGGATCAGGAAGCAAGCGTTGCTTATCTGCAGCAATTTGCCCAAGCCTTTATCCAGGATGGCGAGACCTTGGAGTTTCAGCTACAATATGAACAGCCCCGTTGGCAGCAGTATACGGCTTTGGATGAGAAAAATCATGTTCAATATACAATCGGGTTGTCTACAGAACACGGCTATGTATCCTATTTCCGCAAAGAATATTATCACACAGAGCAGCGGCAGCAGGCCTATGATTGGCTGCAGCAGCAGTACCGCACCCGGTTGGGAGAACATTTTCAGTTTTCTCCAGCCCTTTGGGTGGGCAACGGAGAGGTGCAGCTGCGAAAGGGTGATGCATATATCTGGAATATTACGCCTACCGTGTACTGGCGGCCTAAGATGACAGACCAATTTCAGCAGCAGTTAGAGCAGTTAAGGCAAGTAGATGAAGCCCAATATCAGCTCCTTGCCGATAATATGGAGCGGCTTTATGAATATGGGGATACGATGCGGGTAAAGGGCGAGGTTGGCTGGAACGATAAATTGAAATCCTCCAGTCTGCAACTGTTTTCCGGCAGTTTTATCAACGAAGAACCGTGGACCGAACAGGATTGGCAGCGGCTGGATTGGGCGCTGCAGCTAGGCTGGACGGCGGCCAGCTATGCCAACGCTTGGAATCATCATTATCCAGAGGCCATGGCGCTGTACGGTGAAACCGATGGCGTGGTGTTTTCCGATACAATCTATACCGATGGTCAGTGGGAATTGGTGCGCAGCTGTCAATTGGCTATGCGAAATTATGCAGGCGAAGAACAATATCAAGTGGATGTGGAGTTTGGCGTGAACCAGAGTGATACACCGGCTCAATATCTGCGGATGAATTTGGAGCAGATTGACGGTCAGTGGCGCGTAACCAGCGCAGAATTACAAAGAGGGTAAAGAGATGGGTCGGCAATACGCCGACCCATCTGCTGTAAAAAAGCAATATAAAGCTGCGCAGGCCAGCGAACAACGGTATTGTTCAGCCATGCGACAGTGCTTGCGGGAATCGGTTTTCAGCAAAAAAATGGCGGCTGCAAAGTCAAATCCAGGGAAGCCTATTGGTTGAGCAGAAAACCGGAATTTTCTTTGTATTGTCCACCCCCCTAATAGAGCTACCAATACAGAAAACATTAAAAAAGACGAAAAATTGTAGTAGCCTGCAAAGAAAAAAGTATAACAAAAACGAAGAAAACTATAAAAATCATGAACCGATTGCCGGTTCCTTCGTATGTATAAATAGAAAAGGAGGTGCGCAAGTGTTTGATGACTATATAGATGCCTATGGGCGGCGATTGTTTGGCTTATGTATGCATTTATGCCGCAATCATTGGGACGCGCAGGATTTATATCAGGAAACCTGGCTGAAGGCCTATAAATCCCGGCAGCGCTACGATGATAGCCGCGATTTTGGCCTGTGGCTGAGTCGTATTTGTGTCAATCTATATCGGGACAGGCTGCGGCGCAAAAAGCTGTTGTCCTTTCTTCCTTTTTCCAGCCAGGAACAGGAGGAAAGCCCGGCGTATCAGCTTGCCGCACCGGAACCGGAGGACTATACTGATTTGTACCATGCTGTGAAACAGTTGCCGGAAGTCTATCGGTTGGTAATTGTGTTGTATTATTTTCTGGGCTGCAGTGTGGGGCAAACTGCCGAGGTATTAAATATTCCGGCAGGCACGGTGAAATCTCGTTTGAGTAAAGCTCGAAGTTTACTGGAAAGGAGTTTGGATGGAGATGGATGATTTGGATACCCAATTACAAACCATATTTACAGCTGAAGCATCTCCGCCGGCGCTGCGTGTCTGGCAGCTGGAACAGTTGGCAAAGCAGCGGGAGCAGCGTTGCTTGCTGTTATTTACCAGTTTGCTTTCTTTTTGCTGGAATGGGCTTTGTTTGGTGTTGGCGATGTTGCTGTTGAAGCAAAATCCGACTTTGGGCTCGGCTGTGCTGTGTGCATTGCTGTTTGGGCTGTTGGGAGCAGGGCTTTTAACGGCGGCTATGCTGAAAACAGAACGGCAGGAGAAGCCATCGCTGTTTCCGTGGTAACAGGTCGGGCAGAAGCTTTATAAAAACTATACAGAAAAGGAGTTTTGGAAAATGGAAATAAGTACAGCTACATTCGTTTTGGGGATTATAAATTTGTTATTACTGCTGGCTGTAGTTGTGGGCGTGGCAGCGCTCATCGTTTATCTGATGCGCAGGAATTCTGGGCAACGGAAGTGCTCTGTTTGCAGCAAAAAGGTACCAGCCGACGCGAAGGTATGCCCTTATTGTGGCGAAAGTTTGATGTAAACGGGGAGGTTTCAATATGTTGTTCTCTTTATTTTTGGCAACACTGGTTGTGGCGGTTAATTTGTTGATTCCTATTTGTATTGCAGTGTTTGTGTACAAAGATGCAAAAATGCGGGGAATGGAGCCGATTTTGTGGGCGCTGGTGGCTGCGCTGATTCCCAGCTTTATTGGATTAATTATTTATTTAATCGTCCGCAGCGGCCATTCGGCCTGGCATTGCGCCCGCTGCGGTGCGCCGGTGGAAGAACAGTATGCAGTCTGCCCTCACTGCGGCGCTGCGTTAAAATCCCGTTGTCCTTCCTGCGGACGTTATGTGCAGTCCGATTGGCATATTTGCGCTTATTGCAGCGCTGACTTGCCTGGTGACAAAGCGTCTGCTGTGGTAGAGCAAAGCGCGGGCAATAAAGGTTTATGGATTCTGCTGATTGTGATTGCTGTTATTTTCATGCTGTTTTTATTGTTGCTGTTAGTCGGCAATTTAGTTTGGATTCCACATGGCGGCGTGAATGAAGTGCATCAGATGTGGACGCAGCATCTATAATTTTGAGGAAAGTTCAATATAAAGTTATGAGAAAGGTCTGGCTGCAAGCCGGACTTTTTTATTATGATGAAAATATGTAGATTATCCTGGATACATTTTCTTGACGAAAATTTTGCCATCATGTAGAATATTTTTAGATGTTGTTGCATTGCTTCGGAGATGGATTGGGAAGGGTGCAACGCCAAAAATATTTTAAAATTGGGGGAGTTTCACATGAAAAAGGGCTTGAAGAAAACAAGTCTGGCAGTGCTGCTGGTATTTACGCTGAGTTTATTGCTGGCTGGCTGCAGCGGCTCTGGTGATGCAGACAAAGCAAATGGCGATGACCAGGCCGTAGAAAAAGTAAAAGCAGGGTTTATCTACATTGGGTCTGCCAACGACGGCGGATATTCGCAGGTACATGACGAAGGCCGTCAGGAAATGATTGCGGCCATCGGCGAGGACAAGGTAGAAACATTGGTGCGGGAAGACGTGCCGGAAAACCAGACCGTTGAAAATGTTATGAATGAAATGATCGACCAGGGTGCGACCATCATTTTTGCCAACAGCTTCAACTATCAGGACTACATGAAAAAGGTTGCAGAAGCCAATCCGGATGTGAAATTTATGCATTTCTCCGGCAGTATTTTAGGGGATAACTACGGCAATTATTTTGGTAGAATGTATCAGGCCAGATATTTAACCGGAATTGCAGCCGGCATGACCACAGAAAACAACAAAATCGGTTATGTGGCCGCCATGCAGACGCCGGAAGTAATCCGTGGCATTAATGCCTTTACGTTAGGCGTGCGGTCTGTAAATCCAGAAGCGACTGTGCAGGTTGTATGGACCAATACCTGGTATGACCCAGCTGTAGAAAAACAGGCTGCCGAATCTTTACTGGACGCTGGCGTAGACACCATTGCCCAGCATCAGGATACCACCGCTGCTCAGCAGGCTGCTGCTGAACGGGGCGCTTATTCTGTAGGGTACAACAAAGATATGCGGGAAGCCAATCCAGAAGGCTTTATCATCTCTCCGGTATGGCATTTAGGCGCACTGTATACCGAACAGGTACAGGCTGTGCTGGATGGCACCTGGGAAGCAACGTCCTACTGGGGCGGCATTGCTGACGGTGTAGTAGATATTTCTGATTTTGGCGATTGCGTAGCCGATGAAACCAAAGCAGCTGTCAACGAAGCCAGAGAAAAAATTGTTGCCGGTGAATTTGACGTGTTTGAAGGCGAAATCAAAGATCAGAGCGGTGCAGTGAAGGTGGCAGAAGGCCAGAAGCTGACCGATGAAGAAATGCTGACCATGATGTGGTTTGTAGAAGGCGTAATCGGTGAAATCACCGATGCACAGTAAACAGGGGATATACAATGAACGATACGGCTTATATCGCAATGAAAAACATTGTCAAGACCTTTGGGAAGGTCGTGGCCAATAACAACGTGAATTTCAGTGTGGAAAAGGGTGAAATTCACGCGCTGTTAGGGGAGAATGGAGCCGGAAAAAGTACCTTAATGAACATGCTGTCAGGGATTTATCTCCCTGACAGCGGTTCTATTTTTATCGAGGGAAAAGAGGTACATTTTTCTGCGCCGAAGGATTCCATTGCTGCTGGTGTGGGCATGGTGCATCAGCATTTTAAATTGATTGATGTGATGACTGCCGAGGAAAATGTGATTTTAGGCGAAAAAGGCTTTCTGTTCCGTAAAGGGGAAGCAAAAAAGATAGCTGAGCTGGCCGCACAGTTTCATCTGGACGTTGATTTACATAAAAAAGTAGCCGACATGTCGGTGGGGGAAAAGCAGAATCTGGAGATTTTAAAGGTGCTGTACCGCGGCGCCCGCATTTTGATTTTGGACGAACCGACTGCCGTACTGACACCGCAGGAAACGCAGAAGCTGTTTGCGATTATGCGCAAGATGAAGCAGGAGGGCTGCGCCGTTATTTTTATCAGCCACAAGATGAACGAGGTTATGGAAGTGACCGACAAAATTACGGTGCTGCGTAAAGGGGAAACCATTCAAACGCTGCATACTGCCGAGACAACGCCGAAGCAGCTGACCGATTTGATGGTGGGTCATTCGGTGGATTTGTCTATTGAGCGCTTGGAACAGCAGCCTGGAGAAGAACTGATTCAGGTGCAGAACTTAACTGTATTAAAACGAGAGGGGACTCCAGCTTTGCAGGACGTTTGCTTTACTATGCGAGGCGGCGAAATCCTCAGTGTAGCAGGCATTGCTGGCAGCGGACAAAAGGAATTGTGCGAAGCGATAGCTGGTTTGCAGAAGGTGCATGGCGGTCAGATTTTGTTTAAAGGGGAGAATCTTGTAGGGAAAAACCCCAAGGAAATCCGTCACAAGGGTATCAGTATGAGTTTTGTGCCGGAGGATCGTTTGGGTATGGGGCTGGTAGGCGGCATGGATATGGTGCATAATTTGCTGCTGAAACAGTATCAGGACCAAAAGGGATTTTTCTTAAATAAAAAACCGGCCGTTGAAAAAGCAGAAGAAATTAAAGAACGGTTGGAAATTGTAACGCCGGGCATTAGCCATTATCCGGTAAAAAATTTATCAGGCGGCAATATCCAAAAGGTGCTGCTGGGCCGAGAGCTGGACAGTCAGCCGGAGGTGTTGATTACCGCCTATCCGGTACGGGGCCTGGATATCAACACCTGTCATAAAATTTATGATTTGCTGAACGAAGAAAAGAAAAAGGGCGTAGCAGTATTATTTATTGCCGAAGACTTGGATGTGCTGCTGGCGTTGAGCGACCGTATTCTGGTGTTGGCCAACGGTCAGGTAACAGGCATTGTAGATGCCAGAACAGCCAGCAAGGAAGAAATTGGCCTGCTCATGTTGGGACAAAAAGCGGAAGAAAAGGAGGCGGGCGTAGTTGCTGAAAATCGTTAAAAAAACAGAAGCTGATGTAAAACAAAAGCTGCTGATTCACGTTGCCGGTATTGTGGCCGCTTTGCTGGCTGCGGCGCTGTTTCTGGCTGTGGCTGGTTTTAATCCGCTGCAGGTGTATATTTCTATGATAAACGGCGCTTTCGGCAGTAGCTATCGCATTAGTCAGACTGTTATCAATGCCGTGCCGTTGATTATTCTGTCGCTGGGCATTGCCATCGCTTTCCGCATGAAATTTTGGAATATCGGCGCCGAGGGGCAGATTTTGATGGGCGGCTTTTTGGGATCTTACTTTGCCTATAACTTTACCCAACTGCCGAAGCCATTGCTGCTATTGCTGATGCTGCTGGCCGGTACGGTGGGCGGCGCTTTGTGGGCTTTGCTGCCGGCGTGGCTGAAGGTGCGCTTTCATGCCAATGAATCCATCACCACGCTGATGCTCAACTATGTGGCCTTAAAGTGGATTCAGTATCTGGCGGCAGGCCCTTGGAAGGATCCGGCTGCTTCCGGTTATCCGCGCATGCCTCGTTTTGAGGAGCAGGCCATTTTGCCTAATTTGTGCGGCGTCCATATCGGCTGGGTGATTGCGTTGATTTTGGTGGTTGTGGTGTATCTGTTTTTAAATTATTCGAAAAAGGGCTTTGAAATTGCCATTATCGGGGAAAGCGAAAATACGGCCCGGTATGCTGGCATCAATATCGGCAGAACAGCTTTGATTGCCGTCTGTCTGAGCGGCGCGCTGTGCGGATTAACTGGTATTATACAAGCATCTGCTGTCAATAACGAGTTGTCCTCCACGCTGGCTAACGGCATTGGGTATACGGCGATTATTACGACCTGGCTGTCTGGCCTAAGCGCGCCGGTGATTGTGCTGGTATGTACGCTGTTCGCAGCGTTAACCCAGGGTGCTTCCTATATTCAGACGGCTTTCGGGATTCCGTCGGCGGCAGCTTCGGTCTTGCAGGCGCTGATTTTATTTTTTGTGCTGGGCAGCGACTTCTTTACCAAATATAAATTTGTCTGGCAAAAACAAACGCACAATGCAAAGGAGGAACAATAAATGGATTGGTGGATTTCCTTTTTTTCGGCGGCTGTTGTTGCCGGTACGCCGTTGTTGTTTGCCACATTGGGCGGAATTTTTAGCGAGCGGGCCGGACACACCAATTTGGGTGTGGAGGGCATGATGATTATGGGGGCTGTAATCGGTTTTTCGGTGGCGCTGCATACCTCCAATGCGCTGCTGGCTATGGCTATGGCCGCCATTGCAGGCGCTGCAGGCGCGCTGATTTATGCGTTGCTGACGGTAACGCTGCGGGCTAATCAGGTTGTAACAGGGTTGACGCTGACCATTTTTGGCACTGGATTTGCCAATTTTGTGGGCCAATCTATGGTGGGCCAGTCTACACCGGTTGCAGTAAAAGCTTTTTTCAGCAGCATTTCTATCCCGCTGCTGAGCAAAATTCCTGTGTTGGGGCCAGTCTTTTTTCAGAAAGACATCTTTATCTATGTGGGCTATGGACTGGTGATTTTGTCCGGCTTGTATCTGTATAAAACCCAGATTGGCTTGAATTTGCGGGCGATTGGGGAAAATCCGGCGGCTGCCGATGCGGCCAGCGTGCCGGTGACATTGTATAAATATTTGCACCTTTTGTGGGGCGGTGCGCTGTGCGGTTTGGGCGGCGCTTACCTGTCGCTGGTATATGTGCAATCCTGGCAGACCAGCATTACAGCTGGCATGGGCTGGATTGCGGTGGCGTTGGTCATCTTCTCTACCTGGAATCCTTATAAGGTGTTTCTTTCCGCTTATTTATTCGGCGGCTTGAGTATTTTAGGCTTTCGGCTGCAGAGCGCCGGTATTCACATTTCACAGCATTTGCTGGATATGGCGCCCTATGTGGTGACCATTGTGGTGCTGGTGGCGCTTTCCATGGATGAGCGCAAAAGCGCTGGACCGAAAAGCTTGGGTACCCCCTATTTTCGGGAAGAACGGTAATATATCAAAAAGAAATCGCAGGTCTGCACGGCCTGCGATTTCTTTTTATGGTGCGGTATCAGGATCCTCTGGTAAAATGACGGTGGATAGAGCCGCCGCCATACAGATTGCCGCCAAAATCCACATTACAGTGTCAACGCCGTGTTGATCGCCGACGATCCCTAGCAAGGGCGACACTACGCCGCCAAAGGAGGAAGCAAGCCCCATGGTAATGCCGCTGGCTAAACCGATATGATTGGGCAGCAGCTTTTGTCCCAGTACCACCGACGGGCTATAGGCCAAGTTCAGGGCAACAGCGGCAGGCACCAGCAGAAAAGCAGACAACAGCAAGGAACGGCTGTAGGCAATAAGCAGCATGCAGGGCACCAAAGCCAGCAAGCCGATGCGAATGACTTTGCGGAACCCCAGTCGGTCAGCGATGCGTCCGCCAAACAGAGTGGCCAGCGCACCGGAGATGGCGATAATGGTAGTGCTTAATCCTGATATTTGCTCTGATTGCAGTAATACCGACAGCCAGAACAAGGGAATAAAGGAATTCATGGTGGCCATAATGGCAGAACGCAGCACCGTTACGCCCGATAAGCGCAGAAAGCCATTCCAATCGTCTTTTTGCCCTTTACTGAGCGCCGCTGCAACCTGCTGCTGTCCTTCCTCGGCAAACTGCAAAAATCGATTGTTCAGCAATAAAAGCCACAGTGCCGCCGGAATGGTGGGCAGCAACAAAATGGCCGTGCCTGCCATGCCAAACTGACTGATGGCAAATACAATGAGTACAGGTCCGACAAAGCCAGCCAGATTGCCGCCGAAGGAAAAGTTGCTGACCCCTTTGCCCTTAGATTTCCCAGCTACAAAGTTGGCCAGCCGTCCCGCATCGGGATGATAGATGGCAGACCCGATGCTGCTGATGGAAACCGCCGCAAGCATGGTATAGTAATTGTCCAGAAAGCCCAAGCTGGCGATCCCTAATCCGGACAGAAAAACGCCTAAGGCCATCAGCCATGGACGATTCTTGCGGTCAGCCATGGCGCCCAAGATTGGTTGGGTAATGGCGCTGAATAAACTCATGGCGAACATCAACCCCGCTGCTGCAGTATAGGACATGCCTTTTTGGGTGACTAAGAAGGGCAGCATGGCGGAAAGGGCGAAAAAGCATAAATCGGCGCACAAATGGCCCAGCATCATAATATAACTGTAAGCTTCTTTTTTGAATTGCATCGTATATTCCTCAAATCTGACAAAATAATCATGTCATTCATTTTATCATATTTAAACAATTTTTCAACTAAAACCGCATTGTGCGAAGAAGCATTAAGAAAGAATATTGGACTGGGCCTTGCAGCAAACGAAAAGTTTTTTATATAATAAAGGAACAAATGTTTTAGGCAGATTTCAGAAAGAAAGCAGGTGTGAGGATGTTTCTCAATGTGAGTGGACGAACCGATATTGCCGCCTACTATTCAGATTGGCTGATGCAGCGCATCCGGGAAGGCTATGTGTTGTCCCGCAATCCGTTGTTTCCCAATAAGGTGTATCGCTATCGGCTGACGCCGGATGTGGTGGACTGCATTATTTTTTGTACGAAAAATCCGGCTCCTATGCTGCCGCACCTGCAGGAACTGAAAGCGCGGGGTTTTGCGGTGTTTTTTCATGTGACCATGACCAGCTATGGGCAGGACATAGAACCGCGGGTGCCAGAATATCATCAGGTCATGGAAACCTTTCAGCAACTTTCCCGTTTGGTGGGAAAGGACAATCTGTGTTGGCGTTATGACCCCATTTTAATCACGGAAACCTATTCGGTAGAGCATCATTTGCGCTGTTTTGCCGAAATGATGGCGGCGCTGGCGCCCTACACCAATTTTTGCATTTTCAGCTTTGTGCAGCTATATCAAAAGTTAGCTGTCAGCTTTCCAGAATTGCGAGTTGTATCTGCTGCCGATAAAAAACTGCTCTTGGCCGGTATGGGACAGATTGCCCGCCAATATGGCATGGGCCTGCAGACCTGTGGCGATGGCAACGATTATACCGCTTATGGCATCCGGCAATCAGGCTGCATTACAGCGCCCATCATGGAAAAGGCTCTTGGGCGGCAGCTAAAACCGCTGCGGCCCAAGCCTTCCCGCAACGGCTGCGGCTGTCTGCCCAATCACGACATTGGCGCTTATGATACTTGTCCCAACGGCTGTCGCTATTGCTATGCCACGAAGGACCATACCTTGGCGCTGCGTAATTATCGGCGGCATAATCCCCAATCACCCTTGCTGCTGGGCCAACTGCAATCAGAAGATGAAATTGTCGACGCCCGACAGGAACGCTTCACCAAGCCGGTGCAGCAGCTGACGTTGGAGTGGTAGCGTGCAATATATATCAGAAATAGAAAACGAAAAGAGCTTTATGAAGCACACATAAGTTACGCTTCATAAAGCTCTTTTCGTTAGTATATTTGCTCCATTGTTTTTCCATAAGCTTGTCGAAAGATTGTGGTGATAGTTTGGCCCAACGAAGTCTCACATAATTCTTTTTTGATGTAAACTGCTGTTGCAATGCGGATGGGGATATCCAACGGAATGGAAACCAGATTATCTTGCGTAAGGGGATTGGCCCATAGCATACCCTGGGCAGAAGGCACAGAGATGACGCATTGCTGACCAAAAATGAGCAATTCATGTGCAGTAGAGACAATATTTGTGTAGGAAACAATGTTGAGTTTGACATGGTTTTCTATACAAACCTGGGCTACGTTAGAGATACTGGAGTCGTGCGAAAATACCAATAATGGAATTGTTTCCAGTACAGAACGGGAAATGGATTTATGTTGCGCATAAGGGCTATTTTTATTGGTGATTAATTCTAGCTTTTCGACATACAGAACAAAAAGATGGTAATTGGCGGCAGCTCTACTGTGGTTCAATAGGTAATTATAGTCATTTTGAATAAAAATAAGGTCATACTGGATAGATGTATTGGCAGCCTGCAGACATTCATTCATATTCAGTTCATAACTGCTGGTGGTTACATGATGACCATAAGACATAATATTGTGCAGCAATGGGTTGAATACTAGATCCAGACTGCTGGATAAAGCGACATTTAATTGATAGCTTTGTGTTGCGTCGTTATAGAAAAGTGATTGGTGTCTGGTATGGAACGTATGCTGCATCTTTTGGTATTCATTGTATACGGCGACAGCAAAACTATAAACGATTTCTCCATCGGCAGTGAGTGTTACACCTTTGGAATTACGTAAAAAGATAGTGATATTTAACTCTTTTTCTAATTGCTGAATAGAGCGGCTTAGATTTTGGTGCGTCATATGTAAATATTGGGCTGCGATATTGAAACTGCCCCACTGCTGGATTTGAATTAATTGTTCGAGTTGTTCTAACCGCATAAAGGGTCCTCCTGGAGATACTTATGATTCGTATAGCATGATTATAAAGGATTTTGTTCAAAATTGCAATTTGCTGCAAATTTTTTGTGATGAGTGGCAAAATACTTGCTATTCATAAATTATTTTAATGAGTATACTGATTATAGTATCGATACGACATATAAATAAAGGAGCGTGACAATATGACGAAACGAGAAGTTATCAGCGATAAAATTTTAGTCTTGGGTTTGGACGGTTTGGACGCAAGACTTTTAAAAAAATATGTTGATGAGGGAAAGCTTCCGAATTTCAAAAAATATATTGAACGGGGTGCGCAGAGAGATGACCTGGTTTTATTGGGGGCGCAGCCAACTGTAACGCCGGCCCAATGGACGACATTAGGAACAGGCGCCTATCCTTGTACACATGGTGTAACTGATTTTTTTGCACCTGCTGAGGATCTGGACGGACAAGCTTACAACTTTGATTCCCGTAATTGTGCTGCGGAACCTATCTGGAATTGTTTTGCAGAGTCGGGGAAAAAGACGCTGGTGTTTCATTGGCCTGGTTCAGCCTGGCCGCCAACCAGCGACAGTCCGAATTTACATGTAGTAGATGGCACTACGCCGGGCAGTGTGGCTTATGGGGCAGCTACTGTAGAGACAGAATTTTTATTAGGCGCCAGTACACAAATTCCTGAACTTACCTTTCGGGTGAAAGTGGCCAGCAATGCCAGCGCGCCCTGTGTGGTGGAAGGATTGACCAAAGAAGAAACGACTGGCAGCGAAGATGATGTGAACCAAGCAGAGGCTTCTGCCGATTCCTACATGGTGCCGGTGAATCATAATTATGTTATGAACGAAATGGAAGGTATGGGCGGCTTTATCGGCGCTAATCTGGATATGGTTCAATCGCCGATTAAAGAAGCTGCAGGCTGGACCAATGCGCCAGAAGATGCAAAAGAATTTTATTTGCTGTTATCCAGCGGCAGAATTCGCAGACCCGGTTTGATTTTGAGAAATCGGGAAACTGGGAAATATGATTCGATTGCAGTGTACAAATCTAAAAAGGAAACGGAACCGATTTTTACAGCAAAAAACAAAGACTTGGTGGCCAATGTTATCGACCAGGGTTTTAAAGGGGAAGATATTCCTTGCAGGGCGATTCGCAATTTTAAGATTTTAGAAATCGCTGAGGACGGCACGAAGCTCCGGATGCATATTTCCGGCGCTATGGATATTGATAATGATAGTGTATGGCATCCAACCTCCTTATATCAAGAAGTGGTAGATAACGTGGGATATCCGCCACCAACCAGCAATTTAGGCAGTCAGGATGTAGAACAAATTAAGGATTGTATGTTTGAAAACTGGAACGTCAATTTGGAGTGGCATGCTAATACATTGAACTATCTGATGGATAATGGCGGTTATCATGCAGTATTTTCTCATTTTCATGCGTTAGACTTACAGGCGCATATGATTGTACGGTTTATGACGGATAAAAAGATTGGCAACTGGACCAATAAAGTCGCGCCAGAATGGTATTGCAAGATGATGGAAGATTTGTATGTTCAGGAAGATGAATATGTAGGCAGATTTCTGCATTATCTGGACGAAGGCTGGACCATTATGATTATTTCTGACCACGCTTTGACCTGCCCGCAGCACACGCCGCCAATGTTAGCTGATATGAGCGGCTTGAATACGGTTGTGATGGAAGAATTGGGCTATACGGTGTTAAAGCGGGATGAAAATGGAAAACGGCTGCGAGAAGTGGACTGGTCTAAAACGAAAGCAGTAAATAACCGCGCCTGCCATATTTCCATCAATTTAAAAGGACGGGATCCGCATGGTATTGTAGAACCAGAGGACAAATATGAACTGGAAGAACAGATTATGACAGATTTGTATGGTCTGCGCGATGCTCGTACTGGCAAACGGGTGGTTGCGCTGGCATTGCGCAATAAAGATGCCGTTTTGCTGGGCCTAGGCGGTCCGAAATCCGGCGATATCTGCTTCTGGACAGCGGAAGGCTATAACTACGACCATACCGACGGATTATCGACAACCTGGGGAGATGCCGATACCTCATTGTCTCCTGCCTTTATCGCGGCTGGAAAAGGGTTGAAAAAAGGCTATACGACAGACCGTATCATCCGTCAGGTAGATGTCGTGCCGACAGTGGCCGTTTTGGGCGGCGTTCGGTTCCCTGCGCAATGTGAAGGTGCGCCAGTCTATCAGATTTTTGAAGAAGAAATTTAAAAGCCGTTTAAGGTGTATTGCAACACGTTTCGCCCTGCATAACAGCAGAGCGAAACGGTTGTTTTCAGAAGAGGAGATGATTCTATGTCGACCACAGCAAAAAATAAAAATACAGCCTATTATATCAATTCTATTATTTGTGTTGCAATAATGTTATTGTTTGGCTTTCTTCCTTCTCCAGTGGAAACCATTTCGCCATTGGGTATGAGAATTTTGGGAATCTTTCTGGGTCTTATTTATGGTTGGATTTTTGTTGATTTAATCTGGCCCAGCTTTTTAAGCTTTGTGATGTTAGGGTTTTCTGGCTCCATGACAGTGACGGAAGCGTTTACAGAAGGTATGGGCGCTACCTTATATCTACAATTATTTATGTTGTTTTTTGTGGCAGCGTATTTTGATAAATGCGGTTTGACAGAATATATTGCAGAGTGGTTTGTCAGCCGCAAGGTGAATGTCGGACGGCCCTGGCTGTTTACATTTATGCTGTTCCTTTGCGTGATTGTCATGTCTTGTACCGTTGGTTATATTGCGGGCGTTTTGATTCTTTGGAGCATTTTTTATAAAGTATGTGGGATTTATGGCTTTAAACTGGGAGATAAATATGTAGGGTTTGTCATTGGCGGTTTGATGTATGTAGGCGTTATGAGTACCATCCTGTTTCCATTCACATCTTTTGGTATCATTGTGCAGGGGTTGGTTCGCACTGGTATTGGTACTGACGCAGTATTGCCGCTTGGACCATGGATTGCTTTAAATGTTTTTATTGTGTTTGCTTTGATTTTGCTCTACATGGCGTTTGGCAAATTTATTTTAAAGATTGATTTATCGGCAATGAAAACAGGCGGCGATGATTTTGCCCAGATGCGCGAGAAGAAAATGTCTCATAAACAAAAGGTTGGTTTTATCTATCTGATTGTGTTTATGCTCATGTTGATGGGAGGTACTGTTTTTCCGGCACCGCTGCAGGGTTGGTTTGCCAACTTAGGCGTACTTGGAACCTGCGCACTCTGTATCGTGGGTATGGTGTTTGTTCGTAACGAGGAGGGTATTAGCAAATTTACCATCAATGATTTAAAGCAGGGTATCAGTTGGGAAACCTTGATTTTAATGGCTGCCACAATGCCTCTGGCGACAGCGCTGGAATCTGATGAAGCAGGTATCATCAGTACCATTGTCGCTTGGCTGACGAACACCTTTGCAGGATATAGTCCGGCGATTTTCTTGATTGCCGTTGTGCTAATTTTTGGACTTTTAACGCAGGTCGTACACAATATGGTTCTGTTGGTGATTTTCACACCGGTTCTTTGCAAAACCTGTTTGGGACTGGGGATTAGTCCCTGGTTGTTTGGAATTTTAATCTGTCTGGCGCTGCAGAGTGCGGTAGCTACACCGGCAGCTAGCTGTCAGGCGGCGATGGTATTTGCCAACACGGAATGGATTACGACAAAGCAAGCTTATGTCAACAGTATTGCGTTTGTGATTTTCAGTTCCATCGTATTGATTGCGGCAATTCCTATTGGAATGATACTTTTTTAACAAATGATACATGCTGCATGTTATGTCCGTTATTATGATATAAATGCAGCTATTTTTATGGAGGCGTATAGATATGGATGTGGTAAATCAATGGAATATTAACATGAATACATTGGGAGCAGGCGATTATCAGGTGCCCAGAGAGATAATGGTCTGGGGATTTACGGTACAAACGGTGGCAGAACGACAGAGCCATATCTTTTTAGAAGAAAATGAATGTGTACGGAGTTGGTACAATGCCCATTGTGATGCTGCCTACAGGCAACTCAGCGCAATTCGGGCCGAGTCTTTGCAAGAAAAAGCATTCAACGAGGCTTACCTGGATATTGTTGGCGAGGAATTATTGTTAAGTAAAATGCTTCCGATTAAAAAAGTTGGCGCAACAACCTTGGATATAGAAGCTGCGCAAGATGTTGCAGCTTTTAGCTTAATATGGAACGGTTTGATGGGCGGCCGTGCAGAAAATCAGCTATCTTCAGCAGATATAAAAGAACACGGCTATGGCTTAATCTATTATGAGAATGCTGCATGGCAGGCTTTTTTTGATAATCGGTTAGCTGGTATGTTTCATAAATTACAGGAGCTGCAAAAGAATAATATCCGGCCAATTTGTGTGGCAATACAAAAAGAAAAGCGGAAGCCAATACCTGTAGCGGTTGGCAGAAAGTTGTTGTTACGATTCGTTCAAGATCAGACGGTAAAAAATTTTTATCAGCAAATGCAGCTACAGACTACGGAAACAATCGAGTTGTAGACAGTATGATTTTGCCCAACAGGGCGTGTCGGCCTTAGGCTTGGAAGAACATCGGGCAAAGGTGTTGGTAGCAGTGGAAAATGCCGCACAGCAAAATCTAAAGGATGGCTATGAAATCCAGGGCACCTTTCAGCTGTATCAACAGGAGGACGTGTTAGTTGTGCCCAATAGCGCATTGTTTGAAAGCGACGGCCAGTGGTATGTGTTCCTTGTGCAAAATCAGAAAGCCGTACAAACGGCGGTGGAAATCGGTTATCAAGCTGTTACCGTGACAGAAATCAAAGCCGGGCTGCAAGCGGGCGACATCATCGTGCAAAATGCCAATATCGAAGGGTTGGCTGATGGTGTAAAGGTGCGGGGATAAGAGGCGGAGAGATTGACCTGCGCACTGTCCATTGGTTTCCGTTTAAAATGGCGGCGCAAAGCAGAAAGAATGTGCAGGAGCAAAAAATCTGTGGAAAAATTTTTCTTGGGGCGGTAATCCGACATATTTCACAGGCAGAATGGAGTATCATGAACCTATATGCTTTGTGTGGATGGAGGAATAACGGTGAGAAAATCAGAAGCGACCAGATTGTCCCAGTTGGGCAATAGTTTTATAGAATTAGGCAATGCCCTGCAGAAGCTGGAAGTGGAGCAGCCCAGACAGCAGACCGACGTGGTACAGGGGCTGTATAATCGGGTGTATCAGCAGGTGTGCTGTTTTTGTCCAAAAGAAAGCTGGTGCTGGGATACAGAGAGCGCTTACACGCTGGAGGAACTGGGCAATGCCTGCAATTTGCTGGAAGAACAGGGCTTAAGCGGCGCTTCGGTTTTTTCTACCAGATTTCAGGGCCGCTGTAGTCGTACCGGACAGTTGGCATTGGCGCTTTTCAATCAAATAGAAGGGTATAAGCAAGAGGAGTGTCAGCAGCGGCAATTGAAGGAAACTAAAGAAAATATCGCCCATCAGTTGGTTTTGCTGGGCGAACAGATGCAGGTGATGCGCTGCGGCGAGGACAGCGCGGATACACATCGGGAACGGCTGCTGGTGGGACATGCCTCCAGCAAAAAGGAGCAGGTATCAGGTGATAGCTGGGGCGTTCAGGATTTACAGGATGGCCGCATGGTGCAAATTTTGTGTGACGGTATGGGCAGTGGTCAATTGGCCATGGAACAGAGCAAGCTAGCTGTGCGATTGTTGCAGACCTTGCTGTTTGGTGGGCTGAGTATACGACTTTCCTTAAGTATGATTAACACCGTATTGTCCTTTCAATATGGCGGTGTGCGGTTCAGCACGATGGATATTGCCCTGTGGAATCTGCATACCGGCAACATAGAACTGTATAAGTACGGGGCAGCGCCATCTTATGTCAAAAATGGCCGTAAAGTGGCCGTTTACGATGGTAGCTCGCTGCCTGTGGGCATTTTGCCGCGGGTAGAAGCCTCCCAGCTAGAGCATACCATCGCCCAGGGCGATTTGCTGGTGATGATGAGCGACGGTCTGTACGAATTGAACGACGATGGCTTTCAGTGGGAGCAGATTATTAGCTGCCTGCCCACCACCAATCCACAATTGGCCGCCGAATATTTGCTGGCTATTGCTACCAGCCGTGCGCGCAGCAATCAGAAAAAAGCTGCCGCCCTGCACGATGGACAAGACCAGCATACCGACGATATGACAGTGCTGGTGAGTAGGTTATTTTAGGGAAAGGAAAAAAGAATATAAGGAAAAAGCTTTAGATTACATAGATATCAGAGATATTGTGTAAATTAGAGCTTTTTTCTATTTGTGGCAATTTTCTATCAAAGAATAGAAACATTTTCGCCGATATTAGTTTTAAACAGATGCTTCGCTCGTACTACGCTCAAAGCGCGTTTTTCTGTGCAAATGGTGGGGTACGGATTTTTGAGGGACGGACAAAGAAAAGCAAATCCCATGAGAAGAACATCTCTTTCTCCACATTTTCTTAACATAGTCATCAAAATTTTTTTATAAAAATCCATTGACTTTATTGGCAAATCGTACTATATTTATATTGTTAGCACTCGACTTAAAAGAGTGCTAACAATTTGGAAGATTGAAAGAGGTGGAGACCATGGAAATGGATAGCCGGAAGCAAAAAATCCTGGAAGCGGTCGTGCTGGATTATATCGAAACTGCTGAGCCGGTGGGTTCCAGAACCATCTCCAAAAAATACAACCTGGGCGTCAGTTCGGCCACCATCCGCAATGAGATGGCGGATTTGGAGGAAATGGGCTTGATTGAACAGCCCCACACCTCGGCGGGCCGTGTGCCTTCCGATGCAGGCTACCGCTATTATGTGGATTATTTGATGGCGCAGAGCGATATCCAGGAAGAAGCAAAGCAGATGATCAACCGGGCTATTCGGGATAAACGGCAGCAAGTAGGCGATGTGCTACGGGATTCCATGAAGCTGTTGGCGGAGGTTACCAACTGTACCACGGTGATGATGCTGGATGAAGATAAAGGATCCACGTTGCAGTTGTTGCAGCTACTGCTGGTAGAGCCAGGCAAGGCATTGATGGTGATTATCATGGAGGGCGATAAAATCGAAAATCGCTTTCTGGAAATTCCTGATACTATGACCAAGGAAGATTTGGATTTGGTTTCGATGATGATCAATCAGAATTTGCGGGGCTTAAAGGTGGATGACTGGCAGCGTAATATTCTGGAGAATATTTTTCAGAATTTGACCCGACAGCGTCAGGTTGTTGATTGTGCGCTGGAAATGCTGTCCTCGATTTTAGATATCCAGAATAAGGACAGAAAAATTTATCTGGACGGCGGCTTAAATATGCTGTCGCAGCCAGAGTTTAAGGATGTCAACAAGGTTAAAAATCTGCTGCAGTCGCTGGAACAGCAGGAAGTGCTGGCCCAACTGATGGAGGCTGACAATGAAACCGGCATTACGGTAAAAATTGGCGCCGAAACCGGGTTGGATGAAGTGAAAGATTGTAGCGTGATTGTTGCAAATTATAAGGTAAAAGGAGAAACCGTTGGTAAGGTTGGCTTGATTGGACCAACGCGAATGGATTACGCCACGGCGGTGTCCATGCTTAACGCTATGGCGCAGACGCTGGAGGAAGCCTATAAGGAGAAAGAATAGCGAGGGACGTCCATGAACGAACAGCGGGAACAAAAATTTGATTTGTTAGAAAACAACGCCAATGCGGTGCGGGCTGTGATGTCGGCGGTGGAAAGCACCATTGGCCCGAAGGGGCTGGATACCATGTTGGTGGATCAGTTTAGCAACGTGGTGATTACCAACGACGGCGTGACCATTCTCAATATGATGGAGGTCAATCATCCGGTGGCCCGCATGTTAATCCACGCCATCAATTCTCAACAGGAGGAGGTTGGCGACGGCACCACTACGGCGGCGCTGATGGCCGGTGAAATGGTCGTTTACGGCTTGGATCAGGTGAGTAAAGGCGTTCCGGTAGCTCAGGTGTTGACTGGCTTGCGTTACGGCGTCAAGGAAGCCTGCCGCTTGATGGAACAGGAGGCCATACAGATTGGCAGTATGGATACAGGCCAGTTGTATAATATCGCTTATGTGGCCGGCAGAGAGGATGCGTCCATTGCCCGTTTAATTATGGAAGGGGCTCAGCTCATCGGACAGGAAAAGCTGCTGGAGCCGGGGTTCCGGTTTTCTCAGCGGGTGCGGGCTGTGGAAGGCGCCGAAAGTGAAGTGTTAAACGGCGTGCTCATCAGCAAAGAACGGCTGACGCGGCAGATGCCGTTGGAGTTGCAGGGCCAAATCAAGCTGCTGGTGCTGGATGACGCGCTGGAGCAAGAGGAATTGGAGCAGGGTGCTTTGGCAACTGAGAGTGGCTTTCAGCAATATCTGGTCTTAAAAGAGGAATTCCGCGCCAACATTCAGAAGCTGATAGAGGCCGGTGTGCAAGCTGTGTTTGTAGACCGGGGCGTGGATGATACGGCGGCAGAGTTGCTGGAGGAGGCCGGCATTTTGGTGGTGGCTCGAGTCCCCCATAAGGAATTGGTGGATTTGGCCGAGCATTGCGGCGCTAAGCTCTTAAAACGAACTGGGTTGCGCAAACCGGCGGAGGAACTGCAAAAACAGTTTGGCACGGCGGCGCATATCCTAGGAAATGAGAAGCTGTCGCAGATTAAAGTGCTGGGCGGCAAGGGCAAAACCATGGCGACCATTCTGGTAGGCGCTACCACTGGCGAAGTGGTAGGTGAAAAGGAGCGGATTGCCAAAGATGCCGCTTCCAGTGTACAGTCCGCTTTGCAAAAGGGCCTGGTAGCCGGCGGCGGTGCAGCCGAATTGGCGGTGGCGCGGCAACTGGAGCAAAATAAAAATGCACTGTCCGGTATGGCGGTGTTTGGCGCCGATTGCGTGATTGCGGCATTGAAAAAGCCTTTTATGCAAATTGTGACCAATGCGGGTTTTAATCCGCTGGAAAAGCTGGGCGATGTGCATAGGGCGCAAGAGCTGCAAAGCAATCATCATCTCAGTATCAACTGCGACACAGGTCGTATTGATGATTTATATATTTCCGGTGTGGTAGACCCACTTTATGTGAAGCTGCACAGTTTAAAAACAGCCGGAGAGGTAGCAGAAGCTATCTTACGCATCAACATTATTGTGAAGAAAAAGGAATATCAACCGACATCGTAGGGATATGATAAGGATATAAAGGAGTGTGACCAAGCACATGACAGAACAGGAAAAAGAAACCCTGACCGAGGAAGTGCATGCAGAGGCTGAAGCGCAAGAGGAAATTCAGCAGGGGGCTGCTGACGCAGAACCCGATGCCGAAGATGCAGCGGAAGAAACAGAAGAACAGAACGCTGAAAAGCTGGCCGGTGAGTTGGCCGATTTGAACCAGCGGTTCTTGCGGGTGGCAGCCGATTTTGAAAATTATAAGCGCCGCACAGCGCAGGAAAAAGACGATTTGCTCAAATACAGCAATGCCAAGCTGATTGGCGAATTGCTGCCGGTGCTGGATAATTTCCAGCTAGCGCTGAAAAATTCCGGTAACAGCCCAGAGGTGCAGAACATGGTAAAAGGTATGGAAATGATTTACCGCCAGATGCTGCAGGTGCTGGAGCAGGCTGGCATGAGCAAAATCGAGGCAGTGGGGCAGCCCTTTGACCCCAAGCTGCATGAAGCCATTATGCAGGTGGAAGACGACAGCGTGCCGGAGGATACCGTGGTAGAAGAGCTGCGGGCTGGCTATATGCTGAAAGAACGGGTCATTCGCCCGTCTATGGTAAAGGTTTCAAAATAAAACAGAAACCCGTTAATTGGTGAAAAATGCTTTGAAATAAAACTTGTGAAAATTTTTAGGAGGAATTTAAAATGGGAAAAGTAATTGGGATTGACTTAGGAACAACAAACTCTTGCGTAGCAGTGATGGAAGGCGGTGAACCCGTTGTTATTCCAAACAGCGAAGGCAACCGCACCACACCGTCTGTGCTGGGAATTTCAAAAACTGGCGAACGTCTGGTGGGTCAGGT
>CABUKW010000041.1 GCA_902492275.1 uncultured Peptococcaceae bacterium
TGGCGACCGTATGTATGAGTTTGTTGACAGATTGCTGAGCGTAGCGCTGCCACGTGTTCGTGATTTCAGAGGCGTTTCTCCAAAATCTTTTGATGGCAGAGGAAACTACAGCCTGGGCTTAAAAGAACAGTTGATTTTCCCTGAAATCGAATACGATAAAATTGATAAACTCAGAGGTATGGAAATCGTTTTTGCAACAACAGCAAAAACTGATGAAGAAGGCAGAGCATTGCTGAAACTTCTGGGTATGCCATTTGCAAGTTAATTGATTAGGAGGTAATCCTGTGGCAAAAACATCCATGAAGGTGCGGAAAGCGCCCAAATACAAAGTAAGAGAAGTAAATAGATGTAAAGTTTGCGGACGTCCACATGCATATATGCGTAAATTCGGTCTTTGCAGAGTATGTTTCCGTGAATTAGCTTATAAAGGCCAACTACCTGGTGTAACAAAATCCAGTTGGTAAAACCAAATGTATGGAAGGGGGTCGCTGTAAATGGTAATGACAGATCCAATTGCAGATTTTTTAACAAGAATTCGTAATGCAAATATGGTTATGCACGAAAAGGTAGAAATTCCTGCTTCCAAAACCAAAACTGCTTTGGCCGAAATCTTGAAAAACGAAGGTTTCATCAAAGATTACGAACAGGTTGAAGATGGAAAACAGGGTATCATTCGTGTATACTTAAAATATGGTCCTAACCGTGAAAAAGTTATTTCCGGCTTGAAACGGATTAGTAAACCAGGTCTGAAAGTATATTGCAAAAAAGACGAGATTCCAAAAGTATTAGGTGGTTTGGGGATTGCAGTTATCTCTACCTCTAAAGGAATCATGACAGATAAAGAGGCTCGTAAGCTCGGCTTAGGCGGCGAAGTTATCTGCTACGTATGGTAAGATAAATAAAACTTGGTAGTTCAGGAGGTGCAAAAATGTCCCGTATTGGTAAACTTCCTATTAGCATTGTTGACGGCGTAAAAGTAACAATCGCTGAAGGTAATCATGTAACTGTAAAAGGGCCAAAAGGTCAGTTAGAAAAACAATTACATCCTGATATGATCCTGGAACAGGAAAACGGCCAGGTAAAAGTTATTTGCCCAGATGCAAGCAAAAACGCACTGTGGGGCTTAACCCGTACACTGTTAAACAACATGGTAATTGGCGTAACTCAGGGTTACTCTAAGAGCCTGGAACTGGTTGGTGTAGGTTACAGAGCGCAGATGCAGGGCAAAAAACTGGTTCTGCAGGTTGGCTATTCTCATCCTGTTGAATTTGACCCGGAAGATGGCATGGAAATCGAAGTTCCAGCTCCAACCCAGATCGTAGTAAAGGGTATTGATAAAGAAAAAGTTGGCAGCCTGGCAGCAAATATTCGTGCTGTACGTGAACCAGAACCTTACAAAGGCAAAGGGATTCGTTATGCAGGCGAAGTTGTAAAATTGAAAGCTGGTAAATCTGGCGGTAAATAATAGCCGTTCCTCTAGGCAGAGGGCCAGCTCCAATGAAAGGAGTGAAGTAACGTGATTAAGCAAACCCCAAGAAAAAGTATCCGGAATAAAAAACACTGGAGAACAAGAAATAAAATCAAGGGTACTGCAGAAAGACCACGTTTAGCAGTGTTCAGAAGCACACAGCATATTTACGCACAGATCATTGATGATACTGTAGGAAATACTCTGGTATCTGCTTCTACTTTAGAAGTAAAAGTTGACGGTACTAAGAGCGATGCTGCTAAGGCAGTCGGTGCAGCCGTAGCAAAAAAAGCACTTGAAAAAGGTATCGATAAAGTCGTTTTTGACCGAGGTGGTAACCTTTATCATGGCCGTATCAAAGCTCTGGCTGAAGGAGCTAGAGAGGCCGGTCTTGACTTCTAATCAATGACGAAGGAGGGAAAGGTATTGGCAAGACTAGATGCTAACAACTATGAATTAAAAGAAAAAGTTGTACAGATCAACCGTGTAGCGAAAACTGTAAAAGGTGGTCGCCGTATGAGCTTCAGCGCTCTGGTTGTTGTTGGTAATGAAAACGGCATTGTTGGCGTTGGTATGGGGAAAGCAAACGAAGTACCAGAAGCAATCCGTAAAGGCATTGAAGATGCAAAGAAAAATCTGATTGAAGTACCTGTAGTAAACGGTACAATCCCACATGAAATCGTTGGTCGGTTCGGTGCAGGCCGTGTAATGCTGAGACCGGCTGCTGAAGGTACTGGGGTTATCGCCGGCGGCGCAGTACGTGCGGTTGTAGAATTAGCAGGTATTAAAAATATCTTAGCAAAATCTCTGGGTTCTGACACCAGTCTGAACATCGTAAAAGCCACTATGCAGGGCTTAGCCTCCATGAAGAGAGTCGAAGATGTTGCAAGACTGCGCGGCAAGTCCGTTGAAGAAATCTTAGGTTAAGGGGGATTCTGAGATGGCACAGCTTAAAATTACTTTAGTAAAAAGTGTAATCGGTTCATCTGAAAGACAAAGAAATGTTGTAAAAGCCCTCGGCCTCAAGAAAACACACAGCTCTGTTGTTCAGGATGACACGGCTGTTATCAGAGGTATGATTGCAAAAGTCAATCACTTAGTAAGTGTTGAAGAAGTAGAAGCTTAATATAGGAGGTGTTTTTAAGTGAAACTCCATGAGCTAAAACCTGCTGAAGGGTCTAAACAGGCTCCTAAACGCAAAGGTAGAGGTATTGGTTCCGGTTTGGGTAAAACAGCCGGTAAAGGTCATAAAGGTCAAAAAGCTCGTTCTGGCGGCGGCAAAGGTCCAGCTTTTGAAGGTGGTCAGACACCATTACAGCGTCGTATGCCAAAGAGAGGATTTACTAATGCAATTTTCAAAGTAGAATATACAGAAGTAAATCTGGATCGTCTGGAACGGTTTGAAGCAAATACGGAAATTACACCAGAACTGTTATTTGATAACGGTATTGTAAAACAGGTTAAAAACGGCGGTGTGAAAATTTTGGGCAATGGCGAAGTTACCAAGGCGTTCACTGTAAAAGCAAACGCTTTCAGTAAATCCGCTCAGGAAAAAATTGAAGCAGCCGGCGGCCGAGTTGAGGTGATTTAATTTGTTATCAACTCTCAAAAGTGCAGTAAAAGCTGAGGATACTCGTAAAAAGATTCTTTTTACACTGATGATGTTTCTGGTGTTCCGTATCGGGGCGCATATTCCTGTACCCAATATTGATACAAGTGTAATTGAACAGTTGACAAATCAAGCAAAATTGTTAGGCTTCTTTGATATGGTATCTGGTGGTGCATTCAAGAACTTCTCAATATTTGCTATGAGTATTACACCATACATCAACGCATCCATTATCATGCAGTTGTTGACAGTAATTGTTCCTAGACTGGAACAGTTAGCAAAAGAAGACCGTAGAAAAATTGTTGAATATACTAGATATTTAACTGTTGTATTAGCTTTTGTTCAGGCTATTGGCGTTTCCTTAGGATTTAGAGCAGCGTTAGTGAATGATTCCTTTGGCAGTATCGCTTTAATTGCTTTAACATTGACAGCTGGTACAGCCTGCCTGATGTGGATTGGTGAGTTGATTACAGAAAAAGGAATCGGCAATGGGATTTCTTTAATCATCTTTGCGGGGATTGTTTCCCGGATTCCTTCTGGTTGCTACTATCTGTACAACTATATTGCACAGAATGGCGCAATCGGGTTCTTAGTAGTATTACTGTTTGCAGTGATTGCTTTGGTTGCTATTGTTGCAGTTGTGGCAATTCAGGAAGGTCAGAGAAGAATTCCTGTACAGTATGCAAAACGGGTGGTTGGCCGCAAAGTGTATGGCGGACAGTCCACACACATTCCAATTAAAGTAAACTCCGCAGGGGTTATTCCGGTAATCTTTGCAATGTCTATTCTGATGTTCCCTGGCACAGTTGCTTCTTTCTTCCCAAATAGCAGTGTTGCCCAGACCATCACACAAATTTTTGATGCTTCCGGCATCTTCTACAACATTTTATATGCATTGTTGATCGTTTTCTTCACCTACTTCTATTCTGCGATTACATTCAATCCGGTGGATGTAGCGGAAAATATCAAGAAAAACGGCGGTTTTATTCCTGGCTTACGTCCAGGCAGACCGACATCCGATTACATTGCCAAAGTCATGGGCCGGATTACCTTATTCGGCGCAATCTTCTTAGCAGCTATCGCTGTTCTGCCAGCCATTATCATGGGCCTGACAGATTTGGAACTGTACTTCGGCGGTACAGCACTGCTGATTGTAGTCGGCGTTGCATTAGATACTATGAAACAACTGGAAGCTTCTCTGCTGATGCGCAGCTATGAAGGCTTTATGAAATAATCTGATTTGGAGGGGATTACAGTGAAAATTATACTGATGGGGCCTCCCGGCGCCGGAAAAGGAACACAGGCGGAAAAACTGGTTGAAGTGTATCAGATTCCTCATATTTCCACCGGCGATATGTTTCGTAAAGCGCAGAAAGACGGCACAGAGTTGGGCTTAAAGGCGAAAAGCTATATGGAACAAGGTCAACTGGTACCGGATGAAGTAACGGTTGGCATCGTAAAAGAACGTCTGGCAGAAGATGACTGCAAAGACGGTTTTCTGCTGGATGGATTTCCAAGAACCGTACAGCAGGCAGACGCGCTGGATGGAATTTTAAAGGAACTGGGAATGACGCTGGATCGGGTTGTAAACATTGAAGTTGATAAAGCATTTCTGGTTGATCGGTTAACCGGTCGCAGAGTGTGCAGAGCTTGCGGCGCTACATTCCATGTTACCAATAAAGTTCCAAAGGTGGAAGGCGTGTGCGATAAATGTGGTGGTGAATTATACCAGCGCAATGATGATAAGATTGAAACAGTTAGTAACCGGTTGGATGTGTATGTAGCGCAGACTGCGCCATTAATCGACTACTATCAATCCAAGGGTATTATGAGTTCTATAGACGGTAGTCAGTCTATGGAAAAAGTATTAGCTGATATTCGTTCTGCTTTAGGGAGTAACTAAGCATGATTCATGCAAAATCTCCTCGGGAAATTCAATATATGCGGGATGCGGGCCGCATTGTCGCCCGAACCCACGAGGAACTTGCTAAGGCTACGAAACCGGGCATTCGTACCAAAGAACTGGACCAGATTGCGGAAGACTATATCATATCCCAAGGGGCGGTGCCTTCTTTCAAAGGATATCGTGGTTTTCCGGCTACAATCTGTACTTCCGTTAATCATGTTGTAGTACATGGGATTCCAAGTTTAGAGATAGTAGAAAATGGTGATATTATCAGTATTGATATCGGAGCAATTCTCAATGGATATCATGGTGATGCAGCCAGAACTTTACCGATTGGTGAAATTTCTGAGACCGCAGAGAAATTATTGCAGGTTACAGAAGAAAGTCTGTACAAAGGGATTGAGCAGGCCGTTATTGGAAACAGGCTCTCCGATATATCCAGCGCTGTGCAGACTCATGTGGAAAACAATGGTTTTTCTGTGGTACGTAGTTACTGCGGTCATGGGACTGGCCGCGCCATGCATGAAGAGCCGCAGATTCCGAACTATGGAAGCCCAGGACATGGTCCAAGACTAAAAGCTGGTTATTGTCTGGCAATTGAGCCAATGGTCAATGTCGGTACTCATAATGTCTCTGTTTTAAAAGACAGATGGACAGTTATTACAAATGATAAACAATTATCCGCCCATTTTGAACATACTGTGGCAGTAACGGAGGATGGGCCATTGATTTTAACGGAGCTATAAAAGGTGAAGGTGTCGTGAAGGAGGCTATCTCATATGTCTAAGGATGTCATTGAAGTAGAAGGAACGGTTGTAGAACCTCTACCAAATGCGATGTTTCAGGTTGAGCTGGAAAATGGTCATAAAGTTTTGGCCCATGTTTCCGGTAAGATCAGAATGAATTTTATTAAAATTTTACCGGGGGACAGAGTTACAGTTGAGCTCTCTCCATATGATCTGAGCCGCGGCCGGATTACGTACCGGTTTAAGTAAGAAAGATACTTCCTATTTCCGATAAGGAGGGTATAAAAATGAAAGTAAGAGCTTCTGTAAAGCCAATTTGTGAAAAATGCAAAATCATTCGCCGTAAAGGTGCTGTAATGGTAATTTGCGAAAATCCAAAACACAAACAGAAACAAGGTTAATTTATAAATAGAGCTTCTCATGGGAGGTGCATCAAATGGCACGAATCGTTGGTATTGACTTACCGAGAGAAAAGAGAGTCGTAATTGGCTTGACATATATCTATGGTATTGGCAAAGCTACTTCTGAAAAAATTGTTGCAGAAGCAGGTATCAATCCTGACACAAGAGTACGTGATCTGACAGAAGAAGAAGTACAGAAATTAAGAGATATCATCGGCAAAATGAAGGTGGAAGGCGACCTGCGCCGTGAAATTTCTCTGAATATCAAACGTCTGTCTGAAATCGGTTGCTATCGTGGTGTAAGACACCGCAGAGGTCTGCCGGTTAGAGGTCAAAGAACCAAAACAAATGCAAGAACACGTAAAGGTAAAATTAAAACTGTAGGCGCAAAACGTAAGAAGTAAGGGGTGATATGTTAAATGGCTAGACCAAAGACTGCTAATACTCGTGTAAAACGCAGAGAACGTAAAAATGTTGATAAGGGTATCGCCCATATCAAATCTACATTTAACAATACAATCGTTACTATCACTGATATGAATGGTAACGCCTTATCTTGGGCCAGTGCTGGCGGTATGGGCTTCAAAGGCTCCAGAAAAAGCACTCCATACGCTGCTCAGACTGCTGCAGACACTGCTGCAAAGGCTGCAATGGAACATGGCTTAAGAGAAGTTGAATGTTATGTAAAAGGCCCAGGTGCCGGTAGAGAAGCTGCAATCCGTTCTTTACAGGCTGCTGGTTTGGAAGTAAGTATGATTAAGGACGTAACTCCAATTCCTCATAATGGTTGTCGTCCACCAAAACGTAGAAGAGTCTAGGAGGTGCAATTGAGGAATGGCTAGATATACAGGTCCTGTTTGCCGTTTGTGCCGTAGAGAAGGCGTGAAACTGTTTTTGAAAGGTGATCGTTGCTACTCTGACAAATGTGCAATCAATAAAAGAAGTTATGCTCCTGGTCAGCATGGCCAGCGCAGAAGCAAACAGAGTGAATATGGTTTGCAGTTAAGAGAAAAACAGAAAGCTCGTCGTATTTATGGTGTACTGGAAGGTCAGTTTGAAACCTATTTCGACAAAGCTGAACGTAAAAAAGGTGTTACTGGTGAAAACCTGCTGGTATTGCTGGAAACCCGTTTCGATAATATCGTTTATCGTGCAGGCTTTGCATCTTCCAGAAATCAGGCTAGACAGTTCGTTCGCCACAACCACTTCACACTGAATGGTAAAAAAGCCAATATTCCATCCATGGAATTAAAAGTTGGCGATGTGATTCAGTTAAAAGATAAGAGTAAAAATTCTGCCTTGATTAAAGAATTAGCTGACAATCTGGGCACCAAAAATCCTCCTGCATGGTTGGAACTGGATGTAGACAATCTGTCTGCTAAAGTTGTAAGAATGCCAAGCAAAGAAGATATTGATATACCAGTTGAAGAACAGATGATTGTTGAGTTGTACTCCAAATAATTGATAATCATTACTCTTAGGTTATACTGAGTATAAGTAGGAGGTTGAAATATGATTGAGATTGAAAAGCCAAATATCGAGTGCGTTGCGATGAGTGACGATAACACTTATGGTAAATTTGTTGTTGAACCACTTGAAAAGGGTTATGGTACAACACTGGGGAACTCCTTAAGACGTATTTTACTGTCTTCTCTGCCTGGTACAGCAGTTACATCCATCAAGATTGACGGTGTGCTGCATGAGTTTTCCACGGTGCCTGGTGTGGTGGAAGATGTTGCAGATATCATTCTGAACATCAAATCTTTGGCTCTGAAGTCGGATACCGATGAACCACAGATTATTGTGATTGATGCCAACGGACCAGGTGAAGTGACCGCTGCCGACATCATTACAACAGAAGCAATTGAAGTGCTGAACGGGGACTTACATATTGCGACGTTGGATGAAGACAGCCGTTTATACATTGAGATGGTAGTAGAACGTGGCCGTGGTTATGTTTCTTCCGTAAAAAATAAAAAGGAAGATCAGCCAATAGGAACAATTCCGATTGATTCTATTTATACTCCTATTCACAAGGTTAACTTTTATCTGGAAGATACTCGTGTCGGTCAGCGGACTGACTATGATAAACTGACGATTGAATTGTGGAGTAACGGTAGCATTAAGCCGGATGACGCAGTTAGTTTGGCAGCTAGAATTTTGAGCGATCACTTGAAATTATTTGTTGGCCTGACCGACGGTATGGATCACGTTCCAATCATGGTAGAAAAAGAGGAAGAGGAAAAGAACAAGATTTTAGATATGACCATTGAAGAGTTAGATTTGTCTGTTCGTTCCTACAACTGTTTAAAACGTGCTGGTATCAACACTGTTTCTGAATTAACGCAGAAAACAGAAGATGATATGATGAAGGTTCGGAACCTGGGTAAAAAATCCCTGGAAGAAGTTCAGCAAAAAATGGAAGCTCTGGGCTTAGGCTTAAGATCCACGGAAGAATAAAAGTGAATTTTGTAGCAAAGGAGGAACAGAAATGCCTCATAGAAATTTAGGTCGTAATAGTTCTCAGCGCCGGGCGCTGTTAAGAAATATGACCACTTCTGTATTAAAATATGGTCAGATCGAAACCACTGAAGCAAAAGCAAAAGAAGTTAGAAGAATCGTTGAAAAAATGATTACTTTAGGCAAAGCAGGCAATTTGCATGCTTACCGTCAGGCTCTGGCTTACTTGACGGAAGAAGACGTGGCTAAGAAATTATTTGACGAAATTGCTCCGAAATACGAAGACCGTCAGGGTGGTTACACCCGTGTGGTAAAAGCAGGATATCGTCGCGGTGACGGTACACCAATGGCTATTGTAGAATTGGTATAAGGAGAAGGGCGTGGAAGTCAGGAATTTCGTTCCTGACTTCTGCTGTTTCCCACATAAAACGATGATTAAGATCAATCATTTAACACATATATTTCATAAAGAATCAACAAAACAGGAAGTCAAAGCGTTAGATGATGTTTCTCTGGAAATTCATGAAGGAGAACATATTGCTGTGTTAGGGCATAATGGCTGCGGAAAATCTACGTTGGCAAAGCACTTGAATGCTCTTTTGTTACCAACTGCAGGGACAGTTGAAGTTGACGCTGTCGATACAGCAAACGAAGCAGACTTATGGACGATTCGGCAAACAGTAGGGATGGTATTTCAAAATCCTGATAATCAGCTTGTCGCCACAACGGTGGAGGAAGATGTTGCCTTCGGTCCAGAAAATATGGGTATGGCCCCAGTCCTGATTAGGCAGAGAGTAGACGAAGCTCTGGCGGCGGTTGGTATGAGCCAATATAAAGAAAAAGGGCCCCATTTGTTATCTGGCGGACAAAAGCAGCGAATTGCCATAGCAGGCATTATTGCTATGCGACCCAAGTATATTGTGTTTGATGAACCGACTGCCATGCTGGACCCGTTAGGACGGCGTGAAGTAATGGAAACCATGCAGCGCTTAAACAGAGAAGATGGCATCACGGTTATCAATATCACCCATTTCATGGAGGAAGCGGTTCTGGCTGATCGTGTCATTGTGATGGAAAGCGGTCGGATTGTACTGTCGGGCACACCAAAAGAGGTGTTCACCCAGGTTGATTTACTGAAACAAATGCAGCTGGATGTTCCGCCTGTGGCAGAATTGGCAGCATTGCTACATAAAGAAGATAAACGAATTGCAGCAGATATCATGACAATAGAGGAAATGGTGACAGCGTTATGTCTTTAGAAGTAAAGCATGTATTTTATACCTATCAAGCAGGTTCACCGACAGAAAGTCATGCGCTTCAGGATATTTGTCTGAATATTGATGAGGGTGAATTTCTCGGAATTGTAGGCCATACAGGTTCCGGTAAATCCACCCTTATTCAGCATTTAAACGGATTACTGAAGCCCACAAAGGGTGATGTTCTGGTAGACGGGTTAAATATCAATCAAAAAGAGGCAAAAGGCAAATTAAAAGAGCTGCGCATGAAAGTCGGTCTCGTTTTTCAGTATCCAGAATATCAGCTTTTTGAAGAAACTGTGGAGCAGGATATCAGTTTTGGGCCCCGCAATTTAGGCTTGTCCGACGGCGAGGTCAAAAAGCGGGTGCAGGAAGCTATGGAACTGTTGAAGTTGGATTATAAAAGTCTGCGCAAACAGTCTCCCTTTGATTTAAGCGGCGGTCAAAAGCGAAAAGTGGCCATTGCAGGTGTGTTGGCCATGAAGCCCAAATATCTGGTGCTGGACGAACCGACCGCAGGATTAGACCCGCGGGGACGGGAGGAATTTTTGGAGCAGATAGCTGCGTTACACAAGCAGGGGATGACCATTATCATGGTATCACACAGCATGGATGATATTGCCCGGTATGCGCAGCAAATGATTGTGCTGGACCATGGACAAATCAAATTGCAGGGAACGCCGCAAGAAGTCTTTTCCCATCCTGACGAGCTGGAACAGATTGGCGTTGGCGTTCCAACACTGACCCGGTTATTGCTGCGGCTGAAAGCGCAGGGACTGGATGTGCGCACCGATTTAATTGAAATAGAAGAGATTAAAACAGAAATTTTACAGGCTTTGGCGGTCAGAGAGGGGCGGCAGACATGTTAAAAGATATTACCATTGGTCAGTACCTGCCCGGCAATTCGTTTTTGCATCGGCTTGACCCCCGCACCAAAATTCTGGCAGTGCTGTTTTATATGGTTTCGTTGTTTCTGGTCAATAACTTTTGGGGATTGGGCGCAATGTTGCTGCTATCCATTGTGATTGTGCTGATTTCCCATATTCCGCTGAAGTTTTTCTTCCGCGGCATCAAGGCTATCGTGTTTATCGTATTGTTGACAGTGGTGCTGCAAATGTTTATGACGCCGGGGGAACCATTATGGCAGTGGGGATTTTTGACCATCACCAAAGAAGGGATACGGCAGGCCATCTTTATGGGTACCCGTTTGGTGCTGTTGGTTAGCGTTACTTCTATTTTAACGCTAACCACCACGCCCATTTCCTTAACTGACGGCATTGAAAATCTGCTGAAGCCTTTTCAGCGCTTCGGCGTACCGGCTCATGAATTGGCCATGATGATGACCATTGCCCTGCGGTTTATTCCAACGCTGATTGAGGAAACCGATAAAATCATGAAGGCACAGGCAGCCCGCGGCGCCGACTTTGAAAGCGGCAATTTGATGGAACGGGCGAAAGCTATGATTCCGCTGCTGGTGCCGTTGTTTTTAAACGCCTTTAAACGGGCCGATGAGTTGGCCATGGCCATGGAAGCCCGCTGTTATCATGGCGGTGAAAACCGCACCCGGTTGAAAGCCCTGTGCTATGGCCGACAGGATGCGGTGGCAGGCGTATTGTGTTTCTGTATGGTAGCAGGCGCCTTTTTGACCCGCTTTATTTGATGGAGGAGCTATGCGTAATATCAAAGCAATCGTTCAATATGACGGAAGCCGTTACTTTGGCTTCCAAGCCCAGCTCGATCCAGAACATTTGCCTACTGTGCAGGAAGAGCTGGAAACGGCCATCGGCGGACTGCTGAAAGAGCCTACCCGGGTACATAGCGCCGGACGAACCGACCGCGGCGTACATGCCTTAGGTCAGGTGGTACATTTTTATACCGACTCTATGATTCCGGTAGATAAGCTGGCCCGTGCCATCAATCAGCATTTGCCGAAAGATATTTATATATTATCCACAGAAGATGTGGCATTGGAGTTTCATTCCCGCAAAAGCGCCTTAGGAAAACATTATCAATATCGGGTGTGGAACAGTGACGAACATACAGTGTTTGGCAATCAGTATTTTTATCATTATCCAGGCATTTTAGATGATACGCTGATGCAGCAGGCCTGCAAATTACTGGAGGGAACCCATAACTTTCAGGGTTTCAGCGCGGCAGGCAGCACCGTAAAAAACTTCGTGCGCACCGTCTATTATGTCAATATGCAACGGCAGGGTGATTGGCTTACCTTTGATGTATATGGCAACGGCTTTTTGTATAATATGGTGCGGATTATGGTAGGTACGATTTTGGATATTGGCTTGCACCGCAAATCGTTGGACGTCATTCCTGAAGTGCTGGCTACACAAAATCGCCACTTAGCCGGACGTACAGCGCCAGCCAGCGGATTATATTTAAAAAATGTATTTTACCCTTGACAGTCTATATCGAATGGGTTAAAATATATGAGTGTGTTTTTGGACACACTTTTTTGAGCGCTGTTAGTTCTATGATCCAGAGCCCCGGATCTTAACTATATAAACTCATTTATTATCTAGTATTGTCGATATTCTAAGGAGGGAATATAATGCGTACCACCTATATGGCAAAACCTACTGAGGTTGATAGAAAATGGTATGTAGTAGATGCAGCCGGTAAACCACTGGGTCGTGTAGCTTCTCAGGTTGCTGCAGTTTTAAGAGGAAAAAATAAACCAACATTTACCCCAAACGTTGACTGTGGGGATTATGTAATCGTAATCAACGCCAAAGACGCTGTTTTAACAGGGAAAAAGCTGGACCAGAAATTATTCCGTCGTCACAGCCGTTATCCTGGCGGTCTGCGTTCTACCAAATATAAAGATTTAATGGCTCAGAGACCGGTTCTGGCTATGGAAACTGCTATCAAAGGCATGCTGCCACATAACCGTCTGGGCAGAAAAATGTTCACAAAATTATTCGTATATGCTGGTGCTGACCACAAACATCAGGCTCAGAAACCAGAAGTACTGGAAATTATCGGTTAAGGAGGAAATGAACAATGGCAAACAATGAAAAAGTGCAGTTCTACGGTACAGGCCGTCGTAAATCCTCTGTTGCCAGAGTAAGACTGGTGCCAGGTAATGGTCAGATTATTGTCAACGGCAAAGATTCCAAAGATTATTTCTGCAAAAAAACGCTGGAAATGATTATCAGACAGCCACTGGTTTTAACTGAAACAGAAGGCAGATTTGATGTTTTAGTCAACGCACATGGCGGCGGAACAACAGGTCAGGCTGGCGCTGTTCGTCTGGGTATCGCAAGAGCTTTATTAAAAGCCGATGCAGAATACCGTCCAGTGCTGAAAAGAGCAGGGTTCTTAACAAGAGACCCACGTATGAAGGAAAGAAAGAAATACGGCTTAAAAGGCGCAAGAAGAGCTCCACAGTTCTCCAAACGTTAATTGGCTTCTTATTTCAGGCAATTACAAAACCTCTCAGAGTTTCTGGGAGGTTTTTTGCTATTCAGAGCAAAAAAGATGGACTTGTGGATAAACATGGACAGAAAATCATTTCTCCATCATATTCTTTTGCAAAATGATAAACCAAACAATAATAATCCGAACGATATGACTCAAGTTGATAATGTGCTGGGACTGTCGTTTCTATCGAGAATGTCCTCTGAAGTGAGCAGCAAGGGCAGGCGTTTATATTTCTGCCCTTGTCTATTCTGCCCGTATCTGTTATAATCGTCCGCATAACTGGGTCTTTAGTTCCAATTCAAGGAGGAATGTAACGATGAAAAGAAGGCTTTCACTGTGGCAAATGGTTGTTTTATCCTGTCTGCTTTTGCTTTCCGGCTGTGCAGAGGTAGAAAATTTTTCGCACACACAAGAGAACACTTCCCAGACAAAGAGTTCCATGCCGGAATTAGAGGACACGGACTGGATGGCAGTCAGCACAGATGCTGCAGCCTTTGATTTGAACGGCGGATTGGATAATCCAAATTTTGAATATGTTTTGGATCATACGGATACAGCTCCCTTAGACCAACTGATTGCCTTTACTTTAGTGGCCGATGGTCTTAGTGAAGGCGCATGCGATGAGTTGCGGAGCCGTTTCTTAGAGGCGCCCAATACGGTTCTGGCATACCTTATGCTTATGGGGGATCAGCAGGTTGGTTTCTGGGATAATCCGCCTGCGGCAGAGGTTATCTGCCGGTTCATCGCCTCCGCAGACGCTGCTTGGTATGGAGGGTCGGAAGAATTTGCTCGGACGCTGGAAACTTGCCGGGAAAGCTATTCCAGCGGTCCTATTGCAGAACTTCTGGATGTGATGGAAACAGAACACGAAGCCAGTATGGAACGAAATCAATAAAATCCATTGACTGCAAGGACGGCCAGACCAGGCTTAATTTTAAGAATATGAAAAGTTTAGATTTGAATTGGTTGAGTGGGGTTCCTTGAATGGCTTGCAAAAATGCGAAAAATGCGATACCATATCAAAAAACGAGTTGTATCATTGCAGAAACAGAGAGGAGTACAGCGCAAGTGGAATTAAAAAATGAACCAAAAATCGTGGGCTTTCATACGTTGGGCTGTAAAGTAAATCAAAGTGAAACAGAAGCTATGACAGCGTTATTTTTACAGCGGGGTTATCAGCTCGGCGAATTTGAGCAATATTGCGATGTGTATGTCATCAACACCTGCACTGTTACTCATGCCGGCGACCGCAAATCCCGGCAGATGATTCGCCGCGCTAAGCACATCAATCCACAGGCTATTGTGGTGGTTACCGGTTGTTATGCCCAAACTTCGCCGGAGAATGTGGCGGCCATTGAAGACGTGGATATTATTTTGGGTACCAATAAGCGTCATCTGATTGTAGATTTGGTAGAGCAGTTTGACGGGCGGCGGCAGCAGTTGGTGGAGGAAAAAGACAGCTTGACCGACTTTGAGGAAATTACTATGGAGCGGGTCATTCAAAAAGCTCGGGCTTATCTGAAAGTACAGGATGGCTGTGAGCAGTTTTGCACTTATTGCATCATTCCCTATGCCCGCGGGCCTTTGCGCAGCCGCAGTATGGCCAATACGCTGCAGGAAGCCAAGAAACTGGAGCAGGCCGGATTTCAGGAAATCATCCTTACTGGTATTCATTTGGGCGCTTATGGCAAACCCAGCGAACAGGAGGCGGCGCAGGGCGCTGTGCAGCAGCATACATTGGCCGACCTGTGCGAAATGCTGCTGGTAGAAACCTCCTTTGCTCGCATTCGGTTAAGCTCTATTGAGCCTACCGAGGTGGATGACCATTTATTGCGTTTATTTGTAGAAAATCGCCGGATGTGTCGGCATCTGCATTTGCCTTTGCAAGCCGGTGACGACAGCGTATTGGCCCGCATGCATCGTCCTTATGATACGGAGCAGTACCGGCAGGAAATGGTCCGCATTCGGCAGGCTGTGCCTGATATTGCCTTGAGTACCGATCTGATGGTGGGCTTCCCCGGAGAAACCGATGAACAATTTGCCAACAGTCTGCGTTTCTGTGACGAAATTGCATTCAGCAGTATGCATATCTTTAAATATTCGCCCCGAGAAGGTACACCGGCTGCCGGATACGCAAACCAAATCAGTAATGAAGTAAAAGATGCACGTAGTAAGCAGATGCAGGAAGTGGCCGAAAAAAATATGCTGCGATATATGGAACAGCATTTAGGGCAACAGATAGAGGTGCTGATAGAAGAACAACAAGAGGATGGTTTATGGCTAGGACATACCGACAATTATCTGCATGTGGCGGTGGACGGTCCTTGTCAAAAAAATACCATGGTACTGGTACAGTTGGATAAAATTGATGGAAAACTGGTCAAAGGAAAATTTATTGATTAATTTTTATTTTCTGTCTTGCTTTTGTAGCAGTTAGTCGGTAAAATATTAAAGGAATGTACGGGAGGTGAAAGAGATGGATTGTATTTTTTGCAAGATTGCCAATAAAGAAATACCCTCTACCATTGTTTATGAAGATGAGGACGTCATTGCCTTCAACGATTTAAATCCTGAAGCTCCAGTGCATATTCTGGTAATACCCAAAAAACATATTGAGAGTTTGAGTGCCGCTTCTGCGGAAGATGGGCAGCTGTTAGGAAAAATTATGCTGACCATTGCCAAGATTGCTGCAGAGCAGGGCATTGCAGAAACTGGCTACCGTGTGGTAAACAACTGCGGAGAGCAGGGCGGTCAGACGGTTATGCACCTGCACTTCCATTTAATGGGCGGAAGAGAAATGTTGTGGCCAGCAGGATAAGTTCTTGATTATTTGCGAAATATCTAGTATAATAACATAGATGTTTTATTTGAAGGTCTCCTATAACAGCCGGTAACGTTGGGTTGTGTAGTATGAGGGGAGGGAAGAACAGTGGGAGAAGTACATGTTGGAAAAACTGAATCTTTAGATAGTGCTCTTCGGAGATTTAAACGTTCCTGTCAGAAATCTGGCGTTTTAGCAGAATGCCGTAAACGTGAACATTATGAAAAACCAAGTGTAAGACGTAAAAAGAAATCTGAAGCAGCCAGAAAAAATAACAAGAGAAGATCTTTCTAATTTTTTCTGTGATGAAAAGGGATACCAGAACTTGCTGGTATCCCTTTTTTAGTTGTGCGCCTACATACATATACATAGAAACTTGCAGGATATTAAAACAGAAGTAGTGAATAAATCCACCTATTTTTGGAGAAATTTTCAAAAATAACGCAAATTCCTATAGTTTTATGGTATAATGAATAAAAAGAATGCACATTGCATTCTGTATACAAAAAACGGAGGAAAAAATGAATCTCATAAGCGGAAAAATTTTGCGATTTGATGAACTGACACAGGCGCGTAATCATTGCTGGCAGGAGAAGCGGCAGTACCAATGCTTTGTAACAGAAGGGCGGCTTCAAGGAGTGTGCCAATTGCTGATTTGTGAATGGGGGCAACAACGGGCAGAGCTGTTTCATCTGAATTTTTCAAAGAACGGCGTAAGCAAGCAGAGTTATTTTTATCGGAGCAGTCAAATTAAAGACTGGCTGGACAAGATGCAATATCAAGAGATTGCTTACGAGCAAGCATTGGGAATGCTGGGCGATGCAGTACGGAAGAATTATAAATATCAGGAAAAGAACAACTGGCTCAACCGCAATCCATCGCTGCATTTACAGCGCATTTGGGGCAATGATTTTTATAACAATGGAGCCAATAATTTGGTTTGGCTGTTAGCCGGACAGAATATGATGGCCACATTGCAGATTTATTTACAGGCTTTACAGAATAAAGATGCGGTGCTGCTTTATGATTTATTGGCCGAGCAGGCAAAACCCAAAGAAAGCAGAGATATTTATGCAATGCAGTGGAATCATGTGTTGGAGGAGCTTTTTATTTTTGACGTAGATATTGTGGAAGTATTGGAACAGGCAGAAACAACGGGGCGCTACAGTCTGTTCGCTACCATCTACGGCGAAAATGAAGCAGGAAAGCTGTTATCCATTGATTTGCATTTGGAACTATTCGAGGAACAGGGTGCTTTTCGTATTTTGCGGGAGCGCGTATTGGAGCCGCGCATTATCTACCGCTGCCTGGCTCAGTAGCGCGTTACCAGAAATTCATGGAAACTCGCGCAATAGTTTGGATAAATTAGGATACAAAACGATGTATGAATAATGTTGTTTCTGGCATAAAATAAAAGGCTGACCTCCAAAAGCGAGCAGCCTTTTTATAATGAAGAATTTTTACGGGAGAATTGCGGAAACAGGGAAAAAAAGAATGCAGCCAGAAGAAAATTATGATATAGTGTTCATAGTGATATGCAGTTTGGGACTATGAAAGATAGCAGAAAAGATGGAGAGGACAGAATATGGCGAAAATCAGAAAAAAATCGGTAGTGCCTGTTTATACAGTGGCTGTCATTTGGATTTTCTGGGCAACCTGTATGCCGATGTATAAACTCAGCCATTTTATTTGGCTGATTGTATGGTCGTTTATGGCCTATAAATTAACAGGCTTTATTTGGAGAGGCAAGTGGGTAGAAGTGGCAGACCCTGAGCCAGTGTATCAGCCCACGGGCAATGCCGAGCTGGATGAATTGGTGCTGCAAGGGCATGAAGCTATTCGTCAAATGCGACAGTTGAGCAGTCAAGTGAAGGATAAAAAAATCAGCGGTCAAATCGACCGATTGGAAAGCCTGACAGACAGCATTTTCAATCATGTGGCCAAAAATCCGGGGAAAATTTCTCAAATCCGCAAGTTTATGAATTACTATCTGCCCACTACGCTGAAATTGCTGCATACTTATGCGGAACTGTCAGCGCAGGGCGTGCGCGGGAAAAATATTACAGCGACCATGACGAAAATCGAATCCATGATGGATACCATTGTGGTGGCCTTTGAGAAACAACTGGATAGCCTGTTCAGCAGCGAAGCCTTAGATATTTCCACCGATATTACCGTGCTGGAAGGTATGCTGCAGCGGGAAGGTCTGGTTGGGCAGTCCATGGGAAGTACAAAACAATCTTGATGATAAAAGGATGGATGTAAGATGGGAAATGGAATACCACAATTAACATTGGAGCCGCAGCTGGAAGCCAAAGCAGAGGAAACAGCGCCAAAAGCTGCTGCGGAAGTAAAAATGGAAGAGACTATGTTAAGCGCAGAGGAACAGCAGGCTGTGGCCGAGTTTGCCAAGCAAATTGACGTGACCAACGCCAATCAGGTGTTAATGTATGGCGCTGGCGCACAGAAAAATATCGCCGATTTTTCCGAAACCGCGTTAAGTAATGTGCGCACCAAGGATTTGGGCGAAGTGGGAGAAGCCTTGTCCAGTCTGGTGGTGGAACTGAAAAACATTGATTTTAACGGCGGTGAGGAGAAAAAAGGATTTTTCAGCGGCCTGTTTAAAAAAGGCAAAAATCAGATTGACGAATTGAAAGCCCAGTATAGCCAGGCAGAAACCAATGTGGATAAAATCGGCCAAATGCTGGAGCAGCATCAGGTGGTTTTACTGAAAGATGTGGCGATGCTGGACGAAATGTATGAGCTGAATCTGCAATATTATAAAGAGCTGACCATGTATATTTTGGCTGGGCGGCAAAAATTGGAGCAGGTACGGGCCAATGAATTGGAAGCATTGCGCCAGAAAGCGGCGGCCAGCGGCACTTCTGAGGATGCACAGGCCTATAACGATATGGTAAATATGTGTGACCGGTTTGAAAAGAAGCTGCACGATTTGGAACTAAGCCGTATGGTTTCCATTCAGATGGGGCCGCAGACCCGTTTGCTGCAAAATAATGACGCCATGATGATTGAAAAAATTCAGTCCTCACTGGTGAATACTATTCCACTGTGGAAAAGCCAAATGGTATTGGCACTGGGGGTGGAAAATGCCCGCAAGGCTACGGCAGCGCAGGCGGCCGTATCGGAAATGACCAACGAATTGCTGAAGAAAAATGCCGAAATGCTGAAACAAGGCTCGGTGGAAATTGCCCGCGAAGCGGAACGCAGTATCATCGACATTGAAACGTTGCAGCATACCAATGAACAGTTGATTGCTACCTTAGATGAAGTGATGCAAATTCAGAAAGACGGCGCACAAAAACGGCAGGCTGCGGAAGTGGAGCTGCGCCGGATTGAAAGCGAATTGAAAGCAAAGCTGACAGAGCTGCGTTAAAGAAGGTTGGGAGCAATTATGAAAGAGCTATTAAAAAATCGGCATGTGGCCATTGGGATTACGGTTGTGGTAATTCTTCTCTCTACCTTGCTGGGTGCGCACCGTTCGCTGGTGGCCGCCGCTTATCCTATTGAGCGCTATTTTATAGAGGGCGAGGACGGCTACAGTATTCAGCGCGACTTAGATACCCGCGTGGGCTTGGCCAATAATTTGTTGGTAGTTGCAGAGCGGTACCTATATGCGGAGAACACAGCTATGATAGAATTGCAGGACGCAATCACAGCTTTAGAAGAGGCTGGCAGTGTGAAAGAAAAATCTGCCGCCAACCAACAGCTGACAGCGGCGACCGAACGGGTATATTTGATGTTGGACGATTATAAATTATCCAGCTCCGACAACCGGTACCGCACCCAAATCCGTACCGATTTGGCATCCTGCAATCAAACCATCAGCCACAATGCTTATAATGAGCTGGCGACAGCGTACAATACCGAGGTACTGGGCAAGTTCCCGGCCAATGTGCTGAAACGGGTGGCACTGGTGCCAGAGCTGGACACCTTCAAATAGGCGTCCTGCATTGATTCATAAAAGGATAAAATAAGGGGAATAAGATGAAAACATATAAATGGCTGCTGGGCGTCCTATTGCTGTTCTTGACGTGGTGGCCGGCTGCAGCCTGGGCGGTGGTGGACGCACCGGCCGCAGGCTATGTCGGCGATTATGCCAACGTGCTGACTGAAGAAACAGAACAATACATCATAGAACAAAGCGCGAAGCTGGATCAGGCAACCGGCGCGCAAATCGTTGTCGTAACAGTAGATTTTTTGGACGGCATGACTGCCGAGGAATACGCCTACACCATTTTTAATGAATGGGGCATCGGCGATGCTGAAAAGGATAATGGCCTTCTTCTCTTGCTGGCAATCGGCGAAGAAGATTATTGGGCTATGCAGGGTAAAGGGCTGGAAGGAATCCTCTCTAGCGGGATATTAGGCGATTATTTGTATGAATATCTGGAACCGGACTTTGCTGCCGGTGATTATGACGTAGGCGTAAAAAAGGTGTTCGATGCCTTTTTGGCTTGGTTCACCGACTATTATCAACTGGATACACAAGATCTAACAACAGTCCCAAGTAACTCAGCAGAAACAAAAGCGGTGCAAAAACAAAACAGCCGCCATACAATGGCATGGATTATCGTGCTTTTTGTTGTGATTGTGATAATAATCAGTATGAACAACCGGCGCAAGGACCGTAATCGGAGAAATCCTCCAGGACCGCCTGGTGGCAGACCTGGGCAGAGCTCCGGCACAAGACGGACGGTAATTCCCCGTGTTCCGCGGGGCGTCTATATTCCACCGCAAAATCCGGCGCCCAAACAGAGCAGCAAATCCAGTTCTAAAAGCAACGGCTTCGGAGGCTTTGGCGGCGGTAACAGTCGCGGCGGCAGCGCAGGCCGAAGTTTCGGTGGTTTTGGCGGAAGTGTCGGTCGTTCTTCCGGCAGTTTTAAAGGCTTTGGCGGAGGCGGCAGTCGGGGCGGCGGAGCAGGTCGTCGTTAAGTATTGACAGCAAAAAGGGAATAGGGTAAAATAAAACGGTATTAGAGGCTTTTAAAATTTTCCATAATAAATATTTTTAAATTTTTGAGGAGGAAAAGAAAAATGGCAAAAGAAAAGTACGAACGTACAAAACCGCACGTA
>CABUKW010000042.1 GCA_902492275.1 uncultured Peptococcaceae bacterium
AGTGGAAGCGTTAGGGTATCAGGTTGGATATGATAGTGCGAATAAGTGTGTAGTGGTTTATAGGTAAAAGGGATGAGGCCCAGCGGTTATGAGAAATCATAGTTGCTGGGCTTATTTTTTTATTATGGGGATTATTTTTTGCCATATATTATGATATAATAAAAAATAATGTCGAAAGAGACCATAGTAATTTAGATAGAGGTGTATCATGAAGCCAAAAACATTAAATGGTTTAATGAAATATATGCGGGATGAAAAAGGTATTGCTATAGCAGGAGGGCAAAAGCGTAAGTTAAAAAATATAGGGTATTATCATGGATATAAAGGATACAGATATCAAGGAAAATCTACGAATAAATTGAATTATTCTGATTTTAATGAATTAATGTCAGTTTATGATTTCGATATGGAATTAAAGGTTATTACTTATCCTAAGATAATGTTTTTAGAAACGGCAATAAAAAATTATACGTTAGAAATTATTTTGGAAGAGGCGAAAAGTAGTAATTTTAATGATATTTATTCCAAATGTCTGTTGGCGTATAAAGAAGAAAAAAAGGGGTCAACTGCATATAGAAAACGAGTAGAAAAAAGATTGAATCTGCGAAATCAGATATATAATAGCTTGACCCGTGATTATAGGAATGGAAAGACTGTCGTACAACACTTTTTTCATAAAGATGCAAACCCACCTATTTGGGCAATCTTTGAAATTATCAGTATGGGCGATTTAGGAACATTTATTTCTTGTATGAATCGTGATCTAAGAATAGATTTGTCAAAAGATTTAGGAATTAATACCGCCTATATTGGAAATGGTGAAGTGGCAACAGGAGTAGTATATACATTAAAAGAATTACGAAATGCAGTAGCGCATAATGAAGCGATTTTTGATACTAGATTTAAAACGGGTGAGATAAGAGGACAACTAAAAAAATGTATAGAAGCAGATACAGGAATTACAGGAATTAATTTTAATAGTATTGTTGATTATTTCATTCTAATTGCATATATGTTGAAAAATTTGAGAGTGTCAAAGACTGAAATAAAGCAGTTCATAGGGAGTTTCAAACAAGCCATTGAAAAATTAAGAAAAAATGTACCGATTAGTTTGTATAACAAAATAATCCCAACAGATACCCGGAAGAAAATTCAACAATTAGAAGTTTACGTTTCAAAGAAATAGCGAAAAAAATACAGGGAAAATGCAAAAAAGACTTGCATAATTCATTGTAGTTTGGTAATATATTAAATACGAATTGCGGTGAATGTCTTCGGACTACACCTGGGGAAATTGGATGCGTCTGGTTTCTTCTAAACAGAAAAAGAGTCTCTGTAGTTTATGCTACAGAGACTCTTTTTCTGTTTAGAACATTTAATAGCATTATATCCATTTATAATAAGGACCGCCATACTGGGCAATTAAGGCTTTAGCCAGCCGTAAGTCGGCACATCTTACGTCAACGGGAAATTGCAGTTTTTTCTCATAAATCCACATCAGACAGCACCTCCCCGTTCCCATGGCCATGGGTCGTTAATCCAGCTCCAGGGATAAGAGGCTGGGCAGTGGCCGAAGTTGTTCATAGGGCCGTATTGCATTTCAAAATTGGCTTTGGCTTCCCAGTATTGTTGAAACAGCCGGTTATAATCGTTGACGGCCTGCTGATTGTCTGGATGGGTATCCAAAAACAGGTTGAGGTCAACCAGAGAAAAACTGAGCTGCTGCAGTTCTAACAGGGCTGCCTGTCTGTTATTCGCCGCAGAGGCTGGGCAGGCATTCATTTTTTTCATTGCAGACACTCCTTTGTTTATAATAATTTAGCGTTTTTTCTGCATACCCTGCATAGTATGGGCAGGCTGCATATTCATAGCTTGCTGCGGGCATTGTATCGGTGTGTAGGGCTGGTTTAAGCCGCTGAATACAGTGCCGTAGGTAAGCGCTTCTGCCGGTGCGTAGGGTGTGGTATATTCCTGCCATGGAACGGAAATCATTCCTAATTGCTGTTCATTTCTTTGCACAATCATCAACAAACCTCCTTTCCGATGACCTTGTATATACTATGAAGGGGACGGGCAGAAGGTGTGATAACGGGCGGATTTTTTTCTAGGCGGGACTTGTAAAAATGCTTTTTCCTGCATATAATATTAGTTACTGCGGAAATGCGGAGGCGCAGATGAGGCAGAATTGTAAGACAGAAGGGAGTAGGATTTTCTTGCAAAAAACAAATACAATTGCCAAATTGGCATTATTGCTGGCCACGATTATTTGGGGCAGCTCTTTTATTATTATGAAGGACGCATTGGATGACATGGGCACATTTTTTTTACTGGCGGTACGGTTTACAGGCGCCTGTATTTTATTGGCGGTAGTGTTTTGGTACAAATTGCGGCTGTTGAATTTTTATTACATCAAGGCTGGGTTTGTGATGGGTTCCATGCTGTTGGCGGCTTATGCTGTGCAGACCTTTGGCCTGGCCGAAACCACGCCGGGTAAAAATGCTTTTTTAACGGCAGGGTATTGTGTGATGGTACCTTTTTTATATTGGCTGATTGCCGGTAAACGTCCTGACCGTTACAATATTTCTGCGGCAGTGTTGTGTATCTTGGGCATTGGCTTGGTATCATTGGATAGTAATCTCACTATGGGGCGCGGTGATTTACTTACCGTTGCCTGCGGCTTGTTCTATGCGCTGCATATCATTGTGTCCACCCGTTATACCCAAGGCTCCGATGTGATGCTTTTGACCATCAGTCAATTTTTCTTTGCGGCGTTTTGGAGCTGGGTCATGAGCTTCTTTTTTGAAACAGCGCCGATTTTGAGCGACGTTCGTCTATATACTTGGTTCAGTTTGGCTTATCTATGCGTATTTGCCACAGCTGGTGCGCTGGGCTTGCAGATGTATGGACTCAAATATACGGCTCCTGCTGCCGGTGCGTTAATTCTCAGTTTGGAGGCTGTATTTGGCGTGTTGTTTTCAGTGTTGGTAGGTGCAGAAGCGGTGACGCCGCGGCTGTTATTAGGCTTTGTGATTATTTTTATTGCGATTGTGGTGTCGGAAACGAAGCTAGAGTTTTTACAAAAAAAGAAAGCGCCGTCGGAATGTTGTTCCGGTGACTGCTAAACTAAAAACTATGGCAATCCGTAATTTGTGATTTCATATCGCTGAACTATATGATTTAGATTGTTGAAAAAAGCCCAATGTATGGCTAGATAGACCGTATTTAGGAGTGAAAAAAGTCTGCTATAAAAAGAATAAGCCACTGCACAAGTAAATTTGTGCAGTGGCTTATTGCAATTTGCTGTGAAAAAATATAACCTATAATCGTAATTTATGATTATTTCAATTTGGCTTTGATAAACTGGGTAAAGGTAGAGGCGTAGTAATCAGCCAATGTGCTGCCGCTTTTTACATCGTAGTAGGCAATGGAATTGCCCAGCTCCTGCTCAAAGCGCAGGAATTCTTGGTCGATATCTAAGCGTTCTATGCCAGGTAGCTTTGTTACCATGTTTTTCAGGCGATGTTCAAAAATTTCTAAGTGCCCTTTCATTGCAATTCTCCTTTCTATTTGTTGCGCTGGTACTTATTCTAGCGTAAATAGAAAAATAAATAAAGAGTTTTGAAAAAAAAGGTTGTATTTTCACTATAAAAGGATATATAATCTAGCATATAGGATACAAAATACAAAAGAAGATAAAAGTCTAAGTTGTATTAGAATATACTAATTCTTTTGTTCCAATTTTTTTAGACAGGAGAGCAGCAATGGCAAGAGTTCGCAAACAGCCAGGTACACGGGAAGCGTTATTGCAATATGCACCTGTTGTTGTGTTAGAACCACAACAGTATCGCGGTAGATGGCATGAGAATTTTGGCAATCATCATCCTGTTCAAATGGAAATTGGGATGGGAAAAGGACGCTTTATCAGTACTATGGCTCGTCAGTATCCTGAAGTGAATTTTATTGGGGTAGAAGTCATTGAGGAAGTTTTGTTGGATGCGGTAAAACGGATGAATCGCGCAGGCGGTATTCCCGATAATCTGCGTCTGGTATGGATCAATGCTTCGCTATTGGAGGAATTATTTGCACCAGGTGAAATTGACCGCATTTATTTGAATTTTTCTGACCCCTGGCCTAAAACGCGGCATGCGAAACGGCGGTTGACGCACAAATCTTTTTTGGAGCAGTATGGGATCATTTTAAAGCCGGAAGGACAGGTACATTTTAAAACCGATAATCAGGGTTTATTTGAGTTTTCACTAAATGAATTCAGCGCTTGCCGCTGGCAGTTACAGCATATCCAGTTGGACATGTATCAAAAGCTGCCGGAGGGCAATGTAGCTACAGAGTATGAAACCAAGTTTCATGAAAAGGGATTGCCGATTTATCGTTTAGAAGCAATCAAACCATCATTTTAGCCGATAAAAATCGGGGCTGTTAACAGCCGTAGCAGATTTTTATATAAAGTATCAATATTATTATTTTAAGGAGGCTTATTTCAATGAGCAGCGCTTATATTGAAAAAGTTATTGAAGACGTTAAAAAAAGAAATCAGGGTGAACCAGAATTTATTCAGACAGTAGAAGAAGTTCTGCGTTCTCTGGAACCAGCAATGGCTCAGCATCCAGAATATGAAGAAGCTGACATTCTGGGCAGAATCGTTGAACCTGAAAGACAGATTTTCTTCCGTGTAGCATGGGTTGACGACCAGGGCAAAGTACAGGTTAACCGTGGTTTCCGCGTACAGTTCAATAGCGCAATTGGGCCTTACAAAGGTGGCCTGCGTTTCCATCACACCGTATACAGCGGTATCATTAAATTCTTAGGTTTTGAACAGATTTTCAAAAACTCTTTGACTGGTCTGCCAATCGGCGGCGGCAAAGGTGGTTCCGACTTCGACCCACGTGGTAAATCCGACGGCGAAATTATGCGTTTCTGCCAGGCTTTCATGACCGAACTGTGCCGTCACATTGGTCCAGATATTGACGTTCCAGCCGGTGATATCGGTGTTGGTGGTAGAGAAATCGGTTATCTGTTTGGTCAGTATAAACGCATCAAAGGCGCTTTCGAAAATGGCGTATTAACCGGTAAAGACCTGTCCTATGGTGGTTCTCTGATTCGTCCAGAAGCTACAGGCTTTGGTGCTGCTTATTTTGCACAGCATTTACTGAACCATGAAGGTACTTCCTTCGAAGGTAAAAATGTTGCAATCACAGGTTTCGGTAACGTTGCTTGGGGTGTTGCTACAAAAGTTACTGAAATGGGCGGCAAAATTGTTACCATTTCTGGTCCAGATGGATATGTTTATGATGAAGAAGGCGTTTCCGGCGAAAAAATTGATTATCTGTTGGATATGAGAGCTTCCGGCGCTGATAAAGTAGCTGTATATGTTGAAAAATTCCCATCTGCTAAATTCTTCCCAGGTGAAAAACCATGGGGCAAAGTTCCAAACGTAGATGTTTATATGCCATGCGCTACTCAGAATGAAATCAAATTGGAAGATGCAGAAGCTATCGTAAAACAGGGCGTAAAATATGTAATCGAAGTTTCCAACATGCCTTGCACCAACGATGCAATCGCTTATCTGCAGAAAAACGGCGTAGTAATGGCTCCGTCCAAAGCTGTTAACGCTGGTGGCGTTGCTGTATCTGCTCTGGAAATGAGCCAGAACTCTCAGAGACTGTCTTGGACTGCTGAAGAAGTTGACAAGAGATTGTTCGACATCATGAAAGACATTCATGACAATGCAGCTTCCGCAGCCGAAGAATATGGTCTAGGTTACAACCTGATGGCTGGCGCTAACCTGGCTGGCTTCCGGAAAGTGGCTAGAGCTATGTATCAGCAGGGTATCATGTAATTTTTCTGAGACTTACCTTTTCAGTAGTTTCTAAAGTGAAGTAATTAGTTTCGTGCTTTTGAGGATGAAATAGTCTTGGAAGTTACAGAAGCATTATTTTAGCCTTCCTATATTATTTTTGAGAGGAGTCCTTTCTTATGGAGAGGAGTCCTCTCTTTTTATTTGCAATGAAAAGCTGTGGAAAAATTGTGGCGCATTCTTTCCTTCTGATTGCGGCGGAAAAATGGAGGAAGAAGGCCAACGTGAATGGACGAAAACGCAATACAAGAAGAGAATGACAGGAAAAAGAACGATAGATAGTGATTTTACCGTTGCAATTATGCGGGAAATTAGGCATAATAGATATGATAGAGATTTTACAGTCGTAATGTTTTCATTGGGATGCAGCATATTTTTTAGGAGGCAATGTCTATGCTGATTGTAACGACGGATGCAATTCCGGGTAAGGAAATTGTAGAGGTAAAGGGTCTTTGCAAAGGAAGTACGGTACGCAGTAAGAATGTGGGCAGTGATATCGGCGCATCGCTGAAAGGCTTGGTGGGCGGTGAACTGAACGGCTATAATGATATGCTGGTAGAAGCCCGTCAAATTGCCATTGGCCGTATGGTTGAGGATGCAGAAAAACAGGGCGCTAACGCCATTGTCGGGATGCGCTTGGGATCGGCGGCAGTGATGGCTGGCGCGGCTGAAATCGTGGCTTATGGTACGGCAGTGATCGTAAAATAATTTGAAAGCAGGAGTGAATGTGTTATTATGATGGAGTCGATTGAATTTTTGATTTCTTTACTTTTGTGTTTGGTTTATATTGCAGTGCCGGTGGGTGTCATCGGCGGTGTATGCTATTTCTTCGGGCAGCGGCGGCAGGAGAAGAAACTGGAAGCTACAAAAGATTACAGTCGGTATTAATCGGTGACGGTAACTACAGAACGACCAGATTGGGACCAGTATTTTATGGAAATCACTTCGGTGGTAGCCAAACGGTCCACTTGCCTGCGCCGTCAAATTGGGGCAATTCTGGTTAGAGAGAAGCATATTCTGGCCACTGGCTATAATGGCGCGCCGAAGCGGTTGGCCCATTGTGCCGAAACTGGTTGTTTGCGGCAGCAATTGGGGATTCCGTCCGGCGAGCGGCATGAGCTTTGCCGGGCGTTGCATGCAGAGCAGAACGCGATTATTCAAGCTGCCAATTTGGGAATTCCCATTGAGGGCAGTACGTTGTATTCAACCACTGCGCCTTGCTCGTTATGTGCAAAGATGCTCATCAATGCCGGCGTGGTGCGGGTGGTATTCGATGGGGAGTATCCCGATGAGCGGGCCATGGAATTTTTTCGGCAGGCTGGCGTAGAGGTGCAGCAGCTGAGGCTGAATAAAAATGAATTATAGGATGACAGAATGATGAAAAAAATAATGTGCGTGTTTGGGACAAGACCAGAAGCCATAAAAATGGCGCCGGTTGTGAAGGCCATCGAGCAAAATGAAAATTTGCAGAGCATGGTGGCTGTAACAGCACAGCATCGGGAAATGCTGGATCAGGTGCTGCAGTTGTTTCATATTAAACCGGACTATGATTTAAACTTAATGAAGCAAGGACAGACGCTGACCGATATTACGGCTGGCGTACTGCGCGGCTTAGAGGAGATTTTCAAAAAAGAGCAGCCTGATTTGGTGCTGGTACATGGCGATACTACAACGACTTTTGCAGCTGCGTTAGCTGCTTTTTATCAGCAAATCCCTGTAGGTCATGTAGAGGCGGGACTGCGTTCCGGCAACATGTATTCGCCTTATCCAGAGGAAGCGAACCGCAAGCTGACCGGCGTGATGACGACGCTGCATTTTTCACCTACACCGGAAGCGCGGCAAAATTTGCTGCGGGAAAATATCGGTGATGCCGCTATTTTTGTGACGGGCAATACGGTCATCGATGCGCTGTTGGCTACAGCTAAACAGACCTATCAATTTGAAGATGCTGCTTTACAACAGCTATTGGACAGCCCTGGCAAAAAGGTGCTGATTACAGCCCATCGCCGTGAAAACCAGGGTACGCCGATGGTTCATATTTTTCAAGCGGTACGCCGATTGCACGAAACACTGCCGGATATACAGTTCATTTTTCCAATTCATAAAAATCCTAAGGTGCGGGAGTTGGCTGCGCAGATTTTAGGCGATTTAGAGCGGGTGCATATCATTGAACCGCTGGATTATGAGCCTTTTGCCAATGTTATGGCGCGGGTGGATTTGATTTTAACCGATTCGGGCGGTGTGCAGGAGGAAGCGCCTGCTTTGGGAAAACCGGTACTGGTGCTGCGGGATACAACGGAACGTCCAGAAGCGGTGAAGGCTGGCACAGTGGCACTAGTTGGCACCGATAAAAATTTGATTTATAATACAGCTTTGCAGTTATTGACCGATGAAGCTGCCTATCATAAAATGGCCAATGCCGTAAATCCATATGGGGACGGAAAAGCCAGCGGACGAATTATGCAGGCGATTGAATATTATTTCGATATAATTGCAGAACGACCAGAAAATTGGATGTAAAATAATAAGAAGCAACATGAGCCATCGGGTGAGAAAAAGCAGATTCTTGTCAGATGGCTCGTTTTTGCCGGAGCAATTCTGATAGGAATATTGTCGCATGTGGTTTAATTGGGAGTAAAACTGGCGAAAATAGTTGTGTGAGGCAGTGGAGGCTAGGAAAGATGTAGGGCCATTTTCAATAAAAAGCGTTTATACATTTTGCTGCATTCCGCACTGTATTACAACTATTCTTTGCAGCTTGCGTAAAATTTCTTAAAGAGATAGGTAATAAAACATAATAAATATTTATTGAGTTTTGGGCATAATGTGCAGATTTTTTATTGTATTGGTTACATATTTCTAGTAAAATAAATAAAGTAAGGTATACGAATTGAGGTGAGGTCATGCCTGCAAAGCGTGGTTATTCCAGAAGAGATTATGTGGGGCTGGCCTTGAGCTTTGGCATTACCATGCTTGTGAGTGTTTTTATCGCTTCCTGGTGCGGAAAATGGTTGGACTCTAAATTGGGAACGCCCGGGATATTTTGGCTGCTGGGAACGTTGGGCGGCATTTATTCTGGGTTTCACTTGTTTATTGAGCAGGTGGAACGCATGGAACATCCGGTGGACCCTGATGACCGAGCACCAGATAACTGGTAAATAAGCATATGGAATGCAAGGTATAAGAAATATGAAGTGGCAAGAAAGGAAGAAATATGCTAGAATCTGTAGTGTTTCCGGTGTTAATCGGGTTTGTCTGGGGACTGGCCGTCAGTTTGTTTAACAACTTTCTGACATGGTGGGCATTGACAAAACCAGGGAGCATATTGAACACGTTGGTTTTCGTGCTTAGACAGGTTTTAAATGTATTAGCAATGTTCCTTGTGTACAAAAATCTTGCAATGTTAATTGGCACAGCGCTGGGTTTGTTGGCTGTGAAGAATTATATTTTTGTGAAAAATTTGAATACGTTATTACGAGAGCGAAAGGGGTGAGAAAAATGTTTCTGACAAGTGTTGCTTACGCTAGTACAGGGCATGAAGCTGCTGGTCCACTGTTTTCTTTAGGGCCATTGGAAGTAACCAGCGAGATTACGACCATGTGGGGCGTTATGATTCTGATTCTGGTAGTAAGCTATCTGGGTACAAGAAATATGAAACGGATTCCATCCGGCGTGCAGAATGTTGTGGAAATGGGCATTGAAATGTACGAAAACTTCTGGACTGATATTTTGGGCAGAAAACGTGCTAGACAGTTAATGCCGATTTTGGCAAGTTTCTTTATTCTGATTTTGTGTTCCAACTATTCAGGGTTACTGCCATTGGCTGGCACCTTACCAGGGTTGAAACCGCCAACCAGTAATGTGAGCACGACAGCAGGTCTCGCAATTATTGTGTTTGTTTTATGTATTTACTATAATATTAAAACAAAAGGAATTGGCGGTTACTTAAAGCATTTCCTGGAACCAATTCCAATTTTGCTGCCGATCAATATTTTGGAACAGTTTACGCGTCCGTTGTCGTTGGCGCTTCGTCTTTACGGTAGTATTTATGGGGAAGAAATGGTAGTGGCCAGCTTGGCTGCGCTGTGTCCTTTGGTGTTGCCGCTGACGATGCAGGTTTTAGGTATTTTGTTTGGCGCTATCCAGGCTTTTGTATTTACACTGCTGGCCTCCATTTATTTAGAAGAAGCCACAGCGGTACATCACTAAGTCTTGATATAATAGGTTAATCTTATTTCAAAGTCTATTTCTATCAAACAGATAGGAATACGCATTGGAGATTCCCAATAAAGTATTGGAAGGAGGGGGACCATAATGGATTTAATTTTCTTAGCAGCTGCATTAGCAGTAGCCATTGCAACAATCGGACCTGGGATTGGTCAGGGTATTGCAGCTTCCAAAGCAATGGAAGCTATCGCTCGTCAACCAGAAGCTACAGGCGATATCCGTACATCCTTAATCTTGTCTTTGGCATTTATGGAAGCATTAACAATTTACGGCTTATTGATTGCCTTCATGATCTTAGGTAATGCTTAATGTGGTGTTACAAACATCAGGTAGTCATCATGGGTAATGTAGGGTCTAAGTAGGCGATTGGGACTTGGTCCAATCGCCTATGTTAATATTACCGGGAAATTCGTTTTCAGATTGAGACATGTGTAAGCAACATGTATTTTGTTGACCCCACATGAGAGGAGGTTGTGTAAGTGGATATCAGTCCATCTACAGTAATTTTTGCGATTATCAACTTCTGCATTTTGGTAGTAGGTTTGAAAGTATTTTTATACAAGCCGGTATGTAACATGCTGGATAGCCGGAAAGAGGAAGTTGCTAATAACTTAAATTCGGCGGAAGAGGCAAAATTAGAAGCGCAGAAGCTGAGAGATGAATATGCTGCTCAAATTCAGAATGCAAGAAATGAAGCGCAGGATATTATCAATCAGGCTGCAAAAATCGGCGAACAGACAAAAGCTGATATTGTAAACGAAGCAAAAGAAGAAGCTGCAAGATTAACTGCCAAAGCGCAGGATGAAATTGCGCGTGAAAAAACAGAAGCTTTAAATGAAATCAGAAATGAAATTGCTGACCTGGCAGTGTTGGCTGCATCGAAGGTTGTTGGAAAAACAATTGACGTTGCAGACCATCAAAATATGGTCAATAACTTTGTCAAAGAGGTAGGGGAAGCAAAATGATGAATTCAGCAGTAGCGAAACGTTACGGGCAGGCTCTCTTACAGATTGGTCAGGAAAAGAACTGTATTGACCGTTACCAGGAAGATTTAAAACTGGTGGTTGATACAATTGCAAATAATGCTGAACTAGAAGAAATTTTAATCAGCCAAACGGTCAGCAGCGATGCGAAAAAAACAATTTTGAAGAAAATCTTTGCCGATAAGGTTGAGAGCAATATTGTGAATTTCCTCTGTGTTGCCGTCGATAAAAATAGGGAAGCATTTATTGCTGATATTTATAATGCATACTGCATTTATGCAGATGAAGTCCGCAACATTGCTTATGCTGATGTCGTTTCTGCGTATCCGTTAACTGCAGAGCAGGAAGCTGCGCTCAGTACCCAACTGGCAAATACGTCTGGGAAAACCGTTAAACTGCATGTCAGCGTTGATGAAAGCTTGTTGGCGGGAATGATTGTAACATTTGGCGATAAAGTTTATGACGGCACAGTAGGTGCCCGCCTTGCAGGTTTGAAAAATAAATTACATGAAGTACAGTTTTAAGAGATTGGGGTGAGGGACTAAAATGAATATCAGACCAGAGGAAATTAGTTCCATTCTGAAAAATCAAATCGAAAACTATGATAAAAACATAGAAGCTAGTGATATTGGTACCGTAATCGAAGTAGGGGACGGTATTGCTCGTGTTTATGGCTTAAAAGATGCGATGGTAAATGAACTGTTGGAATTCCCAGGCGGCGTACAGGGTATGGCGCAGAACCTGGAAGAAGACAACATTGGTTGCGTAATCTTAGGCCCATACAAACATATTAAAGAAGGCGACCCTGTAAAAAGAACAGGTCGTATCGTTGAAGTTCCTGTAGGTGATGCATTGCTGGGCCGTGTTGTAAATGCAACCGGGCAGCCAATTGACGGCAAAGGTCCTATTGTAACTGATAAATTCAGACCAGTAGAATCTGTTGCACCTGGTGTAATTACCCGTAAAGGCGTACATCAGCCATTACAGACCGGGATTAAATGTATTGATGCGCTGGTGCCAATTGGCAAAGGTCAGCGTGAATTAATCATCGGCGACCGTCAGACTGGTAAAACAGCCGTTGCTTTGGATGCTATCATCAACCAGAAAGGGAAAAATGTAATCTGTATCTATGTTGCAGTAGGGCAGAAGGCTTCCACCGTTGCCAACGTGGTAAGCAAGCTGGAAGAATACGGCGCTATGGAATATAGCATTATCGTAGCAGCTACCGCTTCTGAACCGGCTCCAATGTTATACATCGCTCCATATGCAGGCGCTGCAATTGGGGAAGAATTTATGTTCAATGGCAAAGACGTTCTGATTGTATATGATGACCTGTCCAAACAGGCTGTTGCATACCGTGAACTGTCTCTGCTGTTAAAACGCCCTCCAGGACGTGAAGCGTATCCTGGCGACGTATTCTATCTGCACTCCCGTTTGCTGGAACGTGCTGCAAAATTGGAAGATGAACTGGGCGGCGGCTCTATGACTGCACTGCCAATCATCGAAACACAGGCCGGCGACATCAGTGCTTATATTCCTACTAACGTAATTTCCATCACCGACGGTCAGATCTTCCTGGAAGCCGACTTGTTCAACGGTGGTGTTCGTCCTGCTATCAATGCTGGTCTGTCTGTATCCCGTGTAGGTGGTTCTGCACAGATTAAAGCTATGAAGAAAATTTCCGGTAGCTTACGTACAGACTTGGCGCAGTATAACGAACTGAAAGCATTTACCCAGTTCGGTTCCGACCTGGATGCTGCTACAAAGGCAACTTTGGACCGCGGCGCCCGCGTAATGGAAATCTTAAAGCAGGGACAGTATGTGCCAATGCCTGTTGAAGATCAGGTTGTGGTTATTTATGCAGTATCGAAGGGCTATACCGATGATATTGCAGTAGATAAAATCGGCGCCTTTGAAAAAGGCTTGCTGAACTTTGTGAAATCCTCCAGCTATAAAGCCAGCGTTTTAGACGTTATCGCATCTACCGGTAAACTGGAAGGTGCTGCAGATGAAGCTCTGGTAAAAGCAATCACTGAATTCAAAGCAACTTTCCAGGCGTAAGCCGAAAGCGTTTTGATTCTTCGAGAGGGTGGTGAATAAGGTTTGGCTAGTGGTAAGGAAATAAAACGACGGATTCGCAGCGTTCAGAGTACCGGTAAAATCACAAAAGCAATGAAGATGGTTTCCGCATCAAAATTGCGCCGCGCTCAAGGCTCTGTCGTCTCCGCCCGTCCATACAAAGATAAATTGAAGGAAGTGCTTTCTCGCCTTGTAGCGTCTGCTGGCGCGGCAGTGTCAGACCCATTGCTGGAAGTGCGGGAAGTAAAACGAGTTGGTTATGTTGTTTTTGCCTCCAACAAAGGCTTAGCCGGTGGTTATAATGCAAACATCATGAAAACAGCTCTTGCTGAAGTAAAAGATGCAGAAGCAAAAGGTTATGAAGTTGGGATCGTAGCAGTCGGCAGAAAGGCCAGAGATTTCTTCCAGAAGCGTGGATACACCATCGATGAAGAATTTTTGGCTGTAAGTGATATTCCATCCGCGACCGATGCTGATGCCATTACAAAAATGATTAAAACCGCTTATGTCACAGGCCAATACGATGAAGTTCACATTGTATATGCGGAATTCCGCAGTGCTATGTCACAGATTCCAAAAGCTGTGAAGGTACTTCCGATTGAAACACCGGAAAGTGAAGGTGCAGATGGTTTAGATTATATCTTTGAACCATCTCCAGAAGTCGTATTAAGTCAAATTCTGCCTTTATATTTAGCAAACCAGGTATTCAGTGCATTAACAGAAGCAAAAGCAGGGGAACATGGCGCTCGTATGACTGCAATGTCCGCTGCCAGCGATAATGCCAGCGCTCTGGTTGCACGGTTGGATTTGGAATATAACCGTGCCCGTCAGGCTGCAATCACCAACGAAATTACAGAAATCGTTGGCGGTGCAAACGCTCTGAACTAATTATTGAGGTAATCATGAGATAAAGGAGGTTTCCCAATCTTGAATAAGGGTAAAGTTATTAGAATCGTTGGTCCAGTTGTTGACGTTGAGTTTACCGCTGATAATCTGCCTGCTATTTATAACGCCGTTGTAATTCGGACAGAAGACCAAGAGGATAAGAGTTTTGAAGTTAATTTGACATTGGAAGTAGAACAGCATCTGGGCAACAACACCGTAAGATGCGTTGCCATGTCTTCTACAGACGGTCTGGTTCGCGATATGGTTGCTGTGGATACTGGAAATGCCATTACAGTACCAGTTGGCGATGCTACACTGGGACGTTTGTTAAACGTAGTAGGTGCTACCATTGATAATCAGGGTGAAATCGAAGGCGCTGAACGGTGGGGCATTCACAGAGAAGCTCCTACCTTCTCGGAACAGAACTCTGCAAAAGAAATTCTGGAAACAGGGATTAAAGTTATCGACCTGATCTGCCCATACGTAAAAGGTGGCAAAATCGGTCTGTTCGGTGGTGCTGGTGTAGGCAAAACCGTATTGATTCAGGAATTAATTCGTAACATTGCATACGAACACGGCGGCTATTCTGTATTTGCCGGTGTAGGGGAACGTACCCGTGAAGGGAAAGACCTGCTGGTAGAAATGACAGAATCCGGCGTTATCAACAAGACCGCCATGGTATTCGGTCAGATGAACGAACCGCCAGGCGCTCGTATGCGTATCGCATTAACCGGTTTGACCATTGCTGAATATTTCCGTGATGTTCAGGGTCAGGACGTGCTGCTGTTCATTGATAACATTTTCCGTTTCACACAGGCTGGTTCTGAAGTATCTGCGCTGTTAGGCCGTATGCCATCTGCCGTAGGTTATCAGCCAACTCTGGCAACAGAAATGGGCGCCATGCAGGAACGTATTACATCTACCAATAAAGGATCTATCACATCTGTACAGGCTGTATATGTGCCTGCCGATGACTTGACTGACCCGGCTCCTGCTACTACATTCGCCCACTTGGATGCGAAAACTGTATTGAACCGTGCAATTTCTGAAAAAGGGATTTATCCGGCAGTAGACCCGTTGGATTCCACCTCCCGTATTCTGGATCCACAGATCGTTGGGGAAGAACACTATGAAGTAGCCCGCGGCGTGCAGGAAATCCTGCAGCAGTATAAAGAACTGCAGGATATCATTTCTATCTTAGGGATGGATGAATTATCCGACGAACAGAAGCTGGTTGTAGCCCGCGCCCGTAAAGTAGAACGTTTCCTGTCTCAGTGCTTCTTCGTTGCAGAACAGTTTACAGGGAACCCAGGTCAGTATATTCCACTGAAAGAAACAATCCGCGGATTTAAAGAAATCCTGGATGGCAAACATGATGATCTGCCAGAAGGTGCATTCCTGATGGTAGGTACCATTGAAGACGCTGTAGAAAAAGCCAAGAAAATGATGGCGTAAGGGGGATTGGCAAATGGCTGATAAGACCCTGAAATTAGAAGTGATTACGCCAGAACAGATTGCCTTACAGGATGTAAGTACATCGGTTGTTGTTCCCGGCGTGGACGGCGAGCTTGGTATTTGGCCAAACCACGCGCCGTTGCTGGCAGGCTTAAAGCCTGGTGTAATTACTTATAAAACAGCATCCGGCACCGAAAAACTGGTTGTATCCGGCGGTTTTATTGAAATCTCCAACAATGTAATCAGTATCATTGCTCCGGCTGCTGAAAAAAGTACCGAAATTGATTTCGCAAGAGCAGAAGCCGCTAAAAAGCGGGCTCAGGAACGCCTTGCTAAAAAAGAAGGTATTGATATCGCCAGAGCCCAAGCGGCGTTGGCGAGAGCAAATGCTCGGTTGAGCGTTCGGTAAAAGAACACGATGAAAGACTGCTATATAAAAAATGCGATTTTGCATCTTTTATGGCAGTCTTTTTTGTTTAAAATCCGCTTGCTTCTGTCCATACTGGAACTATGAAAAAGTTTTTGACTTCATTTCAGGCAATTCAATAAAATTCAGCAATGAAAGGGCGGAAGAAATTTATGAAACCGAAAATTGCGATTTTTACAACAATCAGTTTGTTATGTAATATGCTGCTGCCGCAGCCGGTCAGTGCCGATGCTTATATCGGCGATTTAGAGCGTTTACATTGGCTGTGCAGCGATTATCAGCTGCCGGTAAAGGGTTATGTCATTGAGGGCTGGTTTGCGCTGTTAAATCGCCCAGGATTGCAGAGCCAGTTAGAACAACAGCTGCAGCTAAAGGAAGGACAACAGCAAGGGCAGCTATTGGATGGCAGCACTTTGAACAGTAGTCTTTTGCGCAATGGACAAAAATATTATATCGAATTGCAGCTGATTACAGAGCATTTGGAAACGGCCCAGCATTATTATGCACTGTGGCAGAACTTTGCCGATTGTTACTGCATCAAAAAACCAATCGGCGTGACGGTGATTGCCGAACTGCCAGAAGTATTAGATGAAGCAGCTATGACACAACTGTCCGGTGAGTTGCAGCAAAGCCTGCAGATGGAGCAGAGCAATACAGTTGCGGAAGGGCAGACGCGGCAGATTTGTGGATACTCGCCCCAATTATATCATACGCTGGACATTGGAGGCGAAAAAATAAATTGTAATATCGCCTTTGTGCAGCAAGAGACAAAGACAGCGGTATATTTGGCAACACCTGTCATCTATCAACAATATTAAATGTTTTGTTACCAATTTTTTGTTTGACCAACAGAACAAAATGCGGTATCATAAAAAAATAGTGTGTTAAGATACAGTTAGCAGAATCTGTTACGAACATTATAGAAATATTTGCATATACTAAACTCATAAGGTACAAGGAACATAGAGGGCTAGCTTGCATAATATGTACGCTTGTAGATATGCATCATAATAGAACTACTCCTAGAGGGAGGTAAAAGAAGTTGGATAAAATTATCGTAACAGGCGGAAAAACCATCCACGGAGAAATTACCATCAGTGGGGCTAAAAACGCCGTATTGCCGATTATTGTGGGGACATTGTTAGCGGAAGATATTACTGTATTGCATGATGTGCCGAAATTGTCTGATGTAGCTACCATAAAAGAAGTGCTGGAAATATTGGGGGCAAAGGTAACCATTGAAGAACACACCATGACGGTAGACAGCCGGACGCTCCATAACTATAATGCGCCCTATAATTATATTCAGAAAATGCGGGCCAGTGTGTTAATTATGGGGCCGTTGTTGGCTCGTTTGGGAAAAGCTAAAATTTCTATGCCGGGAGGCTGTGCCATTGGTACGCGGCCTATCGATTTACACTTGAAAGGCTTAGAAGCCTTAGGTGCCGATATTCAGATTAACCATGGCGATATGAATGCCACAGTCACCAACGGAAAATTACGCGGCAGCCGCATTTATCTGGACTTCCCGAGCGTAGGCGCTACAGAACATATTATGATGGCTGCAGCCACAGCCGAAGGTACCACTGTGATTGAAAACGCGGCAGAAGAACCGGAAATCGTAGATTTGGCCAATTTCCTCAATAGCATGGGCGCTAATATTCGTGGAGCCGGTACCAACGTCATTAAAATTGAAGGCGTAGAAAAATTGCACGGCACCACCTACACCATTATTCCCGACCGCATTGAAGCTGGCAGCTATATGATTGCCGCAGCCATCACAGGCGGAGATTTGGTTGTAAGAAATGTGATTGTGGATCATATTAAACCACTGATTGCCAAGCTGGCAGAGTGTGGGATGGAAATCGTGGAGGAAGGCAATAATTTGCGTATCATCGGCAAACGGCCCTTAAAGGCAGTAGATATCAAGACCATGCCTTATCCCGGTTTTCCGACCGATATGCAGGCTCAGTTCATGGCTCTGATGACGGTGGCAGAGGGTACCAGCGTTTTTACAGAAACCGTATTTGAAAATCGTTTTATGCATGCCGATGAATTGCGGCGTATGGGCGCCAATATCAAGATCGACGGGCGCAATGCCATTGTAGAAGGCGTGAGCCGTCTGACCGGCTGCAAAGTAAAAGCTACCGATTTGAGAGCCGGTGCTGCCTTGATTATCGCAGCCTTAGTTGCAGAGGGCAAAACAGAAATCACAGAGCTGCAGCATATTGACCGCGGTTACGAAGATTTAATCCAAAAATTCCAGACGATTGGCGCCGACATTGTACGTATCAACGATACCGAAGAAGCAGAAGCATAATGCAATAAAACAGCAGTCGAAGAGATGTGTTTAGCCGCTGTTTCTTTTTGAAAAATTGAATAACAATCCAAAAAGCGTGGACGAAACGTTCACGCTTTTTTCGTGTGCCGAAAAAGAAATTTTTCCGAAATCTCCTCCAAATTTAGGATACATTCATCAAAGTTATTTATGAGTTGCATTTTATTTATAGGAATACACGTACGTATTCAAAACTCATGAGTTTTGAATATCCACCAGTGGTGGACAATGATGAAAAAGGCGCATTTATCGGGGTTTTCCCCGATTGTCCGACACGACAGAAAACTGATCAAGAAATATCCTAGGAGGGAAATAAGTTGAAAAACAAAAAATTATTTGCAATTCTGACATTGGTGTGCTTCATGATGACACTGATGCCAGTAGCTGCTTTCGCTGATGCGCTAAAAGATGCAACAGTAAGCGATCTGGTGAAACCAGCGTTAAGCACTGAAATTAACGATGGAAAGGCTGTAATTACTTTTGCTAATGCAGACGATTATGTAATTCAAAAAGCCGTTGAAGAAACAGATGAAAACGGTGAATCATTAGGCACTTACAAAGTTACAACTGGTAGTGCAATTACTACAGTAGTTGCAGGTACCTATGTTGCTTATCCAAAAAGCGTAAACGTAGTTAATTTAACAAAGATTCCAGCAAATAAAGTCTTAACGGTAACCACTGATAATGTAAATTCCTCGCTAGTTGTTGCTAATATTGCAGATAGTGCGGCTGTATATACCACTGACGAAAATGCCAGTGAAAAAGTACAGACAGAAGCTGCAAAAGCAAACTTAGGTATCAAGTTTGACTTCGATGGCAAAGTTGGCAATAATGATACAGATGTATATGTATGGTTTGTAAAAGACGGCTCTAATGTACCTACTACTGGTGCAATTTCTGATGGCGCATTTACAAATGCTACTATTCCTGGCGTATTTGAAGGACCCGTAAAAGAAGGCAAAGAATATAACTTTGCTTTTGAAAATAGCGGTAAATACAAAGTATATGCTTCTTTAACTGAACCTACACAGGATAACGGTAAAACTATTGCTGAAGCTATTCGCGATGTAGAAAATAAATTGGGTTCTGTAACTAATCGTCAGAGTTTTGAAATCACTTCTTCTTCCAGCTCCAGCGATTATGGTACCACAATTACTTATGAAGAAGGAGCAACAGTTGAAAATGTCGCAGTTGTAGAATACGGTGACCAACAGGAAGAATGGAGTAAAAATACCTATGTCGGCGATGGCGGTAAATATAAAATCACTGACGTAAAGGCTAATAATGTAGCTGGTACTGAATACACTGTAAAATTAGTCGACGCTAAAGGTAAAGCTGTAAAAGGTCAGACTGTTACTTTAGAAACTAATAGCGCCAATATTGAATTGAATAAAGAAAAAGCCACAACTGATACTTTAGGTCAGATTACATTCAAAATTACTGGCGTAAAAGATGGCGACTACAAAGTTTACATTAAAGCAGGTTCCTATGAAGCTACTGTTAATGTAACCGTTGGTGCCACCGGTGCTTATAATATTGAATGTGTAAAATCTCCATCTGCTCCAATTGACATCACGGACAATTTGGGCAAAAAAATCCAGTTCACCTTTACTGATGCGAATGGTAACGCTGTAACAAATGCTATCGCTGAAAAGGCTGGCGCAGTTGCTGCATTCCATTCTGATGGAGATAAAATTGTAAATGGCGAAATGACCGACTGCAAACCTTATGTAGCAATTGTGTCTCAGCCATCTGCTTCCGATTTGGAAAACAAAAACCTGAAATTAGAAGCTGCTACTGATAATGCCTACCGCGCAAACCTGAAATTAGTAGATGCTGATGATTTAGCTGAAGGTACTTACGAAATCAAAGTTGTTCTGGATAATGGTAAATATACTACCGTTAAATTTGAAGTGAAAGAATTTACTACTCCAGTCGCTCTGAATTTGGAATACGAAGCTGACGCTGTAGAATTAGACTCTTATGTCGCTATCGACACTCTGGAATGGGTGGATGCTAATGGCGTAACGAAAGATTGCTCCGGTAAAGTAGACTTGGCTGCTAGTGGCTATGCCGTAGAAGCATTCTTGACAGAAGATACAGAATCTGTTTGGGCAAACGGTGATGAAGTTACTATCAAAGACGAAAATGGTAAAAATGTTAAATTTGCGGCAGGTACCGTATTCACCAAAGATGATGACAAATATGTAGGCAGCAAAATCACTGTAGTTGCTGTAGATGATCGTTACAACCTGACCGCTCAGGCTACCCTGACTGTTGCTGATGAAGCTACTTCCTTAGCATTTGATACCAAAACTTTAGCTGTAAATGCTAACAACAAAGTTGGCGTATCTGTAGTAGACAGTGAAGGCAATAAAGTTGCTCTGAACCGTAGCCAGACTAAAGAAGCTAGCATCAGCTATGTAGTGCTGGATAAACCAGAAGGCGCTAAAGTATCTGTATCTACAGACGGTTCTGACAACAACATTTTAACCGAAGGCACTTTCAAAATGAACGTGACCTCCAACACTGTTGGCAATGTAACCATTCAGGCTGTTGCGAAAGTAACCTACAACAAAACAACTAATAATAACCAACAGAATGTAGTTAAATACTACACTGGTACTCAGATTTTTGCAGTAGGTAAAGATTCCGTAGGTCAGGTAGTTGTAATGTCTATCGGTTCCAACGAAATCATCGTCAATGACGCAAAAGGCACCATCGACGCAGCTCCAATGATTCAGAATGACCGTACCTATGTACCATTCCGTGCATTGGCAGAAGCATTCGGCGCTGAAGTTGCTTACGATGAAGCTACTCAGGCTGTTACCGCAGAACTGAACGGTGTAACCGTAGTGATGA
>CABUKW010000043.1 GCA_902492275.1 uncultured Peptococcaceae bacterium
ACAGTTTTATTTTTTCAACTGTCTACCTAAAGGGGAGCATATCACTTTTAAAGCCCTGCCCTTTTTATGATTGAGACTTTGTATTTGTGGGAGGAGCTGATGACGGGATGCACTCCAAAAATATTTTGGTGGTGGATGATGAAGATAAAATCGTGGATGTGGTGGCAGCCTTTTTAGAGAAGAAGGGCTATGCTGTTTTTTGCGCTTCCAATGGGGCTGATGCTCTGAAAATTTTGGAGCAGGAAAATATTTTGCTGGTGATATTAGATTTGATGCTGCCCGATATTTCCGGCGAAAGGCTTTGTCAGATAATCCGTAAAAAATCTAGGGTGCCAATCATTATGCTTACTGCCAAGGTCGAGGAGCAGGATGTGCTGAATGGCTTAGCCCTAGGCGCCGACGATTATATCAGAAAGCCCTTTAGCCTGAAAGAATTGCATGCCCGTGTGGAAACTGTGCTGCGCCGCGTACAGGCTGATTTGGTACCGCTGTACCGAAAAAATTCTTTTGGCGATGGAGACCTTATTGTTGATTTTGAGAAAAATAGTTTCTGCAAGGGCGGACAGCCCATAAAATTGACGCCGATAGAAAGCGCACTGCTGTCTGTGCTGATGAAATATCCGGGAAAGGTGCTCAGCCGGGAGGAACTGATTGCGCAGGCTCTGGGTACAGAATTTGACGGCTACGACCGGACCATTGACAGCCATATTAAGAATCTGCGTCATAAAATAGAGGATAATCCACGGAAGCCGCGCTATGTGCTTACCATTCATGGTAAGGGCTATCGCTTTGGGGGTGAGTAAGCTGAAATTACCCAGTCTCAAATCTCGGTTTGCTGCTATCATCGCCCTAGTCGTTTTGGTGACAGTTGTGCTTATCAGTTTTTTATCAAACTGGCTGATTAATGTACAGTTTGAAGCGTATATTACCGAGGCGCGGGAAAAAGACGCGCAGGAAATCGTCACCAAGCTGGGCAGTTTGTATGCAGCCCATGAAGCTGCATGGGATATGGACGCACTGCACACCTTAGGGATGTTTGCCTTATATGACGGCTATATCATCAAGGTGTATGATGGAGCTGGTCAATCGGTATGGGACGCTGAATATCATGATATGAGTCTGTGCGCCCAGGTTATGCAGGAAATCTCAGAGCAAATGCGGGAGAAATATCCGAGGGCCAATGGAGAATTTATTGCGAAAAATTATCCCATTATTCAAGAGGGACAAGTTATCGGAGCAGTTACCATCAGCTATTATGGGCCATATTTTTTGAATGAGAGCGATTTTAAATTTTTGCGGGCCTTAAATGGCGTATTATTGGGTGTAGGGTGTTTGGCGCTGCTGCTGTCAGTGCTGATCGGTTCTTTGATGGCTCGTAACATCAGCAGACCAATCAGCAACGCCATAGAGATTACCAAAGAAATTGCTGCCGGTCATTACCATGCTAAATTTGAAGAAGTGCCAAATATACAAGAGCTGGCAGAGATGACCGCGGCGATTACCCATCTTTCCGATACCCTACAGCGGCAGGAGCGTTTACGCAAACAGATGACAGCCGATATTTCCCACGAATTGCGGACGCCGCTGACTACAGTGTGCACTCATCTGGAAGCTATGATGGAGGGTGTTTGGGAACCGACAGAGGACAGACTTGCTTGCTGTCAGGAGGAACTTGAACGCATTACGAAAATTGTGCAGGAGCTGGAAGCGTTGTCCATCATGGAGAGCGGCGCTTATCAGTTACAAAAATCGCAGGTCAATTTACGGGAACTGGCAGAAACATGCAGCCGTGCCTTTGAATCAGAGCTGTATCAAAAGCAGCAAAGGCTGTCTATACAAGGGCAGATAGAGGATATCAAAGCAGATGCAGATAAGCTATTGCAGGTAGCTCGCAATCTGTTATCCAATGCCATTAAATATACGCCGGAAGGCGGAACAATCACCGTTTGCTTCAAAGAAACGGCGACACAGGCCATCATGGAGGTTATCAATGATGGGCCAGGCATTCCGCAAACCGAGCTTCCTTTCATTTTTGAACGGTTCTATCGGGCTGATAAATCCCGCAATCGAAAATTGGGAGGGTCCGGTATCGGGCTAGCTGTTGTAAAAGCTATTGTGGAAGCCCATGGCGGCTCAGTCGGCGTTTTCAGCCAGGAGCAGGTGGAAACCCGTTTTGTAATAACATTGCCAAAACAGTAATACAGAATATTATTTTAAAAAGTACCGCTTTCACAGGCGGTATTTTTTATGAAAATTTTGGGGAAAGACTCTTTACGATTGATAAATTTGGTAGCATAATAAAGAAAGCTGGCTTTTCAGAACAGCATGAGATAAAGAGATGAACGGGGTAGGAGAATTTATTATGAATCGTAAGAGCTTTATTGTCGGCGCTTTGCTGGCACTGATTCCGGGCGTGTTGTGGGGGCTTTCCGGCGTATTTGGACAATATTTATTTCAGCAGCGGGGGCTAAGCGCCGAATGGCTAACCACTGTGCGTCTGCTGATTTCCGGCAGCTTGATGCTTATTATCAGCTTTATTTGGAGTCGGGAAAAAACGCTGGCCATTTTTCAGGATCGCAGAGATACGGTGCGGTTGCTAATTTTTGCAGTGTTTGGCTTAATGGCTGTGCAGCTGACCTATTTTGTGTCTATTGCGAAATCCAATGCGCCCACTGCGACGATTTTGCAGTATCTGTTTCCAGTGTTGATTGTGCTGTTCACGGCTGTGTATAGCCGCAAGCTGCCGCAGAAAAAGGAAGTGGTCGCCATTGTGATGGCGGTGGTTGGAATTTTTCTGCTGGTGACTCACGGCAATCCCAACACGTTAAACATTACAGTGGAAGCGCTGATCTGGGGGCTAGTGTCGGCGGTAGCCATGGCTTTTTATACCATGTATCCGGGCAGCCTGCAGCTGCGCTGGGGCTCCCCAGTGATTGTAGGCTGGGGCATGCTGTTTGGCGGCATTGCCATCAATTTTTATCATCCTTTTTGGAACTTTACCGGAGATATGGATTGGATGGCTTGGCTGATGGTGGCCTTTATTGTGCTGTTCGCCACCTTCGGCGCCTTTTATATTTATCTGGTCAGCGTTACTATGATTGGCGCTACTTATGCCAGCCTGTTTGCCTGTATAGAGCCGTTGGCTTCAGCGTTTTTCTCTGTAATCGGGCTGCATCTGGTGTTTAACTATATGGATTGGATTGGTGCATTTTTAATTTTGGCCACCATGTTTTTGTTGTCCTGGAAGGGAAAAAAACAGCCTACTGAAATAGAAGCGGAAAGGGCCGACCTATAATTGGACGGTAAATGTTGTCGGCGCTTTGCCGTTATACGGCAGGCAGACAAGAAAGGCATTGACATTGCCGCGATTTCGGACAATAATATAACTTGTTGAGACATTTATAGGACAGGGGTGTTGTGAGATGTATATTGGACAAACAGGCGAGAACCAGATTGCACTTGCGATTGAAGGGTACCAATATCCAGAAAATCCGCAAAATTACTTTGAAGCTAACTGGCTGATGGTGGACTTGGCGGTTTGTACACCAAAAGCACAGTGGCAAGCCCAGGCTCCTGTGATATTATCCAGCGAGTTAAATTGTTTTATTGATTGGCTGCAGGCAACTGGTGAAAATAGGGCGCAAAATCGTTTTTTTGATTTTGAAGAACCGACGCTGTATATTTGTGTGACAGACCGTACAACCCATGCCGTCACCTTAGAATTTCATTTTCATTTGGATTTTCGCTGCCCGGAAGAAGAACAGCATGAAACACGGGTGGCTGTTGTTTTAACTTTAGCGGAATTGGACTCGTGGATTCGTCAGTTAAAGCAATATGCGGAGAAGTATCCTGTGCGGTATGTTTTTGAAATGCTTTGATGGGGTATATTAGTAGTAATTACCAAACTATTTTAGGAGGAAACAGGCATGGACACAACAGCACTTTTTAAATTAGGCTATGGTTTATATGTAATCGGCACAGAACTGGATGGCACTGCAGCCGGCTGCACAGCCAACACCGTGATGCAGATTACCAGTGAGCCAGCGCAAATTGCAGTGGGATTAAACAAAAATAATTATACCAACGAAATGATTCAGAAAAGCAGAAAATTAACCGTATCTATTTTAGATAAAACGGCCGATATGAATTTAATTGGCAATTTTGGCTTTCAGAGCAGCCGCACAGCGGACAAGTTTGCCAACAGTGGTCAAGCTCTGGTGAAAGATGCTTTTCAGGTGCCTTATCTGGCGGAGCATACCAGCGCCGTATTGTCGGCTAAGGTAGTAAATACTTTGGATTGCGGCACCCATACATTGTTTTTGTGCGAGCTGACCGATGCACAGGTATTATCCAAAGAAGAACCGATGACCTATGCCTATTATCATAGCGATGTGAAAACAAAAAAAGCGCCTGTTGCGGCAGGCAGCGGCGAAAAATGGCAGTGCAGCGTGTGCGGCTATGTGCATGAGGGCGCTCTGTCTGACGATTTTGTTTGTCCAGTATGCAAACAGCCTGCCAGCGTGTTTGTGAAATTGGAAGCCGCTGAAAAGCAGGAGTCGACAGAACAACAGGCAGAAAAATGGCAATGCACGGTTTGCGGCTATATCCACGACGGCGCTGTGGACGATGACTTTATTTGTCCGATTTGTAAACAAGGGAAAGCCGCTTTTGTAAAAAAGGCATAGCAAATTTTTTATCATGCATAAAACGATAAACTGCAATCAGGGCTTCTGGTTGCAGTTTTTTGTGAAAATTTTTTTGCAAAGTGCTGCAATAGAAATACAGCGTATGGCGTTTGTCTTGCTGCTGATTGGTCAGCACGGATTTGTTACTTAGGGCGTAAAAAGTTCATCAACGGTTATATCTAATTCTTTTGCTAGATTAAAAGCTAACGACAGTGTGGGATCATATTTATCATTTTCAATAGCGTTGACAGTCTGTCGTGATACCTTGCATTTTTTTGCCAATTCCTCCTGTGACAAGCCTAGCTCTCTTCTTTTATCTTTAATAATGTTCTTCATAAGGTCAATCTCCGTATTTCTTTTTGTGATAGAAAAGTTGAAGCGCATAAATCATAGCAATAACTGTTAATGTTACAAAAGGATTTATATTCTGAATAGATAAATCATTACCGGATACTATTCGAAAAAAGTTTTCAGCAATGCAAAATAATAAATAACCAACCGTTATACAAAAAGTTTTTGCGCTGGCTTTTTCAATAATCATCTTTCTGCGTTCATCTCCTTGCTTTCCCAATGAAATAAACATAAAGATGATAAGAGCAAGCATTGCAATTAAGAAAATGAAAAATAGTGTCAGCAAAAAATTTGTACTCATAGTAAAAACCTCCTCATCTTATAATAAAAATATGTCAAAAACTTTTTACATATCTATTATATTGATACGCGGTAGAAATGTCAAGACTTTTTGACATTTCTACAAGACTATTTAAGAAATATTGGAAGGTCGTTATCCCTATCCTGCTATTTCATTGCATAATATGTAGGGGCTAAAGCAATAGTACACTTTGGAGGTAATGGGGATTCTGCTTTAGGTGACAGCATTTGGTGCAGCGCTGTAGAGAAAATGGATTGGGATTGTATTCCTGATAAGAAGCTGCTATACTGAATTTATGATTTACATTTAAAGGAGGAGTCAGATATGTTGCATGAAGTAAGCTTCCCATCTTACAATCAGAGAGATACCGTGCAGGGCTGGATTTATGTGCCGGCAGCGCAGCCGAGGGGTATCGTGCAGTTGGTGCATGGTTTTGGCGAGCATTCCAGACGGTATTTTCATATGATTGTGAAATTGATGGACGCCGGATTTATTGTAGCCGCCGACGACCATGTGGGTCATGGAAAAACCGCTATGATGAACAATACATGGGGCGATTGGGGCGACGCCGGTTTCCGCACCATGATGGAAGATGAACACACCCTGACTACTGTGGTGAAAGAAAAATATTCGAACTTGCCTTATTTCATGTTTGGTCATAGCATGGGATCGTTTATTGCCAGAGATTATGCGGCCAATTATGGCACAGAATTGGCAGGGCTGATTATTTGTGGCACCGCCGGAAAGTTCCAGGGTGCGGCGGAGGTGCTGCCCTTGCTGGAAGCAGCAGTTGCAGCAGGCAAAGGGAAAGAGTCCGATCCCCAATATGCAGGTCAGCTAATGGGCTGGATGGGCGAACGATGCGGCGAGGTGAAGCTGGGCAACGAATGGATCTGCGCCGATCCTTATGTGCAGTTGGACCATGCGCAGGATCCCTTTGACGCATTTACCAAAGCAACTACCAATCAGGCTATGCGGGACTTTGTGCAGATGATGCTCTGCATTGAGGGTACCCAGTGGGCGGAAAAGGTTCCGGTGCAACTGCCGGTTTATAACATTGCCGGTGATCAGGATCCAGTAGGGAATTATGGCGAAGGCGTTTATTTGGTGAGCAATTGGCTGTACAGCACAGGTCATTCGGTACAGACAAAGCTGTATGCAGGCTATCGCCATGAAATTCATAATTACAACGATATTAAGGACGAGGTAGAAGCTGGGATCATTGCTTTTTTGAATGGTGTTTTAGAAACGCAAGCATAGAAATATGGTAACGAAGAAAGGCTGCAAGCAGAGTAGTATCTGCCTGCAGCCTTTCTAATTTTATTAGAGTTATCGTGAAAATTTGGCAATCAATTGCATGATTTCCGTATGAATTTCTTCTATACTGCGGATTTGGTCGTTGGCGACGCAGTTGATACGGTGCCACTGCTGATGCTGGGCGATGGCGGTGGCGTTTTCATAGGCTTGCTGCAGATATTGCTGGTCAGATTCGTGGATATCCTGGGTTAGGCCTTGCTTGAGTGCGTTGCGCTGCTGGCGCAGACGCAGGCTGTAGGCTGGCGGCATATCTAAAAAGATAACGCAGTCGGGACGGGGTAAGCCGAAGATATTGTATTCTAAATCGGACAGCCAATGGATATACCGCTCTTTTTCTGCGGCCTCGGCGATTTTACCAGCCTGATGCACCAGATTGGACGTGACATAGCGGTCCGCAATGACGATGCCGCCGTTCTTGTAAAAGGGCTGCCAGTCCTTACGGAAGGAGGCGAAACGGTCTACGGCAAAAAATACAGAGGTGGCAAAGGCATTGACCGATTGGGGATCACTGCCGAATTCGCCGTTGAGATACATTTTAATCAGGCTGGAGGCAGGGCTGTCGTAATTGGGAAAGCTGACCTTGCGCACAGGTTTATCCTGCTTTTGCAGTGCCTGATATAATAAATCAGTTTGGGTGGCCTTGCCGCTACCGTCCACCCCTTCGATGACAAATAATGTTCCGTTCATAGTGACAACTCCTTTTCTGGTTCTGCAATAATGGTCAGCGTTTCGTCGGCGCTGCCGCCGCTGGCTTGCCAGAGGGCTACAATTTCCTGGGTAATAATTTCGCCGGGCACCAGCAATGGAATGCCCGGTGGATAGCGCAGAATAAATTGTCCTGCTGTGGTACCTGCTGCCTGTCGCCAGCAGATTTGCCGTTTCTCTTTGTAAAAGGCCTCCTGCAACGGATAACGCTGCTGGGGAATATTTTGACAGTAAAAACTGGGCGTTGTCTGCACAGTGCCGGTTTGTGTTTGACTGAATTGGTCTAACGCCAGTAAAGCCTGATAAAGCCGTTGGGTCCACTGGTCGGTGGTCTGTATAGGCAGAATGAATAAAATGCCGTTGTTATCGTGCATTTCGCTGTAAAGGGCGTGCTGCGTGCGCAGGTAGGCGTCCATTTCAGCGCCCGACAGCTTATCGGAAAATAAATACAGCTTGAAGGGATCTTGCTTCCATTGAGGCTGCCATAATACATGCAGCGTTTGCAGCGTGTCGGCAATACGCCTGTGCAGCGCGAAAATGGCCCGTAACGCTTGCTGAATGTGGGCATGGGCATCTGTTCCCATATAAATACTTCCGGCTTCCAGAGAGGCCATTAACAGGTAAGATGGCGATGTGGTTTGCAGCAAACTGAGAAAAGGCTCCGGCGAGGGGCCATTATAATGCTGATGCACCAGCAACGCGCTGCCCTGGGTTAATACGGGCAAAGTTTTGTGCCAGCTCTGCACCACCAAATCGGCGCCGGCATCTAACAGGGACGCGGGCAAATCGGCATGGAAATGCAAATGAGAGCCGTGGGCTTCATCGACAATGACAGTGAGACCGTGCTGTTTGGCCAACTGCACACACTGTACATTGTTGGCGGTGAGCCCCTGATAGGTGGGATTGACCAAAATCAAATTGCGGCAGTCGGGATATTGCTGTATGTAATCCTGCAATACCTGCGTGCTGATGCCAAGGGGTAGGCTGGTATCGGCATCTAATTCTAAGGGCAGATAGACCGGTTGGGCATGGGCTAAGAGCAGGCTATGATAAACAGAGCGGTGTACATGGCGCGGCACAAACACCTGCCGATTACTGCAGGCGGCCATAATGGCAGCTTGCAGGCCTGCGGTGGTGCCGTTTACCAGATAAAAACACTGCGCGGCACCGAAAATTTGGGCGGCCTGCTGCTGGCTTTGGGCAATGCAGCCCTCGGAGAAATGCAGATTGTCCAGGCCGTCCAGTTCGGTGTAATCGTAGCTGGCAAATTGGCTGCCCCAGGCATTTTGTAAGGCTTGCGGCAGAAACAATCCGTTCTTATGGCCAGGCGTATGGCCGGAGATTGGTTGTTGTCGATGCAGTTTCTGCATCTGCTCCCACAAAAAAGGTGTATAGGTGTGATTCATAATGTTACTCCCGTGCGTTTGATTTCTTTAAAGGTATCATATCAAATTTCCAAGACAAATAAAAGTTTTCTCTCAAAAGTTTTCGCGGATTATTGACATATGCCGAAAACCAGGTATAATAAGCTTTGTAAATGACATATGTCAATAACAGGCAGGAGGTGGCGATACGTTGCCAAGGCCGAGAAAATGGAGAAAGGTTTGCTGTCTGCCCAATCACAGCCGATTTGGACCGTTGGGCGGTTGTATCAGCACAGAAGATGCCATTCAAATGACAGTGGATGAATACGAAACTATTCGGCTCATTGATTTGGAGGGCATGAATCAGGAAGCTTGTGCCAATCATATGAATATTGCTCGCACTACAGTGCAGGGGATTTATCTGGAAGCGCGGCGTAAATTGGCGTTAGCGTTAGTAGAAGGAAGGGTGCTGTGTATCGCGGGCGGCGATTATCATTTGTGCGACGGGCAAGGCAGTTGCTGCCGGCAAGGCGGCTGTCAGAAGGATCGCATGGAGCAGTTGGCACAGCGGCAGAAAGCAGACCATGAAAAAACAACGAAGGAGCGAGCGTTATGAAAATTGCCATTCCAGTAGAAGATTATGAAACGGAAATCTGTCCATCTTTTGGACGGGCGCCTATGTTTTTGATTTATGACACAGAAACAAAAGAAAAAAAATTTCTTGATAACAGCGGTATTGCCGTGCAGGGCGGCGCAGGTATCAAAGCGGCGCAGGTTGTGGTGGACCAACAGGCAGAGGCTTTGTTGGCGCCCCGCTGCGGTGAAAACGCTGCTAAGGTGCTGCAGGGTGCCAATGTGAAGCTTTATCAAACAGAAGGCTTGTCGGTGGAGGAAAATATTCGGGCCTTTGAAGAAAACCGTTTGCAGGAATTGACCGACATTCACCCCGGTTTTCACGGGCACGGGGGCAACTGAGATGAAAATTGCTGTGTTAAGCGGAAAGGGCGGCACAGGGAAAACGCTGGTTTCTGTTAATCTGGCAGCGGCGGCAGAGCGGGCGGCCTATTATGACTGTGATGTGGAGGAACCCAACGGTCATTTATTTTTTAAGCCGCAGCAGGTGCATGAGTCGGTGGTGGCGGTAAAATCGCCGGAGGTAGACGAGACACGCTGCACAGGCTGCCGACAGTGCATGGATTTCTGCAAGTTTAATGCTATCGCCTGCATTCAGGAGAAAGCGGTGGTGTTCCCCGATGTGTGCCATCCTTGCGGCGGCTGCGTGTTGGTTTGTCCGCAGCGAGCCATAAAAGAAATCAAACGGCCCATTGGGAAAATTATGCGGGGCGTTTCCGATGGCGTACAGGTAGTAAGCGGTATGCTGAACATGGGCGAGGAATCGGGCGTGCCCATTATTCGCAGTATGCTGCAGGAAATGAAGGAACAGCCGCAGGAGTTGATTTTGATCGACTGTCCGCCGGGCAGTGCTTGTGTGGTCATGGAGAGTATTATAGATGCCGATTATTGTATTTTAGTGGCGGAGCCTACGGTGTTCGGCGTCCACAATCTGAACATGGTGTATGAATTGGTGCAGCTTTTCCACAAGCCCTTTGGCGTGGTACTGAATAAATGTTTCGAGGGGGTTAATCCGGCAGAGCAATTTTGTTTGGAGCATCAGCTTCCGATTTTGGGCCGCATTCCTTTTGATAACGAATTGGGCCGGCTCAATTCTAATTCACAGATTGTCAGCCGGATAAGCCCTCAGTATAAACAGATTTTCACAGAGCTGTTACAGCAGGTAAAGGAGGCGGCAGCCCATGAAGCAGTTGTTGATTTTGAGCGGTAAAGGCGGTACCGGCAAGACTACAGTGGCCAGCGCTTTTATTAAACTGGCGCAGGCGAAAGCCTTTGCCGATTGCGATGTGGACGCGCCCAATCTGCATTTGGTAACACAGTGCGCCGCTTTGCCGCAGAGAGAGGATTATTACGGTTTACCCAAAGCTCGCATTAACAAGGATGTCTGCGTGAAATGCGGAAGCTGTCACTATCACTGCCAGTTTCATGCTGTGCAGAAACAAGACGGCGGCTACTGGATAGATCCCTTTGCCTGTGAAGGCTGTGGCGTTTGCGGTTATGTCTGTCCTGCCAACGCCATCGAGCTGGAAGAACTGTTGGCCGGTGAAATGCAGCTTTATCAGGACGCGGAAAGAATATTTTCTACGGCGCAGCTCAAGATGGGCAGCGGCAATTCGGGCAAGCTGGTTACGCAGGTTAAGAAGCGTATGCGCCGCGCTGCTGGAAAGTCAGCTGATTTTGCCATTATTGACGGCTCACCGGGTATTGGTTGTCCTGTAATCGCTTCCTTGAGCGGCATTGATATGGCGCTGATTGTGGCAGAGCCTTCTATATCAGGCATCAGCGATTTGGAGCGCATTATACACACTGCGGAAATTTTTCAGGTCATTCCGGTGGTTTGCGTGAATAAATACGACACCAATGTGGAAAATACCAATAAGATAGAAGGTTTTTGTTATCGAAGGGATATTCCCTTTGTAGGCCGTATTCCCTTTGACCGAGAGGCCGTACGAGTCATCAACGACGGAGAAACCATTGTAGATAGAGATTGTGCAGCCGGTGCAGCTGTAAAAGAAATTTTTGTCAAAACCATGGAATTGTTTCAGGTGATTGCCCAATCGTGACGGGGTACAAGATAAAATAAAAAGTTGAGGAGTGACAGATTATGTCAGAAAGTTGTAATCATAACTGCGGCAGCTGCGGTGAATCCAGTTGCGGAGAACGGCAGGAAGGCCCAGTATTTGAACCATTGAACGCTTATAGCAGTGTAAAAAAGGTGATTGGTGTTGTCAGCGGTAAGGGCGGCGTGGGAAAATCGCTGGTGACTTCCCTGTCAGCTATTACGATGGCGCGGAAGGGCTACAAGACAGCCATTTTAGACGCTGATATCACGGGGCCGTCTATACCGAAAATTTTCGGTATCCACACCCAGGCTACCGGTACAGAACAGGGCATGATTCCTAAAGCCACTTTAGGCAACGGCATTAAAATCATGTCTACTAATTTGCTGTTGGACGATGCTACCGACCCAGTGGTATGGCGGGGACCGGTGATTGCCAGCGCTGTAAAACAGTTCTGGCAGGAAGTGATTTGGGGCGACATCGATTATATGTTCATTGACATGCCGCCGGGTACTGGCGATGTACCGCTGACCGTATTTCAATCTCTGCCGGTGGACGGTATTCTCATCGTTACCTCTCCGCAGGAATTGGTATCCATGATTGTGACCAAAGCGGTGAAAATGGCCGACATCATGAAAGTGCCGGTGTTGGGCTTGGTAGAAAATATGTCTTATTTCCATTGTCCAGACAACGGCAAAGACTATAAAATCTTCGGCGACAGTCACATTGAGGAAATTGCCCAGCAATACCAGTTGGATGTATTGGCCAAATTGCCGATTGACCCGCAGATTGCAGCCCATTGTGACGCCGGTACCCTGGAACAGATGGACTTTGATTGGATGGATAAGGTGGCCGTAAAGTTAGAACAGATTGAAAAGTAATAGAAACAGTCTGCCATGGGGTGAAGAAGTAAACGGGACGAGCATAAATTTTATTTTTCGTAAAAGTAAATGCAAATTGTAGATGCAGAGAAAATCCTGCAATCTTAAACAGAGGATATGGTAAGGGGACGTACAATATGAAAAAGAAACAGTTTGTCCTAGCTTGTGCTGTAATATTGGGATTGACGCTACTACTGGTATGCAGCGCTTGTACCAATCAGCAATCAGAAGATGCATGGCATACAGGAGTGGAGAAAATGCGCCAAGGCGTTACATCGGAGCCGCTATGCTTAGGGCAGGAGCAGTTGATTCGTTTTAATGACAAGACAGGCGCACGTATCTTTTTAACAAAAAACGGCCTGGAAGAAGATGGCTTGTTTCACATCACAGGCAATATTGATTTTGTAGTTTTATGTCCGTATAAAGAAAACGAAATGGAGCAGGAACTTTTGTATGTCTCGTTAAGAAATGAATTCGCTTTAACCTATCGGGAGGAAAATGGGCTTCGGAAAGTGATGGATTTTCAGGTGCAAAGCTTGCCTGGCAGCGCGTACGTAGAAATTCATGAGCAATCCTGTCAGTCTGAGGTGCAAACCGGAGCGCTGCTTCCTTTTAATGAACCGCAAAAAGCCGCGTTGCATGTACTTTTTAGCGATATGCAATGGGGAATTGGTACTCAATACGATTGGCGGTGTGAAATGATGTTGGATGAAAATAGAAATGTAATATTAGCATTAAAACCCCAAGATCTATGATGATAGCTTTACTTCAGCATAAAGAGGCTTTTGTGTAAGCTATCGCAAAAAAAGCCATTGCAAAAATCAGTAACAATTTTTGCAATGGCTTTTTTCTATTTTATCTTATATCTTTGTCAGGAGATTGATTGTAAATGCGATTTAAGCGAACAAATCGCCACGGATGATGGTTTGATCGCGTCTTGGACCAACGGCTACAATTTTTACTGGAACGCCGGTTAATTCTTCAATACGGTTCACATAGCGTTTGGCGTTTTCCGGCAATTGGTCAAAAGAGGTGCAGCCAGTGGTATCGGTCATCCAGCCGGGCAATTCTTCATAAACCGGCTTGCATTCTGCCAGTGTTTTCAGACTGGTTGGAAAATGCACGACTTTTTCGCCGTTGCATTCGTAATGGGTGCAGATTTTTACGGTTTCCAGTGTGTCCAAAACATCCAGCTTCATCAGTGCAAATTCATTGATACCACTTAAGCGGATGGCGTAGTTGATCATTACCATATCAATCCAGCCACAACGACGGGTACGTCCGGTAACGGTGCCGAATTCGTGACCAATGCGCTGCAAAGCTGCGCCGGTTTCGTCAAACAATTCAGTTGGGAATGGGCCTTCGCCTACACGGGTAGTATAGGCTTTGATGATGCCCAGCACATTTTTGATATTGGTAGGCCCTACACCGACACCTACGCAAGCATAGCTGGCAATAGGATTTGAACTGGTTACATATGGATAGGTGCCGTGGTCAATATCCAGCAGTGTGCCCTGTGCCCCTTCAAATACGACGTTTTCGCCGTTCTGCAGTGCTTCGGACACCAACACAGAGGTGTCGGCTACATACTGCCGCAGTTGGTCGGCATATTGGCAGTACTGATTAAATACTTCATCAAAATCAAATGGCTGACCGCCATATAATTTTACAATCATATTATTTTTAGCTTCCAGAACAGTTCTGAGCCGTTCGGCAAATACTTCTTTGTCCATTAAATCGGCAATCCGAATGCCAACCCGGGCATATTTGTCCATATAACATGGACCGATGCCGTTTTTAGTGGTGCCGATTTTATTATCGCCTTTGGCCGCTTCTTCCAGCATGTCAATGGCGATATGATAAGGCATAATCACGTGGGCCCGCTGACTAACCCGCAGATTGCTGGTATCTACGCCTTTGCTCTGTAAATAAGCGATTTCGTTCAGCATAACTTTTGGATCCACCACAACGCCGTTGCCGATGACGCAGGTTTTTCCTCCATAGAGAATGCCAGAAGGAATCAGACGCAGCTTGAATTCCTCATCGCCGACTACAACGGTATGTCCGGCATTGTTGCCGCCCTGATACCGTACAATGGTAGTGGCCTGTTCGGCTAAATAGTCTGTAATTTTCCCTTTTCCTTCATCGCCCCATTGAGCGCCTAATAATACTAATCCTGCCATAGTGACTGACAACCCCTTCAATGATATTGTGTGTGATGCCATATTGCGGGCTGCCATGGTCACGAAACGCGCATACCTGTGTATTGTCCTGACAGCTCTTGCTCACGCAAAAAAATTACTCAAAACAGATTGTAAGCATCTATGTTGAGTAATAGAAACTATGAATGAACATATTCCTTTTTAATGCTAGCAGGAAAAAGCGTGAAAGTCAACTGTTTTTTATTTTGCAAACGGCCTAAGACTGTTCTGGCTTGTTTCCTTGCAGAAATAAATTTAGCAGTTTGTTCGTTGGCCTTCTTTCTATTTGAAAGGCATGATTAAAATTTTTTCGAAAATAGAAAACTTCCCTACAGTTATAAAGATTTCTTCATACATTCCTGATGGAACTGTCACTTTTTTCTGCCATAATTTTCACAAAAGGTTGCTATACTGAAAAAGAAAACAAGAAATTTATCAAAAGGGTGTGTGGATGGTGCAGCAAAACAAGCTACGGCAGGAATCAAAACGGGATGGTTTAACTGCAGAAGAGTCTTTCTATAAGGAATGGCTTACACCGTTACAGCAGGCTTTACAGGTAGTGTTAGCCCATATTGACAGCGTGCGCGGGCAAATTGCCGAGCAGCAGGGACGTTCACCGGTAGAGCATTGTAAATGGCGGATAAAGAGTGCGGCCAGTATACAGGAAAAGCTGCGGCGCAATCATTTGCCTGTAACATTAGCGGCAGCGCAAGAGCATGTGTATGATGCAGCCGGTGTACGGATTGTGTGTCCCTTTCTCAATGATATTTATTCGCTGGTTCATGAATTGCGCAGGCAGGAGAACGTTCAAGTGATGAAGGAAAAGGATTACGTGCTGCATCCCAAAGCAAATGGCTACCGCAGCTATCATTTGATTATGCAGGTTACGCTCCCAGACACTGAAAATCATTGTGTTGTGCCAGTGGAAATTCAACTTCGCACCATTGCGATGGACTGTTGGGCCAGCTTAGAGCATCAGTTACGCTATAAGAAAAATCTGCCGGAAAGTGCTGTGCTGGCAGCTGAACTGAAACGATGTGCTGATGAGATGGCCTCCACAGATTTGACCATGCAGGCCATACAGGAAGTATTGGATTTGTACAACGGAGCGTGCTTAGCTGCGGAGAATAAGAAAGGGGGAACGTATCATGCATATTCTGGTTGCCGATGATGAGCAGGAGCTGGTGCGGGCCGTTGCCGCTATTTTAGAGTTTCATCATTATACGGTGGATACAGCCTTTAATGGAAAAGCGGCATTGCAAAAGTTAGAGCGGCAAAGCTATGATGGCGTCGTGCTGGATATTATGATGCCGGAGTTAGACGGGTTGGAAGTGCTGCGACGTATTCGTCAGCAGGATATCTTGGTGCCAGTGCTGCTGCTCACTGCTAAAACAGAAACGACAGACCGTATTGCCGGTTTAGATGATGGGGCCGACGATTATCTTGGAAAACCCTTTGCAATGGGAGAATTGATAGCCCGAGTAAAAGCTATGACGCGGCGTAAAAATGAATATTTGCCAACGCTATTGCGAACAGGAAATGTAACTTTAAATCGAGATACCTTTTCACTGGCTGTAGAGCAGGCGGCAGTTCAGCTCAGTCATTTAGAATTCCAATTGATGGAATTGCTGATGCTCAACCCAAAACGGGTTGTACCGGCAGAGCAATTAACAGAACGCTTGCAGGGTGTTCCAACTTCTGATACTGTAGAAATCATTGGACAGGCGCCGCTGTATCTTTCTTATTTGTCAAAGAAATTGGAAGCGCTGCAGGCAAATTGGCGTCTGCAGTTTCGCCAAGACGGTAGCTGTATGCTGGTGCCCTGCCATGATTAAGTTACTGCAGCGCCAATTTATTGCAGTGGCTATGGGTTCTTTGCTAGTAGTATTGCTATTGGTACTTGGCGGTATGAATTTGCTATATCACTATCAGGTGGAGCAGAAAACAGAAGGCTTTTTGTGGCTGATTGCCAGCTATGCTGGCGAATTTCCTGAGGAACAGAGTGCCTCACAATTTCTCAATCCAATTCATCGACAGGAAAAGTCAGGAACTGAACAGGCAGAGAAGCAAAGTGAAGCCGATGCAAATGACGAACGTATTCCGTTAGAAGATAGCAGATACGAAGCTTATCAGGCATTGTGGCCATTGCGGCAATTATTGAATGCTGAGCCGTTGATCTCTGCTGAAACAAGATTTTCTACGAGATATTTTACAGTATTTGCTGATAATTTAGGTGTAATTACACAAATGAATCTCAACCATATTGCCATCAGTGAGGAAGTGGCATATCATTATGGAGAAAATGTTTTGGAGAGTGAAAGAAAAGAAGGCTATCTGGAACAGTATCGGTATTTGCAGTTGGTCGATGGCTCTGGAAGCATGATTATTTTTTTGGATTGTACAACACAGCTTGAAATGGTGCGATCTTTTTTATATTTATCTTGCGGCATTGCATTCTTTGTATTTGTGGTAGTATTTTTGCTGGTAGTGATTTTTTCTCGCAGCGCTATTGCGCCAATTGTTATCAGCATGGAGAAGCAAAAGCAGTTTATCACCGATGCTGGTCATGAATTGAAAACACCATTAGCGATTATCGCAGCAAACACCGATGTGCTCACGCTGTATGGCGGGGAAAATCAATGGACCGAAAGTATTCGCAAACAGACAGAGCGTTTGAATTTATTGGTGCAGGAAATGCTGATGCTGGCCCGTATGGAAGAACAAAAACAGGAATTTGTGAAATTAGATTTCAGTGCTTTAGTGGAGCAGACAGCGGCACCCATGGCTGTGTTAGCGGAGCAGAAGCAGGCAGATTTTTGCTTGCAGCTAGAAGCGCACTTGCTGCTGCAGGGGGATGGGAGCAGCTTGCAAAAGATGGTGTCTGTGTTGGTAGAAAACGCTGTAAAATATGTGCAGCCTTTTGGACAGGTAACTGTCACGTTGAAGAAAAAGGGGCGCAGCGCGCAGTTTGCGGTGTATAATAGCTGTGACATCATGCCTGACGGTGATTTGAATTTGCTATTTGACCGGTTTCGCCGTACAGATGCGTCCCGCGCCCGTGAAAGCGGCGGCTATGGCATTGGACTGTCGGTAGCTCGTGCTGTTGCGCAGAAGCATCGCGGGAAGATTTATGCGCAGCGGCAGAAACAGGGTTTGTGCTTTATAGTACGGCTGCCGTTGGTGTAAATAAATAGCGATATATAGAGTATGTTGTTGAGATTTTTCTTGACAACATACTTTTTTAATATTATAGTTACTAAAGGTAATTATTATTTGATAATTATTCTGCAAATAAAAGGAAGGTGTATACATGGAAATTCAACTGATAAAAGATTTTTTAGACGCTTGTCACGAAGTGAAGCGTATCAACGAATTGATGCCTGCGTTGCCAAAAGGGATGTCGCCGCGGCATGTGCGCGTCATTGATATTATTTATCAACTTAGTCAAAAGGCAGAAGGCGTTAAGGTGAGCGATATCAGCAAAACGCTTCAAGTGACAAAGCCTAGCATTACCAAGCTTATCAACGAGCTGGAGCAATTGGGCGTTGTGCAAAAAAAACCAGATGCCGGTGACAAACGGATTGTTTGGCTGCAATTGACGGATTTAGGCTTATCCTATTACAATTTTTATGTGCAGCAATATCATGATTGGCTTGCGGTACAGCTAGAAGGATTAGAGCCAGAGCATTTGCGGATTACTGCTCAGACCATTCAACAGGTTTCACGCATTTTGCGCACAGCGGAAATGAATTTAGACAACAGTGTATTAGACAGAACTGGAGGAGATACCCTTGCATGAACGAGAAAAAATAGTAGATGCCCGTTTAATTTTATCCATTATTGCTACTGGTATGATGTCTTTTGCCGGTGTGGTAGTGGAGACAGCCATGAATATTACCTTTCCAACTTTGATGCGGGAATTTCAAATTGGCACATCGACGGTGCAATGGATTACGACAGGATATTTGCTGGTTCTAGCTATTATTATTCCGGCATCATCGTATCTGAAACGGAGATTTACCACCAAAGCTTTATTTGCGACCGCAATGACGCTTTTTATGATTGGTACAGTTTTATCGGCTATAACGCCGATATTTTCGCTGCTGCTGTTGGGCCGGCTCATTCAGGGCGTTGGCACCGGCGTGGCTTTGCCATTGATGTTCAACATTGTGTTGGAGCAGGTGCCTAAAAAACAACTGGGTTTGATGATGGGTGTGGCTTCACTGATTACCGCTATGGCACCGGCTATTGGCCCTTCTATAGGCGGGATGATTGTCACACTGTTTGGCTGGCGGATGATTTTTGCCGTTCTGTCGCCTTTTTTGGCAGTAGCTTTTGTAATGGGTCTTTACTCTATCCGACAGATTAGTCCTGTAGAAAAAATATCGTTTAACTGGCTGGACTATTTATGTCTGGCAGTGGGTTTTAGTTGCTTTATTTTTGCTACTAGCATTGCTTCTGCTGTTGGCTGGGCCAGTGCGCAGGTACTGGGATTTTTAGTTGTCAGCGTGGTAGCTATCGTTATTTTTTATCGTCGTTCTGCCAAAAGCGAAAATGCTTTGATTCGTGTGCAGGTATTTCACTATCTGCCCTTTAGCTTCAGCGTGCTGGCTATTCTGTGTATTCAGTTTATTTGTTTAGGTTTAGGCTTCTTAATCCCCAATTATGCGCAGCTGGTATTGGGGCAAGATGCGTTTACAGCGGGCTGTTTATTATTGCCAGGGTGCTTGGTAGGTGCGATATTAGCGCCAATCAGCGGGAAGATATTGGATCGCTTTGGAGCGAAACGGCCGATTTTACTGGGCAATAGTTGTATTTTAATTGCCACCGGTTGTTTCAGTTTATTTGCTCAGAATATGACGCTGTTATATTTTTATGTGTTTTATCTATGTTTCGCTTTTGGTCAAGGCTCATCGGTGGGCAACACTATGACCAACGGTATCTGTCAGTTGCCCGGAAAATTGAGCACCGATGGCAATGCTGTTATCAACACATTACAGCAACTGGCTGGTGCGGTGGGAACTTCGGTGGTAGCTACGATGGTAGCAGCGGCGCAAGCCAGCACGCCCAATGATTTAGCCACTTCCACAATGTTAGGCAGTCAGAACGCTTTTATCCTGTTAACTGTGCTGGCTGTAGTAATTCTGTGCTGTTCTTGTACAGGTTTTCATTTGACGCGGAAGAACGGACGGCAGCAGTTGTAGGGTATGACTGCTGAAGGCTGTAATCAACTAGTGATTTGATTATGGAGATGAATTTAATCTGGCAAGTATTATGGAATTATGTATAATAGCAGAAAAAATTGACATATAATATTTTTTGTTGTTCTTTATGGCGGGTTACGGTGAGATAAAAAGTTGCAATATGAAGTAAGCGATATATTGTATACAATAAAAAAATTGTTGACAAATTTGCAAAAAATGCATAAACTAAAAGACAAATCAGAAAAAATAAACCGATGAGCGAGAGTAAGTAGGAAGAATTGATTGTTCTCAGAGAGTTGCCGATGGTGTGAGTGCAGCAGCATAGATTATTCCGAATGGACTTGCGAGGGCAGTCTGAAACCATTTGGGAGTAGGCGCTGACGGGAACTCTGTCCGTTATCAGTGGAGCACATATGATGGTATGTGAAAAAGTGGTCGTATTTTCTATTGTTTAACAGTGAAAACGGCAAATTGGGTGGTACCGCAGAAGTTACAGGCTTTTGTCCCTTACGTGTTACGTGAGGTGATGAAAGCCTTTTTGTTTTGTCAGCACTTTGTTCAATATGATAAATTGACCATGGATCACGCAGATAATTGGGTGTATAGAATTTTCGCAACGTTTTAGGAAACAACAGAGAGAAAGAGCAACAAAAAATAAAGGAGTGAATTTGGTATGTTGAAACCGGATAGTGCGCAAATTATGGAATTGGCGCAACAGTATAATACCATACCAGTATATGAGGAGATTTATGCTGATGTGGTAACGCCGATTATGCTGTTGCGGCGTATGGCGCAGCGTAGTGACCGCTATTATTTTTTGGAAAGTGTAGAAGGTGGCTTAAATCGGGGGCGCTATTCATTTTTAGGGTTCCATCCTATTTTACGGGTTACTTGTCAGCAGGAGCAAGTGATTGTTGAAGAAAAAGGCGAAAAACGGTTGTTGGAGGCAAAGCCTTTTGAAGCGCTGCGGCAGATTATGGGGCAGTATCGTGCGCCTCAGCTGGAAGAACTGCCGCCATTTTGCGGCGGGCTGGTGGGCTACTTTGCGTATCATTCTATTGGGCTGGCAGAGCCGGTGCTGAAATTGCAGCAGGACGAATTTCCAGACTATGATTTGATGCTGTTTGAAAAAGTAATCGCTTATGATCATTTAAAACAAAAAATTGTGTTAATTGTTAATATTCATACCGATAACTTATTGGAGAATTACGGAAAGGCTGCAGCGGAGTTGGCCGAATTAAAACAGATGATATATGATACAACACCGTTACCGAAAATGCGCACCAAAAGCAAGCCGCAGTTTACCTGCAATGTCAGTGAGGAAACTTATATAGAAATGGTGGAACGTACCAAGCAGCATATTTTTGCCGGCGATATTTTTCAGGCTGTTATCTCCCGTCGT
>CABUKW010000044.1 GCA_902492275.1 uncultured Peptococcaceae bacterium
GCTACACTTTGGATTTTTATTTGCTACACTTTGGATTTTTATTTGCTACACTTTGCCCCATCCCTCCGTGGCTTCGGATACCGCCTTGTCTGTGCAGCTTTGCCGGACTAGCTACGCTGTCCGTCACGCTTTGCACAGCCTGCGGCGCTATCCGCCCCAAGTCGGAATTTGGGCAAAGGTAGCGGGAAGTTTTAACCCCATAGACCGGCAACGAGTGCCCTGATTTTCTGTATTGTGTGCGATAGACACCTTGTAGGGGATGCTGCCGCTAGCGCGTTTGAAGCACGTTTGAAGCACGTTTCTCTGTGCGAATGTGCGAATGCGCTGAAAGCATCCCGCTGGCCGCAGGCCAGATTGTTTTTCACAATTCGGACAACGGCAGCGTGGATATGAAGGCGGCAAATGCCCTTTTTGTCATCCCGAACGCACATCTCTGTCATCCTGAGCGAAGCGAAGGATCTTCCCTCCGGTATTGCCCAACGACGCTAGGCGCGAAAAGAACCAACATAGATGCGGCCTCTGTCCTAAGCGCAGGATTTTTCGTTTCTGGCTAGCGAACCAGTAAATTTTGGCGAAGGTTGTTCTTCAAAGTCGGCTTTCAGCCTCTCGGCAAATCTGCCGAAAGCGGCAGCCGCACGGTGATGGCAGTGCCCTGTCCCACTTGGCTTTCCAGACCAATTTCGCCGCCGTGCAGTTGTACGCCGTGCTTTACGATGGAAAGGCCCAGTCCGGTGCCGCCGATGGTGCGGGAGTGACTTTTGTCCACTCGGTAAAAACGCTCAAACACTCGAGATTGGTCCTCGGCTGCAATGCCAATGCCGGTGTCGGCCACGGTCAGCACCGCCTGATCAGCTTCCGTTGCCAGCGTGATCTGCACCTGGCCCTGCGGTTTATTGTATTTGATAGCGTTTTCGCAAAGATTATAGATTAGCTCCTGCAAAACCTGCCGGATACCAATCACAGTTACCGGCTGAACCGCAGCGCGCAGGGCTATCTGTTTTTGCTGAGCCAACGGCTGCAAGCGCTGCGCTACGTCGTTCACCAGTTCCTGCAGGGCCACCGGCTCCCGCTGAAACTGGGCCGTGCCTTCGTCCAGCCGCGATAATTGAATGATATCGGCAATCAGCGAGATTAACCGGTTGGCCTCCTGATAAATTTTATCGGCAAAGGGCTTCATATCGTCAGGCTGCACCAGCCCCTGAGCCATAATTTCCGCATAACCGGAAATGGCCGTCAGCGGCGTGCGCAGCTCGTGGGATACGTTGGCAGTAAATTCCCGCCGCAGCTGCTCCTGCTGCTGCTTTTCGGTCACATCCAAAAGCAGCAGCACCAGCCCCCGCACCTTGCCGGAGATGGCGATGGGATTGGACATAATCTGATAACAGCGGCCGTCCAGTTCCAGCAGCATTTCCTCGGTCTGCCCCTTTAGGCCCCGCTCCATCATTTGCTGCAATTCCACATTGCGGTTGACCATCAGAATATGCTTTTGCCGGTAATCGTCCGGCTTCAGCCGAAAAATCTGCAAGGCCCGCTTGTTGATGGATAAAATGTAACCGTGGGCGTTGACAATCACCAGTCCTTCGTTCATGTTTTCGGTCAGCGTGTCAAATTCTTGCTGCCGCTCGGCCAGTTCCCGTATCTGGCTGCTGATTTGGGTGTTTTGGCGGGCAATCCGCCGCAGCAAGGGCGTTAATTCCTCATAGACTTCATTTTGCTCCGGATGCTCCAAATCCAGCGTGTTAATGGGCACCACGATGCGCCGAACCTGCCGGCGCACCAGCAGCATAGCCAGCAGCAGCACCAGCACCGCAAAGGAGGCCACATAGGGCAGCGTATTCAAAATATTGCGCCACAGGCTGTGCATGGTATGCGATACCCGCAGCACCTGACCGTCCTCCAGCCGCAGGGCATAGTAAAAAGTCTGCTGCCCTACGGTGGCCGAGGCGCGCACCGCTTCACCGCTGCCAGACTGACGGGCGGCGACGACTTCAGGCCGTTCATTATGATTTTCCGCAGTCTGTTCATCCCGCAGATTGTTATCAAACAGTACGGTGCCGTTGGCGGAAATCAACGTGATACGGGTATCTCCGTTGGCGGCGCTGACCCGCTGCAGATATTGGATGCCGCCGCTGTCGATGGCTTCGGCCAGACAGACCGCTTCGCTGCGCAGCTGCTGCTTCATGGCGCCGTACATCTCGCCGCTGAAAAAAACGCCTAAAATCAGCGAAGTTAAGACGATGGCAAAAATGGCCAACAGACACATGCTCTTGAAAATTCTCGTTTTCATTTGCCCGCTCCCATTCGGTAGCCCACGCCCCGCACCGTCTCAATCAGCTCGCCGCAGGGGCCCAGCTTTTGCCGCAGGCTGCGGATATGAACGTCCAGCGTTCTGGTTTCCACCTCTGCCGAGTAGCCCCAAATGCAATCTAAAATTTTATCCCGCGTCAGCACCAGGTTGCTGTTTTCCAGCAAATATTCCAGCAATTCAAATTCCTTATGGGTCAGCAAAATCTCCTGCCCTTCGGCCTCTACCCGATGAGTATCGCGGTTTAACGTCAGCGCGCCGCAGCTTAACACATGGGCGTTTTCCCGTTTGGTACGGCGCAGCAGCGCCTTCACCCGAGACACCAGCTCCATCATACCGAAAGGCTTCGTCATATAATCGTCGGCGCCGCTATCCAGCCCAACCACCTTGTCAAACTCGGTGCCTTTGGCAGTCAGCATCATCACCGGCAACTGGGCGGTGCGAGCGTCGGCCCGCAGCCGCTTCAATATTTGCAGCCCGTCCTCGCCGGGCAGCATAATATCCAAAAGCACCAGCTCCGGCAAATTCTCCGCCAAAGCAGCAGAAAAAGCCTTGCCATCGGCAAAGCCCTGCGCTTCATATCCTGTTGCCTGCAACGTATATATCACCAGCTCCCGAATGCTGGCGTCGTCCTCTACGCAATAAATCATTTATGCATCTCTCCCATGCTTTCCTGTCACAGAAAATCTGACCCAATTAGCGATATTAACCGCATGGTCGCCGATGCGCTCAAAGTATTTGGCAATCATCAGCTGATCCAGCGCCGCACCGCCGCTTTGGGGATTGGCGGCAATGTTGGCAATCAACGCCTCCCGTTCCTCCAAAAACAGTCTGTCCACCTCATCGTCGGACTGGAACACCTCGTCGGTCAGCACCAAATCCTTCTGCACGTAGGCGTCTACACTGCCTGTTACCATTTTCATGGTGGCCTGGGCCATCTCAATCAGCGTATTGCTTTCCGCAGGCTGCAAGCTGCCGATTTTCAGGATGTCGGCAATGTCCTGGGTTTGATCGCCAATGCGCTCCATATCGGTAATCATTTTCAGCGCGGCAGAAATCAGCCGCAAATCCCGGGCAACGGGCTGCTGCTGCAGCAAAAGCCGCAGGCACAGCTGTTCAATCTCGCTCTCCATGTGGTCAATTTCTTCTTCCAGCTTGTTTACTTCCTCCAGCAATGTCAGGTCCCCGCTTTGCAGCACTCTGGCAATAATGCTGAGCGCCCGCTCGCACAAAGCGCCCATTTCGATTAAATCCCGATTAAGCAACTCCAACTGTAAATCAAATCTATTCCGCATATCAACCAAACCTCCCGGTAATGTAGTCTTCTGTCCGTTTATCCTGGGGCAGCGAAAATAAAGTTTCTGTCCGATTATACTCGATTACCTCGCCCAGCAGGAAGAAGGCGGTCTTGTCGGAAATACGGGCGGCCTGCTGCATATTGTGGGTTACCATGATAATAGTATAATCTTTCTTCAGCTCTACTGCAAGATCCTCTATTTTGGAGGTGGAGATAGGGTCCAGCGCCGAGGTTGGCTCATCCATCAGCAAAATTTCCGGCTCCACTGCCAGCGCCCGCGCGATGCACAGCCGCTGCTGCTGCCCGCCCGATAAGCCCAGCGCGCTTTTTTTCAAGCGGTCCTTCAGTTCGTCCCAAATGGCGGCGTTGCGCAGGGAGCGCTCTACAATTTCATCCAGCTTTACCTTGCTGCGGATGCCGTGGGTGCGAGGGCCAAAGGCGATATTATCATACACGCTCATAGGGAAGGGATTGGGCTTTTGAAACACCATGCCCACCCGCTTGCGCAGCAGGTTGATATCCATATCGCCGTAAATATCTTCGCCATGCAGCAATACGTCGCCGGTAATGCGGCAGCCCTCCACCAAATCGTTCATGCGGTTCAACGATTTGAGCAGGGTGGATTTGCCGCAGCCGGAGGGACCGATGAAGGCGGTAATCTGGCCGGTGTCCAATGTTAAGTTGATGTCCTTCAGGGCGTGAAAATCGCCGTAATATAAGTCTAAGTGATTAATTTGAAACGCTTCCATCGCGATTATCCTTTCGTAATTTTCTTGGCAACCAGATTGGAAACCCAGTTGATGACGATTACAATCAATAACAGCACCACTGCCGTTGCGGCGGCCTGATTGGTGTATAGGCCCTCCGAGTATAAGCAATACATGTGTACCGAAAGCGTACGGGCCGAGTCAAACACACTGCTGGGCACAGCGGCCATGGTACCGGCGGAAAAAATCAGCGCCGCCGATTCGCCTACAATACGGCCAATGGCTAAAATAATGCCGGCCAAAATGCCCGGTACCGCGGTAGGCAGAATAATACGGAACACGGTGCGCACCCGTCCGGCGCCCAGGCCGAAACTGCCTTCCCGATAGCTATCCGGCACCGCCTTCAGCGCTTCTTCGGTGGTGCGCATAATCAGCGGCAAAATCATAATGGCCAAGGTGAACGCCCCTGCTAAAAGAGATAAATTCCAGCCCAGCGCTTTCACGAAAAACAGTGCGCCGAACAGCCCATACACGATAGACGGAATGCCCTGCAGAGTTTCGGTGGTTAAGCGAATCAGCTCCACCAGCTTGTTGCCCCGTTTGGCGTATTCCACCAGATAAATGGCGGAAAAAATGCCTACCGGTGCTGCAATCACCAGCGACAGCAGCACCATCAGAATGGTGTTGATCAACGCAGGCATCATGGAAACATTTTCGGTGTTGTAATTCCAGGCAAACAGCGACGGCGTCAGGTTGGGAATTCCTCTGATGAGGATATAGCCAATCAGCATGGCCAGCACGCCCACTGTAATCACAGCAGAGATACAAACCAGCACAAAAAGCAGGAAGGAAAAGGGCGTGCGCCGATAGGATTTCATGCGCTGCTGCCAGGTTTGCCGGTTGATGGCCGGCTTCTGCACAGATTGGATGCTTTGCTTTGCCATTTACTGTCCCCTCCGTTTCAGTAAGGAAAACGCCAGATTAATCAGCAGTACAAACACAAACAGCACCACTGCGGTGGCAATCAGCGCCTCCCGGTGCAAATCGGCGGCATAGCCCATCTCCATCACAATGTTGGTGGTTAGCGTGCGCACGCCGTCCAGCATGCTGTTGGGAATACGGGGCTGGTTGCCTACTACCATCATCACCGCCATGGTTTCCCCGATGGCGCGGCCAATGCCCAGGATGACGCCGGCCAGAATGCCCGATTTGGCCGCCGGTACCACGGCGAAGAACACGCTGCGCTCATGGCTGGCGCCTAAGGCCAGACCGCCCTCATAGTAGCTTTCCGGTACGGCCCGCAGAGCCGATTCGCTGACGCTGATCACACTGGGCAAAATCATGATGCCCAGCAAAATCGCCGCTGTCAAAATGCTGGTGCCGGTGCCGCCGAAAGTGCTGCGCACAAAGGGAACTAACACAATCAAGCCAAAAAAGCCGTATACGATAGACGGAATACCAGCCAGCAAATCGACCACCGGCTTTAGGAGTTTATACAAGCGGGGCGGACAAAACCGCGCCATAAAAATTGCCATCAAAATACCGATGGGAACGCCCAGCACCACAGCGCCTGCGGTGACATAAATGCTGCCCAAAATCATGGGCAAAATGCCGTAAATATCATTTCCCGGCTTCCATCTGGTGCCCAGCAGGAAATCAAACAGGCCAATTTTGCCCATGGCGGGAATCCCATTGGCAAACAGAAATACACAAATCAGGCCGACAGCCAGCACCGAAGCGCAGGCCGCCGCCAGAAACAATGCATGCATCGCCAGTTCCCGTATGCGAAGCATTTTATATTTGGATGTGTCCATAGGTTTTTCCTCGTTTTTTATTTTTTTGCGTTTTTATTTGATACACTTTGGATTTTATTTGCTACTCTTTGCGTTTTTATTTGATACTCTTTGGATTTTTATTTGCCACCCTTTGCGTTTTTATTTGCTACCCTTTGCATTTTTTTGCTACACTTTGCATTTTTTTGCTACACTTTGCATTTTTTTGCTACACTTTGCATTTTTTTTGCTACACTTTGCATTTTTTTGCTACACTTTGCATTTTTTTTGCTACACTTTGCCCCATCCCTCCGTGGCTTCGGACAATTTTTTGACTGTCCGTCTTTGTCAAACTGCGTTTGCCACGACTAGGACAGTCTGCAAAATTATCCGCCCCAAGTCGGAATTTGGGCAAAGGTAGCGGGGGATGTTAAACCCATAGAAGGGTAGCGAGTGCCTTATTCCCTTCTATATTCTGCGCGGCAGGTACGTTGTAGGGTGCGATGCCCACATCGCACCGCTGGCCGCCAGGCCAGTGAATTTGAGCAACGGCAGCGCGGATGTGCAACCCATAGAAGGGCAGCGAATGCCCTTTTTGTCACCCAGCGCCCCTTTTTGTCATCCTGAGCCCTTTTTTTGTCATCCTGAGCCCCTTTTTGTCATCCTGAGCGAAGCGAAGGATCTTCCCTCCGGTATTAGGCTTCGGAATGCCCTTCGACAGGCTCAGGGTGACAAAGCGGTTCTATCCCTTGGAAGATGCTTCGACAAGCTCAGCATGACAAGACCGGCTCAGCATGGAAAAACAACGACGTCAGAGACGAAAAAGGCCAGCGATTTGGATTGGCGGAAGAGGTCGGCAATTCACCGACTCCTTTTTCTGCCGTTGTGTCAGGATTGGTTGGGCAACGGTGATACGATTGGTTTGCTATGACCGATGGGGGGACAAATCGCCCCCCATTTTTGCTGCCTGTATCGAGATCGTTTGCTTACTGTGCCAGTTCTGCCCAATCGGTCACTTGACCTGTGTAAATATTCATAACCTGTTCGGCGGTCATGTCGGAAATGGCGTTGTCATTGTTGACGATAACGGCAATGCCGTCTAAGGCGATGGCTGTCGCGGAAGCGCCTTTTTCCATTTCGCTGTCTTTCAATTCACGGGAGGCCATGCCTAAATCGCAGGTGCCGTCGATGGCGTAGGTAACGCCAGTGGTGGAGTCGCTCATCTGTACTTCAACGGTTACGTCTGGATTTAAGGCGATATAGGCTTCTTTCAGTTTTTCCATAACCGGTGTTACGGAGGAGGAGCCAGCCACTACCACTTTGCCGCTCTGATTGCCGCCGGCATAGGCTTCAGCGTTATCTACAGAAGCAATATAACCGTTTTCTTCCACTACAGCCTGCCCTTCCGCACTTAAAATGAAATCCAAGAAGTCCTGTGCTACCGGAGATAAGCCTGCTGCATTTGGCACTACATTGAAGGGACGGGAAATTTTATAGCTACCGTCTTTGATGGCTTCTACGCTGGGCATCACGCCGTCAATTTTAACTGCTTTCACTGTGTCATTTAAAGAGCCTAAGGAAATATACCCGATGGCGTTGACGTCCCCTGCAACGGACTGCATCATAACCGAGGTGCTGTTGGTAATGGTGGCCTCTTCGGTGGTCATATCTTCTTTTTCTCCAGCGTCATTTTTTTGTTCTACGCCGAACAGTTCAATGAACGCGCCGCGGGTACCGGAACCGTCTTCTCTGGAAATGACGGCAATCTGTGCGCTTGCCGGCTGCTGTTCTTCGCCGTCCCCATCGTTGCTGCTATCGCCGCTGCCACTGCCGCAGCCCACTAAACCTGTTACCATCACTGCAGATAAAACTGCCATGCTTAATACCTTTTTCCATTTGTTTTTCATTGTTTGAAATCTCCTTTTCAATAAATAAATTGTATCTCAACTTGCTGTCCCCATCATACTGCCGTTATGTTAAATAGATATGCACGCTTTTGTAAAGTTTATGTAAAATGGTCAGGCTTTAAACAAAAAATATACCGCTCTACATGGGAAAACGGCAACGCAGTGGCATGATTCTCTTTTTTCTGACAAAGTATGCTATAAAATAAAAATCCGCACCAGTTAAAATCGGTACGGATTCTTGTTTCATTTTATTTTTCTTTTGACTTTTTCCAGATTAGACTTCCCACAAAGGCCAGGAACAGTAAGGCAATGGCCATCCAAATGGTCAGCATCAGCGGGCCTTGCGGACTGAACAGGTCATAGTAGCCCTTTAAATAAATGATGACGATAATCCAAGGCAAAACCTTGCTCATGTAAAACCGCATTTTGCGGGGAAAGGCAAGCCCTGCTCCGGCGTTGGCTTCCTCAATAAAGTTATCCCAGCCCCAGCCGTTATTTCTGGTGCAGAACATCAGATACACCATCGCGCCCAGCGGCATGATATTGCTGGATACCAGAAAGTCTTCCAAATCCATAATATTCGTGCCTGCGCCTAGCGGCTGAAAACCGGCTAGCAGATTAAAGCCCAAAATACAGGGCACGCACAGCAGCGCCAAAGCCACAATATTCACAGCCACCGCTTTTTTACGGCTCCAGCCCAGTAAGTCCATGGCGAAGGACAATATATTTTCAAATACGCCCACCACGGTCGTCAAGGCGGCAAAGGATAAAAACAAAAAGAACAGCGCACCCCAAAACTGGCCGCCCAGCATCTGGGCAAATACATTGGGCAGCGTGAGAAATACCAGCCCCGGCCCAGCGCCCGGCTCTATGCCAAAAGCGAAACAGGCCGGAATTACAATCAGCCCCGCCATCAACGCCACAAAGGTGTCTAACAGCACAATATGCATCGATTCACCGGCCAGGGAACGGCTTTTATCCAGATAGCTCCCGAAAATGGCCATGCCGCCCATCCCAACGCTCAAGGTGAAAAAGGCCTGGCTCATGGCGCCAAAAATGACGTTGCCGATACCCATCTCCTGCATCTTGGCAAAGTCCGGAACTAGGAAAAATTTTACCCCTTCCAGCGCGCCATCCAAGGTGACAGACCGTACAGCCAGCACCACCATCAGCGATAGCAGACAAATCATCATAATTTTCGTAATCTTCTCAACACCGGACTGCAGTCCGATGCTGCAAATACCAAAGGACAACACAATAACCAGCAAGGTCCAGAAAAATAAGGTGCCCGGCTGCGCCAGCATGGGGTAATAGCCTGCGTCAATCTGCCCGGCTGTAGCCTGTACAAATTCACCGCTGGCCAAACGATAACAGTAATACATCATCCAGCCGCCTACCATGGCATAAAACATCACCAGCAGATAATTGCCGGCCATGCCAATCCAGCCCATGCGGTGCCACACCGTTCCTGGCGGCTCCAGCGCTTTGTAGGAAGAAGCAATACTTTTCTGACTGGCCCGTCCCACACTAAACTCACAAACCATAATCGGCAGGCCCAAAATCAGCAGGAACAGCAAATATACCAAAATAAACGCCGCGCCGCCAAATTTTCCCGCCATATAGGGGAACTTCCACACATTCCCCAGCCCTACGGCACATCCGGCGGAAACCAGAATGAACCCTAACCGGGAGCCAAACTTCTCTCGATTCATCCACAACCATCCTCCAAACTTCCTGCTTTTCTACTGTATTCAGTATACATTTGCGGAGAAAAACACCGCCGATACCGAATCCCCATACTACCTCGGCCCATTATATCATCTTTCTGTCTATTAGGCAAAACAATCTTTTGCAGTGCTTCTATATTGCTAAATGCGACATAGCCGCTTAAATATTTCTAACCCAACAAACCAATATTTTTTAATGAGATATTTTTCTCCAAAAGATAAGTGCGCCCTTTTTATCTGAATATATCATCAAGATTTTTTCTTTTTTCTATTAATATTCAGATAGACTTTTCTTTTACTCATTTCGTTTCAATCCACGCACCCGTGAAGGGTGCGACGCAACGAAATTCCCACAATAGCGGCGGAAATGGAATTTCAATCCACGCACCCGCGAAGGGTGCGACGCTTTGTGTAAATTTCTCCGTTACTGGCATTCGGATTTCAATCCACGCACCCGTGAAGGGTGCGACCTTGCTTCCTCAATCCAAATGATGCTTACATTATATTTCAATCCACGCACCCGTGAAGGGTGCGACTCTTGTGGTTCTGGTAATACTCTGCATAGATGTACAATTTCAATCCACGCACCCGTGAAGGGTGCGACTCTTGTGGTTCTGGTAATACTCTGCATAGATGTACAATTTCAATCCACGCACCCGTGAAGGGTGCGACATGAAGAAGCAGATAATGAGGACGAAGAAGAAGATATTTCAATCCACGCACCCGTGAAGGGTGCGACTGTTCAAAACATGTATATTATGCATAAAAACATGCCCATCCATGCATAATATTCCAAAAATTCACAAATCAATCTCTATTTTTTTATTTTGTTTCTACTTTTTGTAAAATACTGTGATGATTAGCCTGCGAACCGCTCTTAAAAACTCTGTTCGTTTCCGGTTCGCCGGTCAAAAAACATAGTCTATGCAATTGTATACAGCAAGCTAAAAGATAAACACATCCTTCTGCGGATGATAGCATTCCGACTTTCCTAACCACTCCACACGCCGTTCCCAATTTTTCCCCAAAAGATAGAATCGTAAGCTGTCTTTCTCTAAATCTATCATTTCTGACAAGGTTTCTTTGAGCGTTACAAATTGAGCTGGATCCAAATCACACTCAAACACCGAATTTTGTACTCGCTGCCCATAATTGACACAAACCTTTGCGACTCGGCGCAAGCGCCTTTTGCCAGCCTCTTCTTCTGTATTAACATCGTAAGTGACCAATACCAGCAATACTTCCATCTCCTTTAAAAGAAATATGCTTATACTTTGTTTATTGCACAAAAAACGGCGGATAAGCCTCTAAATCGCCGCGAATAAAACGGGCCAGCAACATCGCCTGCACATAAGGCAGCAAACCAATTTCCAGCTTTTCCTGTAAAAAAGGATGCTCTATGGTATCTTGCTTTCTTTTTTGCCATTCCTGCAGAAACTTCTTTCTACCATCTTCCTGCAATAGAACGCCGCCGCTTTCTTTCTGCACAAAATCTTTTGCTGTTATTTGTTTGCGATTAATCAACGATAAGATAAATCGGTCTGCACGATAAGCCCGCAATTCTTCCATCAAATCCAAAGCCATACTGGCTCTGCCAGGCCGGTCGGTATGAAAAAATCCAACATAAGGATCTATCCCTACTGTTTCTAATGCACTCTGACATTCTGCCGCCAATAGCGAATAGGCAAAAGATAACAACGCATTTGTAAAATCTTTAGGCGGACGACGACTTCGTTCATGGAAATAAAATTGTTCTTTTTGCTGCAGAATCATTTCAGCAAAAACAGAAAAATACAGCTTAGCGCTATCCCCTTCTATACCACGCAATGAATCAAAGTCCTCCACAGTTTGCACCGTTTTTGCAGCTGCCGACAATTTTTCTGTTACTGCCTGTATGCCAGCACAATTAACAACTTCACTATGATCTCGCAAAGTTCGCTGCAATATTTTGCGGCTATTGGTGATTTTAGCGCTGATAAGATTTCTTGCCACCGGCAATGCCCGCGCCTGCGTATCTGCAATGCGGTATTGTTCTCGACGCAGCAGTACGTTTCCATTGACAGGGCCGTGAAAATTGCCCGCAAATTCGCCATGCGCTGTTAAAAAAGTTACCGCAACATGATGAGATGCACATAATGTTAACAATGCGCTGCTCATCCCCGTATAATTGAAACAAACGATTTGCTCCAAAATATGCACTGGCCTTCGCCCTACTTCTTTTCCATCTATACGAATGACAATATTTTCGCCGTCTTTGCCTAAAACAGCATCGGGATTTGTAATATACAATGTGTTCAGTAATTTCCGCATACTTCCTCCTGTGCAGCTAAATGGGCCTGCATATAGCGATTGACGCTGCTTTTCCGTTTTGTTAAACGCGGCATACACAAATCATAAAGAGAGCATTTTTGACAATTCTTTTTTATTTCCGCTTTCGGCGTTTTTCCTGTTCGATAGATCTCATGCATCTCATCGGCCAATTGTTTCGTAATCCGCCGTAATTCTTCCGTAATCAGCACAGTTTGCCGCCGGTTTCCAGTATGATAATAAAAAGCGCTCTGCGTAATCTTACAATGATATTGTTCTTCTAAACACATCACCTGGGCAGTTAATTGTACTTGATCCCGCAAATCCTTTTTGGGTTTCCCATGCTTATATTCAACAATATGCGGCCGCCACAGACCTGTTTTTCCAGAAATGGGAATGCCATTATCATCTTGATAAAATTCCAACACATCTAAAATACCGGATAAGCCTAGGAACTTAGAAGATATCGGCACAGCTCTGGAAATAAACAACTTTTTGCGGCTCTCTACAAGAAACGGGTCATCCGCCCGCTCATGGAGATAATTGCCTTCCACGGTAGCCTGATTTTCCGCCCATTGCTGCTCAACATGAATCAAGGCCCATTGCCGTTTGCAGAAATAAAAATGCTGAATGCCAGAAAGCATTAAGAACGCATCCTCGTCGTAAGTCCGCATACGCTCATCAAGGTTTATTCCCATATCACATACCTGCAATTATTTCTGGCACCAAACCGTCTAAGCTCGTTTCAACAATATCATAATCAGAAAAATCAGAAGGAATTTTCACATCTGCTTTCAATTTAGCTTCTACAGAACGATGTACCTTCGCAGAAGAATATTGTCCATCTTTACAATTATGTTCCCACCAATAAACACAGACCACTTCCATACTGCCATCAGGTCGGGCCGAGGAGGTATCGTTGATAAATAAAGTTCTAAGACATTCTTTGATGTACGCTGCATCTTCTTCTGTAAAGCCTGTTTTCTCTGCCAGTTGTACATTAATGGAACCCTTAATCTCATACAAACCAAAATCAACCATATGTCTGGTTCCCATTGTATCGGAACTCTTCTTCTCCGATGGTTCCCCGTTTACTGATTTTGTAATCTGCATACTGGTAATATCTATCGGAGAAACACTTCTAGCCATGTGTACTGATACCGGTCCACGCACACCTACAGAAACACCGTCTCCCTTTTTATCACTTTTAAACGCAAAAACCTGACCAAAGGCCCGCACATCCATCCATGTTTTACAAGCCAGCTTTGCATAGTCCTCACGGCTTTTATAACCATGCAGGGTTTGACTGGCGCGGGTACTCAAACTATCAAAGCCATCCTGGCAACGATCGGCCGATTGTACAAAAATTGGCTGACCCAAATCCTGCAAACGATTGCGAATTTTTCGCTTAATGCATTCCGAGGACATTTCTCCAATGCCTGCATAAGAAATTCTGGGGCGATTGCCATTTAACGGATCGCCATTGGGATTGGCATCCTTCACTGTCACAAATACTTTAAAATCAATTTTATTTTTTAATACACCCATCTGCTCTCTCTCCTTATTCACAATCTGATTCCACAATTTGACTTTTCTTGTCTTCGTACTGTCTCAATTTTCGGCGCTGCTGATAATAACCCAACAAGTAGGTTTCCGTTAAAACCCGGTTTAATTCAGCTTGCAACTGTTCCCCGTCATGGGCATATAATCCCAGCAATGCATCGGTAATATCCGCCATTTCTTCTTTATATTTATTTTTCTTATAAGAAGATAGCTGTTCATAATAAGGCCGCAGTGCATCCTCTATCACCTTCCAAGTGGTCATCGGATGACTGACAAAGGCTGCTTGCAGTCGAATCGCGTTGGTTTCACGACCTTCCCCTTTTCTATATAACGCTTCCTCCTCCACACGCTCCAAGGTGGCCAGCAATTTTCCAAAGAGATAGCTTCTGTCGCCCTTTAAATATGCTTCCAATTCCATTTCAAAATCCGCTCCTTTCATTTGTTTGCCGCCGCGGTCATGATACTGCACCTTGGCCACAACTGCACAAGCCGTTGAAAGCACAACTTCCCTGTTCCACCAATTTTTATAGCACTGAGGCGACGACGCTTTTACATACAGTGCATGTACGATGTCACGGGGAATGGGCAGTGCTTCTGTCATGCAGGCAATGAGCCGCTCCGCCTGCTGCTTTAAAACTTTATCGTCTGCCTCTACAAAATTGCCCTGCTCTGTGCCAAAGGCATGCTTCACAATCTGTTGAATCGATGGCGTACGAATTTCACTTTTTCCTGTTTTACCATTCTTATAATACCAGCTGCAGCTTTGCTGCCAGTATTGCATCCGTTCCAGAAAATCAGATGCTGCCAGCTCCTGATAATAGGTAACAGATAATCGTCCGGTGGTCGCCGCATCTAAACCGATGATAGCAACATCCTCCTGCTCCGCATCTTGCGTTAAATATTCTGCATAGCCTTGAAAAGCCTTTTGCAACTTTTGACGAAATTCGGGAAATGTCTGCGGTTCGTCCTGTTCTTCCTCCGCTTTTCCAAAACCCAACGATAACTGATCGTTAAAAGCCTCCACTTTTTTGCCCGACGGCATCCAGGCGATATACGTGCGTTTTTCTTTATTGCCAATAAAAACTCCCTGATTACGGCTCAACCAGGCTAAGGCTGCATGGGCCTTCTGCGATGCCTCATAGCTGACTGTACAAGCCTCCGCAGCATTTGCAAAACGACCTTTAAAGGTGAAATTGGTTGTATCATTTGCCGATATCAATTTGGCTCCATAGCTGGAAGCAACTGTCCCTTTCGGATGATTGCTGGTTATAACAGCCCGTTTCCCTGTTAAATAACAGATATCGCTTTCCCCTGACTGCACTGCACTATAATAGTCCCCGTAAATATGCAGCAGTGTTTCATCCTCCCAAGTTGCCGTCGTCCAATCAGGATGCTCCGCATCCAAAACGCGAAAGCGTACTAACACTTTCTCATATTCAGCGCCTTGCATTTTTTTCTTATCCAACTTGCCCTCCGTTGTTAGAGCAATTCGCCCGCAGTTGATTAAATCCCGCATCACTAGACCTTTACTGATATACTGATAAACCGCTCGCACCTTAGGATGGGAAAATTCCGATTCTGCCCATTGCTGCAAACCTTCGCAGTACGCCTCAAATTTTTTGCTGCAATCCTTTTCACTATAGCTACTGAAATCTCCGGCAATATAACTCAGCGTATCGTTCAGCGGATGGGGCGCAATGCCGCTGGACCGTCCGCCAGATGCCTCTGTTACCGGAATCATGGTGCTGCAATCTGCTTTGTCCACCTCTTGCGCACCTTTGAAAGTTCCATCCTGGTCAATGGTAATTTCCAACTGTGCTTTCAACGTCATATGGGCCACAGGTAATAACGGTTCCATCCCTTCTCGAATCTTTCCTGCCAATGCACTGTTGCGTTCATAAGTTTCCAACGCTCTTACCATCCATGACATCTACTGCACCTCCTCAAACTCCGCTAAGCCGCTGAAATTATTTGCGTCTTTACCGAACTGTTTTATCTCCATATCCCGTATAATCCGAATATCATTGCCGCGGAAGGTTTCCGGCGCCGGATAACGAATGATGCCATGCTCCATAACAGCACAATTCCAAAAACGAATAGACAATTTTCCTTGCGTTTCCGGCGAATAAGCTTCATCTGCATAGGTGATGCCATGATACATCCGCCCAAAGGAAAGCTGGGCAATGTCATCATAAGCGCCTGCTCCTTCCCCAAACACACAGGGTTCTACATAACCCTGCGCTTCGCGGACACCTAAAAAAATGTCGCGCCGTCCGCCTTTTTTAATCATACGTTTCGCAATATTATGATGCTTGTACTCATCACGGTCCTGCTCCAATTCAGGATGATTTAAATTCCAGATAAAATGGGCTCTTACCTGATACCGGCAGTCTTTCAAATACGTATAATAGGATAATTCATTAGAAAAGGCATCGTTATATTTCATAGGCCGTATACCCTTCGACTCTGTCTGGATTCGATTCATTACCCGCACCTCATCAATGATCCAAGTCAAGGTTGGTTTGTAATATACCGAATGTAAAATTCCTTTGACTGCCTCATAAGTTGGAATCATATAGGTAAATTTCTCACCGCCTACGCGGGTAATCGGATCGCTAAATAATGCATAGTCACCAGAAACTTCAAACTCAACAGTATTACGCGGTAACTTGTCCAAGTGGTTCACCCCTTTTTCATTAAAATATCAAAGACTCCATTTCTCCATCATACACAAGGCCAACGCCTCCATCGTTGCCATCATAACAGCTTTCATCTAACATATACACCGCACCGTCGCCAAATCTGCAGCTCATCACCTGATTGCCTAATTTCTTGAGCTGATGGGCAAATAGGCTGATGGTGTAAGGCGCTGCCTGGCGCAATAAATACTGCTGTCGCCGCCAATCGAACCTGGTCTGTTCACTCCAGAAATCTCCGATTAGTTTTTCTCCCGCTGTACCGTACGGAACAATCACATCTATGGTTTGTTGGTCAAAGACCATAAATTTAGCGCCTACACTTTGAAAAGGCTGCGTCAGAAATGTTTTGGTTTTAGGATTGACATCTTGATTCAACAAACCATACAGTGTCTTACGCACACCATGGAAGCTTTCTACATAATCCAAGGTATCCTTTTTCTCCAACGGTTTCAGCAAACACCTGTAATACATGGTAATGCTTTTTTCTGAAGCCAAATTATGATCACACTGCTCGGGATGTACTGCGAAGGCATGTAGTAAGTTTTGGGTTGCTTCCTGCCGTTCTCTAATTTCTTTCAAAGGACCGACAGGTTCATTTTGTACGTTGAGGATATAAACCGGACAAATAGCTCCATAATCAAAGCTGCGATTACACCGCCCCGCACTTTGTACAATGTTATCCATACCGGCAAGCAGACGAATCACCCGCTCAAAGGAGAAATCTACGCCAGCCTCTACCAATTGGGTGGAAATGCAAAGCAATTTTTCTTTTTGTCCAGTCCGTTGATTTTGCCGTAAAATCTCCTGAATTCGATTCACCGTCGCAATGCGATGGGCCATGCACATAGAAGTGGATAAATGATACACCCGATACCCTCGTTCCTGTGCCCGCTCATAAATCTCCAACGCAGTTTTTTTGGTATTGCAGATTACCAGTACAGAAGACGCCTCCTGCAGCAGTTCGTCCGCAAAATCAGCAATCTCCTGCACGGTACAGCCATAGGCAGTTGTTCGATCTACAATGTGTGTTCTGGTAAAAGCCTGCGCCAAAATGGGATTGTCTGGTACGATTTCATAATCCGGCGCCAGCTGCAGCTTATTTTTTAATTGGGCAAAGCATGGCTGCGTAGCAGAGCTGAGTACAATGGTACAGCTGCAATGTTCTGCCAAAAAATTCAGCGCCTTTATAAACATCGTCGTCAGCTTCCACGGCAATGACTGCACCTCATCGATCACAATCACACTGTTGCAGAAGGCTTGCAGCCGGCGAATGGCCGTTGTGCTATCGGCAAATAAAATATTTAAAAACTGTACCAGTGTGGAAATCATAATGGGCGCGTTCCAGCTTTCCACAATACACTCGGTTTGACTGCATACTTCTTCCTGCTGTGTCATCTGCACTGCATTGGAATGATGTTCCGCAACAGCCTCCTGGTCTTGCAAATAGCTCCGAATAACTTGACTGTTCTGTTCCAAAACACTCAGCAGCGGAATTATAAAGATAATTCGGTCTTTCTGATACTTGGCGGCGTGGGCCAGACTATACCGCAGAGCAGAGATTGTCTTTCCGCTGCCTGTCGCGACGTTCAGCTGGTAAATACCGCCCGGCGCTTCCGCCTTCTGCCTGCAGGCATCCGAAATATAAGCTCTCGCCTGCTGCACAGCCCCCTCTTGCGGGAATTGGGCAATTTTTTCCTCACAGAACGCTAAATTACGCTGCCAAAAGACCCGGCTGCCAACCTGCTTTTCATATGTTTGCCGCTGCATAAATTCCGCCGTATCCCGCCGGTCTGCATCGATCAACGCAGATAACAGCAATCGCACCAGTAAGCCCCGCTCAAAGGCACCCTGCACCATAGCTCCTGCAGCACGCACTTCCGCTACAGCTTCTCTAAAAATATGCGCAAGCTCTTCCGGAGCAGCTACCTGCGCAAAATAATTCTGCAAAGCTTCCTCATAACAGATTTCTTGCCGGTCTTTCTTGAGCCGGTACGCAAAATCTCCTTTGCCAATACCATCCATACCCTCACAATCAAACAAACCATGATGGGCGCCTGCCGCATAAGCTAGCAGCTCGGCCGTAAGCCGTTGGAACCCATCGCCCTTGTCATGATAGGTTTCCCAGATATAAATGACGCCTGCGAAGGTGTGGTTAACCGAACCGCGTTTCACAGCTTCTCCATCATGGGCACGGCATAAATAATCGTTAAAGCTATCGGTAGCTTTTCCTAAATCATGGATCAGCCCCGTTATGGCTCCCAGATGATATAGCTGCACCTTTCGCATCGTTTCCGCTGTATAAGCTGCAACAGCTTCACAGTGCTGTTTGAGCGATTGCACCTCGCCAGCGTCATTGATATGGGCAAGATAAATTTTTTGCTGCATGGTTTCACCCTTCTTAGTTATTTATAAACTAGCATACAGGAACAATCATAATTTGTCAAACAAAGTTTAAAAACCATCTCGTTAGGAGTTTTGGTTAGCTTGGAAAAAATGATAACATTTTATTTTGCTTGCACAAAACTATGTTGCATGGTATACTGAAATAAACTTTGCAATTGCAAAACAAAAGTAAAATTTTCAGTGTAGACTGTCGATAGGGTCCGTCGCCTGCACCATCTGGCTTCAAAACGTCTTCCTGATAGTTCGGAGGGAACTCATGGGTAAAAAATTACTTTATCTTTCTATGATTATCATTTTCATTTTTGCCTTCACCTCTTATACCTGGCACACGCGCTATCTATTCGATTTGCCAGATATGGATTTATCTCTCGATTTTGCCTTGGTAGACGGTAATCTTGTTTTCTGTGCGAAGGATGGCATCTACCGCGTTGATGTTTCCAATCCAGAGAACCGTCAATGTCTTGTTCCTTATCCCCAAAGCTATGTGGAAAGTGTGCCGGCAGCCGGTGAACCATTTATTTATATGGAAAATGACCATGGCAATGTCACTGTAAGCTACTCCATCTTTCATTATCTAGCGCCGACTACTATGCTTTTAAACCGCGCCATCACAGCGGACCAGCCAACACTGCAGGCTATTGTCGGCGATGGAGTAGGCTGTTACCGTGAATTTGAGCATTACACCGTTTTTGCAAACTGGCCGCAGTACACCGCTGCCGCAAGCGCTGTCTGGGTCACAGATAAAACCGGCAACCAACAACGCCTGTTCTGCCAACCGCCTTATCGTTTCGCCTATCAAGCCTCTGGAAAGAATTCCCGTCTGTTTCAATACGACGACCAGCTATATTGCTTTGTCAGCCGGGAAAAGGAGCCTTTGCAGGCCAATCTGTATCAATTAGATTGCATAACAGGGAACTTTCAGCCGCTAATTGATACTACTGTTAACGATTTTGCAGTGACAGACAATCATTTGTATTATATTGCCCATGGCAGATTGTACCACTACAATCTGGACACACAGCAGTGTTCGGAAGCAGCTGCCTGTCAAGCTCTGCACTGTACAGGAACTGTAGATACGTTTCTCAATCATGCTTCCTGTAATCATTCTGTTTCCTTGATTGCCTTAGAAAACCATGTTTTTTACGTCAATCCCAAACAACAGCTTTGCTTGCTGAACCAATCTCAGCCCCTGTACAGGGACACCCTCTGCTTTCTACAGCAGCAAGACCAATTTATCATCGCCGTTTTGCAAAACAGACAGGGGCAATACCGTACCGTTGTACTCAACCAAGATGGCAGTGAAATCGCCGCGTTGCCGATGCTAGCCAAGGTGACAGTTGACCAGCATTGCCTGATTTATACAGACGGTATCCATTTATACCGGCAATTCCGTCAAACGAAATAACTATCACGCAAAATCAAACTTCACAAGGAGGCTTTCTTATGCGCAAAAAACTACTGGCTACCGCCCTATTATCTGCGTTTCTGCTGACACTATCGCCCGTACCGCAGGCTTTGGCTGCCGATACGGTACAGGTCACGCTGCCGTCTTTCAGCGTAACGCTGAACGGACAGTGTACCGGTAATGAATACAGTAAATATCCTCTCATTGTTTACAGGGATATCACCTATTTTCCTATGACATATTACGATTGCCGTCTGCTGGGCTTAAAGACTGACTGGACTGCCGGCACCGGCTTGGTTATCGAAAAAAACGAGGACTATTTCTATGAATATCTGCGGGAAGTAAACAACAGCAAGAACGCCAGAAAGCAAACTGCTAGAATTGCCGACGGAAAAATCACCGTCAACGGCAAGGTCATCGACAACAGCAAAGAGGAATATCCGCTGCTGGTGTTCCGCGATGTGACCTACTTTCCGCTGACCTGGCGCTTCGCTGTGAGTGAGTTCGGCTGGGACTATCACTTTGACCAGGAAAATGGATTGGTAATTCACAATGATAAGGTAAAGCTGGAGAACCCGGTGGACGAAGGGTGGGAGAAACAACCGCGCGGCGCTGTAGTGGGGGTGGGCAGAGGATACT
>CABUKW010000045.1 GCA_902492275.1 uncultured Peptococcaceae bacterium
AGGACTCAATCGCCATGGATCGTGTAGCACAGAAAACAAAACGAAATAAGAGATATTTGGTGCTGTTTTAATTATGAATCGTTTCAAATTCCCAAGAAAGAATCGCCCCACTGTAAGCGTCGATTTCAAATTCATATTCCATATTATCATAAACAATTTCAACATCATACACATAGCTGCCATCTTCTAGCTTCAATTTCAGCTTTGTGATATGCTTGTTTGCTGCACCAGGTACCTTGGCCAATGCAATACTCTGCACTTCATCTTTTCCGATGTAACCATTTTGGTCCGTGATGGATGCAGTTGTCTTTTTATTTTTTGCGGCATAATCAAAGCTGATAATGGCGCCGGTGTAAGCATCAATTTCATATTCATAGGTCTGTTTATTGCTGGTATAAAATTCAATTTTGTAAATCTGAGAACCATCTTCCCGCTCCAGTTTTTGTTTGACAATGGTGACCTGACTGGCATCTAAGCCAGCATGGGCCAACGCTCTTGTCTTAGCGGCATCGGCGCTGAGCATGGTGCCGTCAATTCCATTTTGACTGGACTGAGATGAGGTGTCTTTCTGCACATTCTGGCTAAAGCTATCGGCATCGGTAACCAAACTGCCCGAATTGGTTGTCATCTTAGCGGTTAAGATGACAGTATTGGTACTTGCATCCCACGCAACCGTGCTGCCCATCAACTGACCAATCGCTCTTAATGGCAGATAGGTGATGCCATCATAAAGCAATGGGCTGATTGCTTTCCCGTTGGCATCGGTAAAGCTGCATTTTACACCGTCAACGATAATGGTAAAGTCCGGACGAATTTGGGCTGTAATGGCTTTTTGCTTGGCGCTTTTATCCGGTGTTCCTGTCACTTTTTGCGCAGAGCGGGTTCCACTGAGCGTTATAGTGAAGTTGGATTGGTCCCAATTCACATTTTTATTCATCAATTCGCCGATAGCACGTAAGGGCAGATAGGTCGTGTCCTGATACACCAACGGATACACCTCTTGGCCCTGCGCATTATAAAAGCTCTCTGTTTTACCGTCTACAACGATGGTAAAATGGGGGCAAAGTTGTGCTGTTACACGAACTGCCTCCTGGGCGGCTCCAGCGCTTGCAGCCAGCGGCCCTGCCAGTAAGGCTGCACACAATAATAACGCTGTCAATTGCTTGCCAATGAAACTAACAAAATTCTTTTTCTTCATGATATTTCCTCCTCTGCTTATTTTGCTTTCTGCTTCGTGCCAACTGCCTCTGCCTCCCAACTGCGAATGGCGCCGCTGTAACCGTCTATCTCAAATTCATACTTCATACCGTCGTAAACAATTTTTCCCTCATACTCGATACGGCCATCATCATAATCCGCTTCAAACTCCTGCATATCGCCGACGGCTGCACCCGGCACCTGAGCCAGGACCAAAGCTTTGGCTTCCTCTGCTGTAAGGGTCTGCTTGCTGGCAGCATCAGAAGCTGCAGAAGTTTTGGCATCATAATCAAAGCTGATAATTTCGCCGCTATAAGCATTCATTTCATACTCATATTCCTGATGTTCCTTGGTATAAAACTCTATCTTATAAACCTGCATTTCATGCTCTTTCTCCAGCTTGCTCTTGCCAAATGTAACCTGATCATCGCTGAAACCTGCATGGGCCAAAACTGCTTTCTGGGCCTCTGCCACAGTAAGCATCGCTGCTGTCTGACTGCTGGAATTCGCTGCTTCTGCTTCACCTGTACGGGCTCGCGGCACCGTTGCTTCCTTTTGTGCTGTTTGCACCATTTCCCCAGTCTCCTCATAGGTATCGGCATCGGTCACCAGGCTGTTTTCCGGCACTGCACTGGATGTGTCATCTGCAATCACCACGCCGGTAAGCGCATCAACATTGTACTGATAGCTCTGCCCCGCTGCCGTAAATGAAACCTGATAATAATCCAGGCCATTCCGCGAAGCCAGCTGCGCTGTCATCGCCTCAGCTTCCGTCGTCGACAATCCGCAGGCTTCTAACGCTACCTGCTTTGCTTTTTCTACCCCAATATATGACATTTGCTGCTGTTGTTGCCCGCAGCCCGTGAGCAGCAGTAAAACGATCGCCAACACACACACACGTTGCATCTGTTTCATTCTGTCACTCCTTTTCCGTTTTCTTGCTATTATCTTACAAGCCAAACATGAAATTAACATGAAATTTTTTCAAAAATTTTCCCAGATTCAAAAAAAGATAACTGCATCTTTTGGCTGATAGCCAAAAAAGCAGCCAGCCCAAAAGAATTTGCCGACTGACCGCTATCCTTCCAACAAATTGGCGGTTATACGATTGTAACGCGATATCCTTTTTTGTGCTGTCACATTCTATGTATTCTTTGTATCTGGCAATATAAAACGGAATGTTATCACCTTTACCATGAAGCACACGGCTTTTCACTTTTTCCCATACCCAAATTGATATAAAAAATCCGGTAATCCAGCTATTAAAAAGGCTGTTGTCTCTTCTCGTCCCAACGGTATTCTTCTAACAAATCATCCACCAACTGCCCCATATCAATTACTCCATTCTCTTATCGTGTAATTTGTCACATTGCTAATCACGGCAAAAACAACACATAACAACCAACTGTCTATGCGATTTTCCTGGTAAATGTACATCTGTCTGAAACAGACAAAGTTACTTCTGATTGCGTTTATCTTCGTTGAGCTGCTCATCCATGATTTCATGATAAATTTCTGCAAGCCATTTTTTGTCATAGACAATACCGCCATTCGCTTCGTGGACCGGTACATTCTTTTTCTTGAGCATGGCAATCAGTTCATCATAGCCCGCCATGCGTTTCGTCGCAGAAAGCTGCTTTATCTTCTTTTTTCCTGGAAAGTAGAAATCCCAAACTCCAGACAAAGACTGATAACAAATATCAAGTTCTCCCTTTTCCTTTGCACTTTGAAGCTCCTCCCACCGAAATTCCCGATGATCGTTTCGAGACAGCGCAAAAATAATTTTTTCTTCATCGTAGAAAAAGCCGCGGCTGCCTATATGCCAGAACCCATAAAGGGCAGCGCCGCCGAATAACGCCACTTCATAAAGTATAATGACCGAACCCTCATAAAGCCATTTTTGGAAAGCAAACAGAGCTATTCCCCCGCAGACAAGGGCGGCCAAAACGGAAAGAATCAAGTCCAACGTACTCATTCCACATCTTTTCATAATGTTCAGTCTCCTCTAACATTGTGTTTGATATCGTTCTTGAAAAGTATCAACAACAAAAACGGCGTATAGTCATCGACTGGTTTTACACAATCATGCTACACGCCGTTTCTCCTATTTTAACAAATGTCCTCGTCATAGTCAACCAATGCGCTGAACATCAATTTACATGCTCCTGAATCCATGCTTCGATATGATCAGCAATCACATCATTATTCAAATCCTGGAACATAAAATGATCGTTTCCGGTGATACCTTCAGCAGGAAGATGCACAACCGTGCTGGTTTCTCCCGCCGCTGTGTACGCTTCAGTAAAGGTATCAGCGCTGGCAGCCATCATGCCCCACATAGCGGCAGCCGGCACATCAGTGAATTCCTCTCCAATATAATCGCCATAATAGAACGTTACAGGAATATGATTTTTCAACAAAGCCTGATAGTCTTCACTGTCTACTTCTGGCGCCATACCAGGTTCAATGGCTACGATTGCGGCAATATGCTCCGTATATCTTGCTGTCTCCCATCCCGGCATACCGCCCTGAGAATGGGTCACAAGAATGGAATCCTTGCCGGTTTTCTCATATACCTCATCAATGGCAGCAGCAACCGCCTGGGCAACAACGGTGTTGTCAATACTCTGATCTCCATTTGCATTGTCCATTCCGGTATCGGGCGTCATTTGACGGAAAAACTGATTCAACACATCTTCCCCCTGAGGAAATTGTGATCCCTCATTGTAGGTGAACGCATTGTCTAAATAGGTTCCGATACGGAACTGGGTGTACCAGGTTTGATCCGAAGGCTCTGTGCTAATCGTACCAGCCACAGAAGTCTGTCCGGCCTCACCGCGGCGGGGCTGATCGATCAAAAATACACTATGGCCCATTTTCAGGAACATATTTGACCAGCCTTCACGCCCGTCCGGCGTAGTCATCCATCCCATACGGGACTGACCGTAGCCGTGTAAAAACACCATAGGCAGCTCTGTATCGTTTTCGGGAATCTGGTAGAACACATTGGCGTGATCTACATGGGAGGTGGAGCCTTCTCTGGACATATAATAATTGGAAACATCGAACGTCCCATCGGAAGTGATGATGGTGCCGCCTGCCGAAAACATGCCCTGTTCTGCAATAGACAAAACTGCGCTATTGTCTGCTCCACTCGTTGTCGCACCGCTTTGCTGGCTGTTTCCATCGCCATTTGTATTTCCTGTACAGCCTGCCATCAGCGACAAGCTCATTGCGCAGCATAAAAGAAGTGCTGCAATTTTATGTTTCTGTTTCATAATAATCTCCTTCCTTGAATGAAGTATGACCTGTCAGAAATTCAGTCTGATAAGCCACGCTTTCACTTATACGCCCGAATGATTGCGAGCCATAATCGTTCTAAAGCATACCGACTGTCTCTCCTGTCAGCTACTTTTGCTCCTCTACAGGAGGAACCATTGTCACATACTGCGCCAACAACTCCGGCGTGCTATGATAATAACGTTTCTGCTGGTCAAGGGCAGCAACCTGCTTCATTTCCTCATCGGTCAGGGCAAAATCAAACAGATTGTAATTGTCTTTGATGTGCGCCGGATTCTTAGATCCGGGGATCACAATATTGCCTGTCTGAATATGCCAGCGCAGAATGATCTGCGCATTGCCCTTGCCGTATTTCCGGGCCAGTTCCGTAAACAACGGTTCCTTCAACAGCCCTGCATCGCCATGTCCCAACGGATACCACGCCTGAATGCAGATGTTCTCCTTGGCAAGAAAGGCCTTCAGATCCTTTTCCTGCGAATAAGGATGCACTTCCGTTTGAAGCACTGCCGGCGTTACCTCACAGATATTCAGAATTTGCTGCACCTGTTCGGCAGTAAAGTTAGAAAGACCGATGGCACGAACGATACCTTCCTTATATGCTTTCTCCATCATGCGGTATCCGGCCACATAATTGCCAGCGGGCTGATGAATCAGAAGCAGATCGATATAATCGGTTCCTAGCCGTCCCAGCGTCTTTTCTATCGCATCCTCCTGTTCATAGAAGCTAGGCCAGATTTTTGTTTCCAAAAAGATTTCTGTTCTCTGCAAGCCAGATTTTTTCATGGCACGGCCTACCGCCCTTTCATTCACATAGGCATTTGCGGTGTCAATCAGGCGATAACCGTCGTTCAGTGCGCTGAGAACAGCGGCTTCCGCCTCATCGGGAGTCTGCAGAAAGGTTCCGATACCAGCCATGGGCATTTTTACATTGTTGTTTAAGGTTACATATTCCATAATAAATACCTCCATATATAAGTTTTCTTGATAGATGCACATCGTATAAGCAGTCGCACTTTCGTTCAAAAGTCTCTATTGGTATTGCTGTATAACCCCAAAGGTTATCGCCGCTCAAAAATCGTCAGCGTTCACAGCTCGGCCGTATAACCAGATCAGAAACACTGACATGCTCTGGCTGCGAAAGCGCATACAGCACAGTATTAGCAATCACATCCGGTGTCATACCTGCTTCTTCGTAAAATTTTTCTACCATTGCTTTCGTTGCAGACGGAGCAATGGTATTCAGCAGCTCTGTTTTTACTGCGCCGGGATAAATCGTCGTTGTATAGATGTTTGACTGTTCCATAATAGCTTCCATACGGAAAGAGTCCAGCATAGCTCGAACAAAATGCTTTGTTCCGCAGTAAACCGCATTTCCGGGAACTGACTGGATTCCTGCTGCAGAGGAAGTCGCAATAATATGGCCGCTCTTCTGCGCAATAAATTCAGGCAGCACCGCCGCCATAGAATAGAGAACGCCAACAATATTGACGTTAACCATGTCCATCCAGTCCTGCACCTTCAATTCCGACATCATTCCGCCCGGCATTACTCCCGCATTGGCAAACAACACATCCACTCTGCCGAATTTATTTTTTGCCAACGTCACCAAATCCTTCATATCCTCGCTATTTGATACATCCGATTTCAAATAGGCGGCACTATCGCCAAGTTCAGCAGTGAGCTTCTGTAACCGTTCCTTTCTTCTTGCAGAAAGAACAACTTTCGCACCATTTTGCACAAGCACCTTGGCGGTTGCTTCCCCAATGCCAGAAGATGCGCCTGTAATAATCACAACCTTATCTTGTAGATGATTCATTCATGAAACCTCCTGTCTCCATATTTGAAATCTGTTAATATATTCTCAACATATTTTTTTAACGATTCGCGCAAAGGGTTTGGGCCTGACTTTCCGCTTCTTTCTGATTCGTAATCATTCCGCTGTAGGTCATACCGTATAATCCAGCAAAACGTTTCATAGTGTATGCACCGGCTTCCAGCATCCATGTTTCCGGGGCAGCGCCTTGAAATAAGAAATACATCTTACGACCAGCAAAAGCGCCATTGTCTACGCTGCCATAAAAACGATCCAACACATTGCGAACGCTGCCGCAGATGTTGTGCCAGTACACTGGGGAACCAATCACGATAAGCTCCGCCTGTTCCATCGCTGCAATCACTTCCTGCAGCTGGTCGCCTGGCAAATTTTGTCCGTAGCTGCCGATACAATAATCGGTCAGATTCAACGTCCTATACGCTTTGCCTTTTAGCAGAGCGGCCGCCAATGCTGCCGTATTGCCATCTTTATTAGGACTTCCGTTGATAAATAAAATATTCATGAATATTCTCCTCTGTTTATCTCGCGCATGAGCCTGCTTCCCTGCAAGACTTCCTCATCGCCATAAAAAATTTCCTGCCACTGCCTTCCTCATATTTCAGTGATATCGCCTGCGTTATTTTCAACTTACAACAAACCAAGCAATCTACTTACGGTCAATATATTGTGCGCCTCCATATACTGCAGACATGGGAAGCATATTTAACGCGGTATCCAATGCGCTTTGTTCCGCCTCTGTCAGCACAATATCTGCGGCTGCTGCATTTTCTGCAAGCCGTTGCCGTTTGGTTGTGCCGGGGATAGGGACAATCTGACCATGCTTGTGCAGCATCCAGGCCAGAGAAATTTGCGCAGGGGTAGCGCCTTTCTCTTCAGCAAAATCACGGAGCAGCGACAGCAGCTTTTGATTTTGTTCCTCTGCCTCGGCGGTAAATTGTGGCATGCGGCTTCTATAATCTGTCTCGGTGTCAAAATGATCGTTCTTGCTATAGATGCCGCTCAAATACCCGTTTGCCATAGGGGAAAAGGCAACAAATCCAATGTTCAATTCTTCCAAAACAGGAAAAAGGGATTCATGCCAGCGCGCCATCATAGAATAGCGATTTTGAATAGCTGTCAGGGGACAAATGGAATGGGCTTTGCGAATAGTCTCTTCATCTGCCTCGGAAATTCCCCAATGAGTAACTTTCCCTTCTTTCATCAAATCCGCAATCGTTCCCGCCACTACTTCTGCTGGAACCTTCGGATCAATACGGTGCTGATAATACAAATCAATGTGATCGGTTTTCAACCGCCGCAGACTTCCTTCGATAGAAGCGCGAATCGTTTCCGGACGGCTGTCCAACAGCATAGAATCGCCTACCACCTGAATACCGAATTTTGTTGCGATCACAACCTGATCCCGAACCTCCTTCAGCGCCTCGCCTACCAGTTCCTCATTATTGGATGGTGAGCCGTCTGCAAAGGTTCCTACATACCGTTCAGCAGTATCAAAGAAGGTATAGCCCATCTCATAGGCTTCTCGAATAAAACCTATCGCCTCTTTCTTCTCCATCGGCGCACCATAGGCATGGGAAAGCCCCATACAGCCAAACCCTACTGCGCTGACCCTCAAACCCTTACCTAAAATTCTCTCTTTCATCTAACCATGCTCCCTTCCTTTGTCTGGCTGAAAAGCCAGCCCATCATCTCTTCATCAAAAGCAAAAAGCCCTCCGCCGCCATGCTCGTTGCTGGCACCCTGCCTTGTAAAATATTCGTGCGCCTTCACGTCAAGAATCAGCAGCGTGTCAATTTCGGCTTTCGAAAGTCCTTGTGCTTCATACAGCTCATACATTGCTGCGTAGGCTTCCTTTGTCGGATCTGCACCGTAATACTCGTCATGTTCTCCAACGACCAGATAAACCGGCAGCCAATGTTCTACAACAGGAGCATAGTCTCCGTCCCATTGTGAGCTGCAGTGCAAATAGGCTGTAAACAATTCCGGCGCTTTTTCCAATACCAACGACATCGTTTCCCCGCCTCCCAAATAACCGCTTGCATAAAACTGGGCAGCATCTATGTTATATACATCCAGCAGATACTTTACCAAAGCAATCGTCTGATTGGCGGAAGTTTCGCCCCAATCACCGAGTTGGGGGGCTACAATTATCATGTTTTCATTATATTTCTGCGCCTCAAAAGCAAATTTCTCAGTCTGAAGATTGACGCCTACGCCCTGAAAATATAAGCCTCCATATCCAGGCAGCGTGACATAAAGTGCGTAAGGCCCATTGCTGCCATCAGAATCCGGCACATAGATGTGATAGTGAATGTCGCCGTCCCTTTCTGCGTGAAGGACGTTATCCATCTGAAATCCCTGATATTCTTCCATTCCTTCCGTCACATCCGGCAGCACATCGGCATTTTCCAGTGCGCGCTCTCCATAGGAGACTGCTGCGTCCTTTGAAATTATGATTTCTTCCGTTTCGTTCACTGGCACAGTTGATTCCAGATTTTGTACCGCTGCAGTTCCACAGCCCATCAGCGAAAAGATCATCGTAAACGAAAGAAAAATTGCTGTTATTTTCATTGTACCTGCCTTTCCCAGAAAGCAATGGCTGCATCAATCCAACCTTCCGCCTCTGTACCACTTCCCAAGCCAAAGCCATGTCCCAGCCCCGAATAGGCGTGAAATTCCGTATCAATACCCAAAGCGCTCATTCCGTCCAATCGCTGTTTCATGGTACGCCAATCGGCAATCCAATCGTTTTTTCCAACAGCCACAAAGGTTGCCGGATCTGCTTCACTGTATTCGCTCAAACCGGTGTACTGCATGATGACTGTGGCAGGCTGGGGAAGCGCATCTCCGCCAAAAGCCGCTGTGCCGTAACTGCCAACCCATGCCGCCATGCGAGCGCCCGCCGAACCACCCCATAGAGAATAATCCTCTGTGCTGACTTCCAGTTCCTCCCTATGGTCAAAAATAAACGTGATTGCCCTCGCCAAATCTTCACAGGCCGTCTGTGCGCCAGGACGATAAATCAACGCAAACGCGTTATACCCCTGTTTGGAAAGCTCTAATGCATGCGGAAAGCTGTCCTGCATGGCTCCCACATAGGCGAAAGCGCCTCCAGCATTGCAGAGTGCAAATTTCTCCCCCGGCAGGCCTTTAAAAAAGAACAGTCCGGTATCTTCCTTTGCTGGATCAGCCGCTTTTTCTGCATCGGTATAAATATCATAGAAAATCGTATTGCCCGCGTCTGCCTTTGTCTTCATGTAATTGACGATTTCAACGGTTTTATCAGGCTCAATATTGTTGTACCATGTCAGCCTTAACTGCCCCAGTGTATCTCCACTGTAATAGCCGGAATTTACAGGAAAAATCAACCGGCCGTAATCGCCAAAAGAGGCGTCGTGAATCACTTCCGTGATTGGAGTATTTATCGTATACATCGTTTCTAAGCTGGCTTTTTGTGGCTGCTCTGTCTGTTCCTCATAGCCAGTGCCTTCCAGCATTGCCGTTGATGCAGCCAAATCATTGCCGTTAATCATTCCACCTCCAGCAAGCGCAAGAATAAGGACGAACGCAATTCCTGACACCGCTGTCTGCTTCATTGCTCCACCTGCCCTTCCGTTTTTGATGATTTCATTATAAGAAAAACGAGACCTCCGCAGAAGTCTCGTTTTGTTTATCAGTATAAACCTATCGGTTATCAATCCTTTGTGACTGTCCTGAGCGCTTGCAAAAATCTTTGAACAGCAGCGGACGGTGTCGCCGCATGAAGCAGACCATAGGGAATTTCATAGTCCCAGTCCACTGGAATAATTTTTAACAGCGGATGCACGCTGGCCCATGGACGTACCGCCAGTAAAAGATTGTTGCTGTTCTCGCAGCGGTTGAATACGGAAACATCGTAAAAATCAAAATCAACGATATGAATCTCATTATGATGTTCCCAGATATCGTCTCGGAGCTGGTCAACGTGATGGCTCCAACCACGATGAATCAACATCAGATTTTCCCCATACAGATCCGCAAAGGTGAGCAGATTTTTAGAAGCAAGCGGATGCTGTATCGAAAGGGCACAGCACAACGGCTCTCTGGCAATTTCAAAGCCTGCGCATTTCCGAAGTCCGAACAAGGTTTCATCAAAAATACCGGCCACCACATCGATGTTCTGTCCAAGATTTTGCAAAATTTCTTTTGCGTTTTCCGGCGTATTTTCAAAGGATACCAGCTGGAATTTTATCTCTGGACAAATCTCGTGAATCTTCGGCCATAACTCCAATAAAATCTGGGCAGGCGTCATGGCAGAAACGCCAATGCGAATCAGATTGGTATCCTCCATCATGGCATTTCTGGCCCTGGTTACCGAGTCCCGGCAATATTGAATCACATATTTTGCGTCCTGATATAAGGATCGCCCTGCCTTCGTCAGAGTCAGTCCCCGGTGACTGCGTTCAAAGAGCGTAACGTCCAGGGAATTTTCCAGAAGATTAATTTGTTTTATGACAGCAGGCGGTGAAATATACAATTCTTCTGCGGCCTTGGTGAAGCTGCCTGCATCTGCCACACGGAGAAAGGTTTCAAGCTGTGGATTATACATATATGGCCTCCTTCTTCGTTTTTATTCTACTATAGCGAAACGAACCATAAAATCGACAAAAAACGTTTGCTATCGTTATGCAGAAGGCGTTTCTTCATCGGGCAGATGCAAGGTAAACGTGCTGCCTGCACCGACGGTGCTGTTCAATGTCATATAACCGCCATGAAGCTGGGCAATTTGCTGTACCAGCGCCAAACCAAGCCCGGCTCCTTTTTCATCGCTGCGGGAAGGATTTATTTGATAGAACCGCTGCCAAACCTTTTCCTGCTGTTCTGCTGCAATCCCAATGCCATCGTCCTGCACCTGCAGTAAAATTTCTCCTTGCTGTCTGAGCAGCGTCACCCATACTCGTCCGTCCGGCTTTCCATACTTCAAACCGTTTTCAATCAGATTTTGCACCAAACGAGAAAGCAAGGCCCCGTCAGCCCGCACCACGATGTTCTCTTGCAGCTTTAAGGAAACCCTCTTTTGCTCATAACACTGTTCTTCATACAAAGCCTGCAGCAAGCCGCCCAACTCTACATCCTCCAGCTTAACCGATTCGGTTCCTTGTTCCAGTCTGGTCATACTGAGCAGCTTCCCAATCAAATCAGACATTTTCACAGCCTGCCGGTGAATCATGGCAATGGTTTCCTGCCGTTCCTCCGGCGTCTCGTCATATTTTTCTGCGTACTCACAGGCACCCTTGATAATTGACACCGGCGTCCGCAGTTCATGGGAAGCATCGGCAGTAAATTGCTTTTCTGCCTCAAAGGAACGCTCCAGCCGTTCAAACAACTGATCAAAGGTATTGGCCAACCGAAAAAATTCATTTCCGCCTTCCGGCAATGCAATGCGCCGTGACAAATCTTTGGCTTCACTGATCGCCTCCGCTGTCGCCATGATTTGCTCTAAAGGCCGGAACGCCCTCCGCACAATCCAATAGCTGCCCAAAATCACCAGCAGCAAGAAAACTGAAAAGGATAGCAACGCCACCAATAAGATATTATGCGCCAATTGCGCATTTTTCGGGGCTTCCATCAAACCACGCACCCAAACGCCCTGTTCCCAGCCCATAGGCAGCCAAATATCCAACACCAGATATTGCTCACCGCCAGCAGTCACAGTTCTGGTTATGCCACTCTGAAAAGGCTCCTCTGCTGTAAAGGAAACCGGAATCTGTCCGGCCAGCAGCGCTTCATTTTGGCTGTAAATCAAGGTCGTTACGCCGTTTCGATAAAAGCTGAAGCTGTCGCCAAAACTTAAATTTCCTTCTGTCATACCAATCTGTCCCCAATTAACTTGTAAGGTTTGCGATAATTGGGACATTGCAGTCTGCGAAGCTACCACATTGCCAATAAACAGCATGAATGCCAGCAGCAAACCAGCCAGCGCCGTCATCAACAGCGTAAGCCAAAGGGTCAGCTTCAATTTAACAGAATGCTGTTTCATACGCCCTCCGTCGTTTCCTCTGCCCGCAGTACCCAACCGACGCCCCGCAGAGTATGCAGCAATTTTACAGCATGACCGCTGTCTATTTTTTTCCGCAAACGGCTTATATAAACATCTACATTGTTTGAGCTTCCAGAATATTCATAATTCCAAATTTGATTTTCCAGCTGTTCGCGGGATAACACAATGCCCTGGTTGCGCATCATATATTCCAGGATGGTAAATTCCTTTGGCAAAAGAGAAATTTCCACACCTGCCCGTTTTACAGTGCGGCGCTCTGTATCTACAGTCAAATCAGCAAGCGTAAATTGGTTGCTCTTGCTGCCTGCACGCTTTCGGGTCATGGCACGGATTCGCGCCAACAGCTCATCAAAATCAAAGGGCTTGACCAAATAATCATCGGCGCCCAAATCCAAGCCCTTCACGCGGTCCGCAACAGCGTCCCGGGCCGTCAGAAATAATACCGGTGTGTCCACGCCCTTGCTTCGCAGCTGCTGCAGCAACTGATACCCGTCCAGCTTCGGCAGCATAACATCCAGCAAAATCGCGTCATAGTCTGCGCCCAGCAAATATTCCAACGCCTCTTGTCCGTCAAAACAGCCGTCCACACTGTACCCAGCTTTTTTTAACATCTTTACAATCAAACGGTTCATATCCCGCGCATCTTCTACCACTAAAATCCGCAAGCTATCAGTCCTTTCTTTCTCAGCACAATGCGACAAAGGTATTTATGCTTTTACAATCTCATCTCTCCCAAAACGCTCTGCCCTTATTTTAGCATATTTTTTATATTGTGAACAGCTTGAAAACTTTCTTAAAGCAAGCACATTCTGTTCTGTTTTAAAACTATTACAAAAAAGAACTGCCTGGGCAGCCCATCTCTCCATAACATAGCGGATGCTCCTCACACGGCAGTTCTTTTCAAACGATATGCAATTGTCAGCAAATCTTTACATACTGTCCAGCTTTTCGGTCAATAGCTTGTTAATCACCGCTGGATTGGCTTGCCCTTTGGATTTTTTCATAATTTGCCCTACCAAAAAGCCCATAGCTTTTTTCTTACCGGCCTTGTAGTCCTCCACCGATTTGGGATTGGCTTCTACCACGCTGGCAACCATTTCTTTCAGTGCGCCTTCGTCGGAAATCTGCACCAGGCCCTGTTCTTTGACAATGGTATCGGCGTCTTTACCAGTGGCAAACATTTCGCTGAATACCTTTTTGGCAATCTTTCCGCTGATTTCGCCCGAATCTACCAGCTTCAACAACGCTGCCATCTGTTCCGGCTGAATTTTTACATCACACAATTCGATGCCTTCCGCGTTTACCTTCGCCAACAGTTCTACCATAATCCAGTTGCTGATTTTTTTAGCGTCGGCATAATGGGCATGTACGCCGTCATAAAAATCTGCCAGCGCTTTGGAAGCTGTAATGACGCCTGCATCATATTCAGGCAGTCCATCTTCTTCTATCATCCGCTGCCGTTTTACCTGCGGCATTTCAGGCAGGCTGGCGCGCAGCTCTTCGATATATTGGTCGGTCACTACAATTGGCGTTAAATCAGGGTCCGGGAAATAACGATATTCGTCCGAATCTTCTTTGCTGCGTAAGCTGAAGGTCATCCCTTTGCCATCATCCCAGGTGCGGGTTTCCTGCACCACTTTGCCGCCGTCCTCTAAAATATCGGTTTGCCGGTCAATTTCATACTGGATTACCCGTTCTACTGCACGAAAAGAGTTCAAATTTTTGATTTCCGCACGGGTACCGAATTCCTTCTGCCCTACCGGACGCAGCGACAGGTTTACGTCACAGCGCAGCGAACCTTGTTCCATGCGGGCGTCAGATACGCCGGTATATTCGATAATAGCTTTCAGATTGGTCAGGAAGGCCAGCACATCCTCGGCGCTGCGCATATCCGGTTCCGATACAATTTCAATCAGCGGCACGCCAGCCCGGTTGTAGTCGGCCAACGAACCGGCCGAAGTGGTAATGGTGGCGCCTTGATGCACTAGCTTACCGGCATCCTCTTCCATGTGGATACGGGTAATGCCGATGCGTTTTGGCCCCTGGCTGGTTTCAATATCAATATAACCATTTTTGCAGATTGGCAGATCAAACTGCGAAATCTGATAAGCCTTGGTCAAATCAGGATAAAAATAATTCTTGCGGTCAAATTTGCTGAAATGGGCAATTTCACAATTCATGGCCAAACCGGCTTTGATGGCATATTCCAGCACTTTTTTATTTAATACAGGCAACGTTCCTGGCAGGCCCAAACAAACAGGGCAAACATGGGTGTTGGGTTCGCCGCCAAAGTCTGTAGGACAATTGCAGAAAATTTTCGTTTTTGTTTTTAATTCAACATGGACTTCGCAGCCAATTACTACTTCATAATCCATTGCTTACAGCCCCTTTCCCTGATTTGGTTTCAGTCTGGTCAAGTTTGTATTCTGTTCCAAAGCATATGCCACCCGCAACAAAGTTGGTTCTGCAAAAGCTTTTCCCAATAACTGTACGCCAATCGGCATCTGGTTTCTGTCTAAGCCGTAAGGCAAGGACAGCGCCGGAATCCCAGCCAAATTACTTGGAATGGTACAAATATCCCCTTTATAAAGCGCCAATGGATCCTGATTTTGTCCTTTGTGCAGAGCGGTGGTCGGCGCAGTAGGCGCAATCAGGCAGTCATATTCGGCAAAAGCTCTGTCATAATCCTGTTTAATCAGATTACGAACTTTCAGTGCTTTCAGGTAATAGGCGTCATAATAACCGGAACTTAACGCATAGGTCCCCAGCATAATGCGCCGTTTTACTTCTGGACCAAAGCCCTGCTTTCTGGTTTGGCAAAACATACCTACAACATCTTTCGCCTGCGCCCGCAGACCATACCGCACACCGTCGTAACGGCCCAGATTGGAGCTGGCTTCCGCCGGAGCAATCAAATAATAAGCAGGCATAGCATAACGGGTATAAGGCAGAGAGCATTCCTCCACATGGGCGCCCAATTCTTCCAGCTTGGCAGCCGCTGCCCGCACCTGGGCTTCTACGTCCCCATCAATCCCTTCGCCTAAATATTCTTTCGGAATTCCAATCCGCAGACCTTTCACATCACCGGTTAAGGCAGCGGTATAATCGGGATAAGCGTAATCGGCTGAAGTAGAATCCTGTTTATCGTAGCCTGTGATGGCATTTAAAATCAAAGCGGTATCGGTAACATCTTTGGCTAACGGCCCAATCTGGTCCAAAGAAGAGGCGAAAGCGATCAGACCAAAACGGGATACAGCGCCATAGGTCGGCTTCAAGCCTACAATACCACAGAAAGACGCTGGCTGGCGGATAGAACCGCCGGTATCAGAGCCTAAGGAATACACTGCCAAATCGGCAGCTACAGAAGCGGCTGAACCACCACTGGAGCCGCCTGGCACACAATCAGCATTCCATGGATTTTTGGTAGCAAAAAAGGCAGAGTTTTCGGTGGTGGAACCCATCGCAAACTCATCCATATTGACCTTGCCCAGCATGACATAATCCTGCTCTTGCAGCTTTTTCACTACAGTAGCGCTGTACTGGGGCTTAAAGTCCTCCAGCATTTTGGAGGCACAGGTGGTGTTGATGCCTTCCGTACACATATTATCTTTTACCGCCATCGGAATTCCGGCCAAAGCGCCGATAGGTTCTCCGGCAGCTAATTTGGCGTCTACGGCTTTTGCCTGTTCCAGCGCCAAATCACCGGTCACTGTAATATACGCGTTGACCTCGCTGTCTAAAGCCTGAATGCGGTTCAAATGTTCCTGGGTCAGTTCTGTCGCGCTGATTTCTTTGTTTACCAGCAAATCATGCAGTTCATGAATCGTTAATCTGGATACTGTCACACTATTTTCCCCCTAAACAATTTTTGGTACCTGGAACATGCCCTCGGACTGTTCTGGTGCATTTGCCAATACCTTTTCCTGCGTGAAGCATTGCCCCACTTCATCCTCCCGCAGCACATTTTCAATGGGCAATACATGGGCCAACGGTGCTACGCCCTCCGTATCAATCTGCTGCAAACCTGCCATCGTATCCAAAATCTGGCTGAGCTGATCGGCATATAGCGTAATTTCATCCTCATCCAGATTCAGACGGCTTAGCTTGGCAACTTTTTCTACAACTTCTTTGCTAATCATTGCGCATCCTCCTCTAACATCTGAAGAAATGTCTCTTCATCTATAATTGTAATGCCCAGTTCCTGCGCTTTCGTCAATTTAGACCCAGCGTTTTCCCCGGCTAAAACATAATCGGTTTTTTTGCTGACGCTGCCGCTGGTCTTTCCTCCGGCCCGCTCAATCATTGCGCTGGCTTTCCGGCGGTCTAACGTTGGCAACGTTCCCGTCAATACAAAAGTTTTCCCCACAAAGGCAGCGTTTTCCTGCTTTGCCTCTGTTTCTCCGCCGCCCAACTGCACACCAGCCTCGGCCAGCTTCTGCAAGAAAGCCGTATGACGGCCAGCCTGAAAATAATCGTTGATGCTTTCTGCTATTTTAGGACCAACCTCATCAATCGCCACCAGTTCCTCATAGGAGGCACACTGCAGCGCTTCCATAGAGGAAAAATGGCGTGCCAGCACTTTGGCCACATTCTGCCCCACCAAACGGATGCCCAACGCATAAATGACCTGCGCCAAGGTACGCCGTTTACTGTTTTCCAAGCTGCGCAGCAAATTATCGGCCGATTTTTCTCCCATGCGTTCTAAAGCGATAAGCTGTTCCTTTTGTAAATAGTACAAATCAGCGGCATTTTGAATCAGCCCAGCCTGTAAAAGCTGATGAATTACAGCCGGACCTAAGCCTTCAATGTTCATCGCATCCCGCGAAGCAAAATGAATAATGCCTTCCCGCACCTGCGCCGGACAAGTCATCGGGTCGCTGCAACGCCAAGCTGCTTCCTCCTCCAGACGGATAACTGGCGCGCCGCAAGCAGGGCAAGTACGGGGAAATACAAATTCCCGTTCACTGCCATCCCGCCGTTCTGTGACCACTGTCACCACTTCCGGAATAACTTCGCCAGCCTTTTGAATGACTACAAAATCACCGATACGAATATCTTTTTCTCGGATAAAATCTTCATTGTGCAGCGTGGCCCGGCTAATGGTGCTGCCTGCTAAAAAAATCGGCTCCAGATTGGCTACCGGCGTGATAGCGCCGGTGCGTCCCACCTGCACTACAATATCGGTGATGCGGGTTATCCCCTGCTCCGGCGGAAATTTGTAAGCAATGGCCCAACGGGGATTTTTCGCCCGATTGCCCAATGCGGCCTGGTCTGCCAACGAATTAATTTTGATTACCATTCCATCAATATCAAAGGGCAAATCATGTCGATGGGCGCCCCAATATTCACAATAAGTGCAAATGGCCTCTATATCACTGCTGATGAAGGGTTCCATCGTCGCAAAGCCTGCTTCTTTCAACAATTCTACACATTGCGTATGGGTGGCCGGTTCCGCGCCCTCCACGTACATCAAGGTATAGATAAAGGCTCGCAAATCCCGCTGCGCCGTTACTTTTGGATCTAACTGACGAATGGAACCAGCCGCAGCATTGCGGCAGTTGGCAAACAGCGATTCTCCATTTTGCTCCCGTTGCTGATTGATACGGGCAAAAGAGTTTCGCGGCAAATAGACCTCTCCCCGGGCTTCTAAAACCGGCAGATCATTCTGCAAACGAAGCGGAATATTTTTCACGGTCCGCACATTGGCTGTTACGTCTTCCCCCGTTACGCCATCCCCACGGGTAACGCCATTTTTTAAAATACCATCTTCATAATATAACGCAATAGATAAGCCGTCAATCTTATATTCCACCACATATTCAATTTCTTCTTTTCCCAAATCACTGCACACCCGCTGATGAAATTCCCGTAAATCATCGGTTCCATAGGCATTCATCAAACTCAATAAGCTATTACGATGGGTGTAGCTGACAAACTCTTTAAGCGGCGCGCCGCCCACCCGCTGCGAGGGAGAATCGGCCGTTACCAGATGGGGATATGCTTCTTCAATCGCTATCAGTTCCCGCATCAGCTGATCATACTGATAATCGGAAATTTCCGGGTCATCCAGCACATAATAGCGCCGGTCGTGATAGGCAATCTCTTTTTTTAATTTTTCCAAGCGCTGGATGGCTTCCTGTTCTTCCACGAAATTGCACCTCCAATAGTATCTATCGTACCGCTCTAGGCTTCCACCTTTTTGATTGGCGCATACTTGACAAATAAATCCTTCATGCCAATATCCGGAAAAATAACGCGAATTGATAACTCTTCCCCGCTGCCGGAAATCCCCACAATCACACCGCGGCCCCATTTTTTATGCTCAATGGTGTCATTCATCTGATACTCACAGACAACTGCCCCACTATCGTTGGCCGACTTGGCTGTATCCTGTTGGGTAGGTTTGCCGGTTGCGCCAGTTAAAACCGATTTTGCTGCCTGCGGCACTGTCTTTTGCCGCTCAGCAGTACGTTGGCGGGCTATTTCCTGATTGAAATCTAGCATCAAATGATAAGGAATTTCCCGCAAGAAACGAGAAGCGGCATTATAATTAGTCCGTCCATAAAGCATACGCTCACTGGCTCTGGTCAGATATACCTGTTCCTTGGCTCTGGTTAACGCCACATAGCAAAGCCGCCGTTCTTCTTCCATTTCATCGGAAGACATAGCATGCACCGCACGGCTGTGGGGAAATACGCCTTCCTCTAAGCCTGTAATAAATACCACCGGAAATTCCAGCCCTTTGGCGCCGTGCATGGTCATTATCGTTACCGAATCCTCAGCGGCATCCATTTGGTCTAAATCGGTAAACAACGCAACCTCCGCCAAAAAGGCGGACAGAGTCAGATTATCGGTATCTTCCCGGCTGTCAAAGGCTGTAGTAATAGATAAAAATTCTTTCAGGTTTTCCAGCCGCGATTGGGCTTCCACAGTCTTTTCAGCCTGTAAAGCTTGCAGATAGCCGCTTTCTTCTAAAATAGTCTGGGTCAACTCCGTCACAGACATGGTCTGACTCAACAAACGGAATGTATCCAGCAAACGGCCAAATTGCGCCATAATCAGCGCATATTTTTTGCCTACACTGCTTTCTTCCGCCCGCAGCATGGCGTCAGAAATAGAAATATTTACTTCCCGGGAAAACTGCACCAGCCGCATCCAGCTGGTATCACCAACGCCGCGGCGCGGCGTTGCCAAAGCCCGTTCAGCGCTGACCTCATCGGCTGGATTGGCTACAATGCGCAAATAGGCCATGATATCCTTAATTTCTTTCCGGCCATAGAACTTTAAACCGCCAAAAATATGATAGGGAATAGCTTCTTTGATGAGTGTTTCTTCTAACACACGAAACTGCGCCGTTGCCCGGCACAAAATCGCAAAATCCTTCAGCTTGCGGCCTTCCTGCACCCCAGCCCGAATTTGCTGCGCAATAAACCATGCTTCCTCCCGTTCGGTATAGCCGGTATAGCAAGCCAGCAAATTTCCTTCTGTTTTTTCAGTCCAAAGCCGTTTGTCCTTGCGTCCTTCGTTATGGCACACTACACTGTAAGCGGCGTCCAAAATGGGCTGAGTGGAACGATAATTTTCTTCCAGTTTTACCACACGGGCATTGGGATAATCTTCTTCAAAACTTAAAATATTACGAATATCGGCGCCACGCCATTGATAAATAGATTGGTCGTCGTCCCCCACCACACACAGATTTTGATAACGGCTGGCCAACAGCTTTACCAGCACATACTGGGCCATGTTGGTGTCCTGATATTCATCTACTAAAATATAACGAAACCGCTCCTGATACCGCAGCAGCACATCTGGATGATCGGTAAAAAGCTGCACCGTCAGCATAATCAAATCATCAAAATCCAGCGCATTGTTTTTTTGCAGCCGCTCCTGATACACCCGATAAATCTCGGCGTGCGTTTCTTCCAGCACATCGCTCTGGGCTGCAAAAAATGCTTGCTGCGGCGTGCGCAGTTCATTTTTATGGGCAGAAATCCGCGCCATAACGCCACGGGGCGGATATTTTTTTTCATCCAG
>CABUKW010000046.1 GCA_902492275.1 uncultured Peptococcaceae bacterium
GGCATGGAAAACGAATTGTCCTATACAGAATTTTGTGCAGAATTTGGAGAGCCTTACGATTGGGAGTACACGAAAGCAACCTGTTCAAGATGCGGTGAAACCTATTGCTTAGGTAATCAGGAATGGAATTAATATAAAGAGGCTGGAAAGGCGGGGAAGTAATGAATAAAAATCAGTTAAAGCAGCTGCGTTTTTTATATCAGGAAGTCAACATGATACAAGAGCAAATCAATAGCCTGCAAATGGAAAGCGCAGTTGTGTCGGCCAGTGATAAAGAATGGCCGTACTGCAAACACACTGAAATTATTACAGGGTTTCCTAGCCTAGCAGACCAACGAAAACGCCATCAGCTAGAACGGAGAAAAGCAAAATGTCAGAAGCAGATTGAGCAAATAGAATATTATATTTATCATGTGGAAGATAGTTTAATCCGGCAGCTTTTACAATATCGTTATGTAGAAGGGCTGAAATGGAATGACATTGCAGCAAAGATGGGGCAGAATTACTCGGAAGAACAATTAAAAAAACGTTTGCAAAGATTTTTGAAAAAAATATGAAAATGTCCCCAATGTCCCGTTTTTCTATGGTAAAATTTAAACTGGAAAAATTATTTCAAGAAAATCATACTCCTTAGCGAAAGAATTACTGTCGAAAGATGGTAGTTCTTTTGTATTTATTGATTGATATCAGCGGGAAGTACTGCTATTATTGGATACAAGGAGCGTGATTTTTATGAAAAAAGAGGATATTTCAGTGGGACTGGTTGCAGGGGGATTTGTATTAATCAGTGTGTGGGCATATAGTAATTATTTATATCTTGATGAGAGGTGGATCGGGGCTATCGGCAGTATTATTGGAGGAAGTATGACATTGGCGGGCGTTTTTTTTACTATACAATATCAAAAGAGTCAATACGAAGATAGTCTAGCACCTCAACTTTCGATGTCTCTAATAGAATATAGCTCATTTTTGTATTTGCGCATAAAAAATACTGGTAAATTACCTGCGAGAAAAATAACTATAGATTTGTTGGATATTCATAATAATGGAAATGCAGAAAAAAGTTTAATGAGGGATGACTTATTTTATAATGAATTTGAATTGTATTCAGAAGAAACAGTACAAGGCCGTGTTACAATGTATGGGGAGAATATACAAAATAATGTTTTCCCCAGTATTGATATTAAAGTAAAATACGAATATGGTAGTGATAAAAAAATAGTTGAATTTGAAAGAAACGTAACATTCGTTAAAATGTATAATGAAAAAATATTTGCAGACGTTGCTATTAATACCAGAGAGATTGAATCTTCACTGAAAAGTATTTCTCGTGCATCAGTAAGAACTGCTAATTACCTAGATGGATGCCAAATAGCAGAGTTTGATGAAGTGGATATATTAGCAAACAAATCTTTGAGGAATGATTTACGTGAAGTTTATGGGTTAGAGAACGAACCAGTGAAAAGTAGAAAGGAATGTTTAAAAAAAGGCAACAGAGATATTGAGATGTTTTTATAGTTTATAAATAGAAAGGCAGCCTGATTACAGGTTGCTTTTTTATTTACTTAAAAGATACAGGCAGGTGATAAGTATGGGAGGCAACAGAATTCGCGTTATGCTGGAAAACAGCAGAGATGTGCAAAGGCAATTGAGAAATATACAGAACGCGCCTGCAAATGCCATACAAAAGGTTACAGCGGAAGCGGAGAAGCGCGTTCCCGCTTGGATTGCGAAAGAGGTTACGCAGACCTACAATATTAAAAAAGCGGAAGTATCTCCATCTGCCGTCATAAAGGGACAGGGAAATTGTGGGATAGAGTTTCTATATAAAGGGCGTGTCTTAACGCCTATTCATTTTGGTCTGACGCCAAAGAGGCCCAGCAAGAAGGGCGGATACACCTTAAAAATGCAAGTATACAAAGGTCAGAAGAAAACATTGGGCGTGGTAAAGAAAAATAAGAAACAGGACTTTGCGGCAAATCTTAAAAGGGCAGGCGGTCATAACAGCCCAAAATCTCCCATCATGCTGTTATCTACCGGAAACCGGCAAGAGGGCGGTGTAGATTATATTCCTTTCCAGCGTGTAAGCCAAAACCGTAAGGATTTAGAAGTAATCAAAACAGTATCTGTTCCGCAGATGATAAGCAATTCAGACGTACAGGAACGGGTTTATCAATCTATCAATCAGCATTTAGGGGAACGATTACAACACTACATGGAACGGGCCATGAACCAGAGCGGAGGCCGCGCATAGTGACGTTAAACCAGCGAAAAGAAAACGGATGGGAAAACCATCATAAAATTATTTTTAAGCCGTTAAAACAAAAAAATAAAACGGAAAAGGTACTGTGAAAGCTGAAATCTGCCTGTGGTGCTTGCGAGCCCAAAAATCATTTAGTTTTGAAAAAATTTTTTTGACCCATTTCGTTTCGTAAAAGAGGTGATTTTTATGTCGGGAAAGAGCAACCAAAAAACATTGTCAGGGCCGCAAGGCGTAAGGTTTATTGCAGAGCTTTTTGGTTGTACTACAAGAAGGGTGGAGCAGTTAAAAACAGAGGGTATTATTGAGGGTGTAGGAAAACCGACCAAGTATGATGCCTACGAGACTGCCAAAGCATATATTGCCTACTTAACGGATAAAGCCAATGGCCGTGAGAAAAAAGAAAAAGACGGCAATTTAGAAACGCAGAAGCTGGAAGCTGATGTAAGGCAGAAAAAAGCAAAAGCGGAAATGGCAGAGCTGGAGCTAAAAGAACTGCGTGGAGAATTGCATCGGGCTGAAGATGTAGAGGCTATCATGACAGACCATGTTTTAAAAATTCGGGCAATGCTTTTGGCAATGCCAGGAAAATTGGCGGTAGATACAGCAAACAGTAAAACAGCACAGGAAGCTGCTGAAATCATCAAGCAGGAAGTGTATTTTATCCTGAACGAACTGTCTGAGTATGAATACAACGAAACAGAATTTAAAGAACGGGTGCGGGAGCGTCAGGGTTGGAATGGGGAAGAAGATGAATAGCCGTGTTGTGAAAACCTTTGCCCGTGCTTTTAAACATTATGCACCGCCACTGGATTTAACTGTATCAGAATGGGCCGAGCGCTATCGGGTGTTATCCCGCGAAAGCAGCGCTGAGGCGGGAAGATGGCGCAATCAGCGCACGCCGTACCTGGTAGAAATTATGGATGCCTTTAACGATCCAAGAGTGCATAAAGTATCCGTAGTGGCAGGCTCTCAGATTGGAAAAACGGAAGCATTATTGAATATTTTAGGCTATATCATCGACCAGGACCCAGGCGGCGTTTTGTTTGTGCAGCCAACGGTAGAAGATAGTAAGAAATTCTCAAAATTCAGAATATCTCCTATGCTGCGGGACAGCAAAGCGTTAAAGGGCAAGGTAGAGGATGGAAAAAGCCGCGATGGCTCCAATACGATTCTGCAAAAATCTTTTCCGGGCGGTACCTTGATTATGGTAGGTTCCAATGCGCCCAGCGGTTTAGCAAGTAACCCTATGCGCTATATTTTAGGCGATGAAATAGACCGATGGGCTTTATCAGCAGGGGATGAAGGCGATCCATACACATTAGCAGAGCGCCGGACGCAGACCTTTTATAATCACAAAATTTTTACTGTGTCAACGCCGACTATAAAAGGCGGCAGCAAAATAGAAAAATTATTTAACAGCGGTACGCAGGAGCATTATTGTTATCGGTGCCCCAATTGCGGCGAATATCATAACATCACTTTTGACGATATAAAATTTGATTTTGAAACTGTAAAGAAAAACAGGATAAAGGAATACAACATAAAAAGCCTTCACTACCGCTGTCCAGACTGCGGTTTTTTATTTTCCGAAGATGCGATGAAAAAACAACCGGCTAAATGGATTGCAGAAAATCCGGCAGCTATTGAGCGCGGGGAGCGTTCCTTCTGGCTTTCAGGATTTTCTTCTCCATGGAACGCCTGGGGGAAAATTGTACTGGAATTTTTACAATCACAGAGCGATGCAAAGCGTTTACAGGTATTTTATAATACTACGCTGGGTGAATTGTGGGAGGATCGGGGCGATTTGGCCGATGACGAAGCCTTGTTAGCACGCAGAGAGGATTATGGGCAGGATGAAGATGGACATCCGACAGAATTGCCGGATGGGGTGTTGGTCCTGACTTTGGGCGTGGATACGCAGGATGATATGTTTTCCTATGAGGTTGTAGGGCATGGCCGCTTTGGAGAAACCTGGGGCATCAAATATGGCCGGATTCAGGGAGACCCGCACGATGCAGAAACATGGGCTGCGCTGGATGAAGTAATAGACCATGTCTATAAATTCCGTGATGGCAAGGGTTTAAAAATTTCCTACACCTTTGTTGATAGCGGTGGGCATAAAACACAGGATGTATACCGGGAATGTACCAGGCGAATCCATAAGCGCGTATTTGCCATTAAAGGGCAGGGCGGAGACGGCGTACCATATACAAAACCGCCGTCAAAAGTAAAAATTGTGGTGAATGGCCGCGTTACCGGCACGGCGTACCTTTATACGCTGGGAGTTGACAGCGGGAAGGCTGATATCATGAGCAATATCAAGGTGCAGGAGCCGGGGCCTAAATATTGTCATTTTCCACGGGGGAAAGACAGGGGCTACGACAGAATCTATTTTAGCGAATTGTTATCGGAAAAATTAGTGCAAAAGACAGAAAAAGGACGTACTCGCTGGGCGTGGGAACGGCTGCCCGGACATCCGCACAATGAAGCGCTGGACGTCAGAAATTATGCGTTAGCAGCCTTCCGGGCCTTTGATCCTGATTTAGACGCGGTAGAAAACCGCCTGCGGGGAATCACGCAGAAAGAAGTCAAAAAAGAAGCTAAGAAAAACAGAGTAAAGAAAAATAAAGCGGTTGCGGAGGATTGGTAGTATGGCAAGTAAAATGGTATTGAAAAAACGGTTGGAAAGGAAAAAGGAGGCGCTTGCAGCAGCGGAAGAAGCGTATCTGGAATTACTTTCAGGCGGCGTCAAGTCCTATGGAATCGGCTCCCGCAATCTGACCCGCTTCGATCTTCCGGTTTTAGAAGATACGATTGAAAAATTAGAAAAAGAAATAGATGAATTGGAAAGCCTGCTCTCAGGTGGAACCCGCCGAAAGGCCATAGGCGTAGTGCCGCGGGATATTTAAAGGGGTGAGGGAATGCCAAAGAAAAAGACCATTCCGCAAGGAGAAACCAGAAAGGTTATTAAAAACTATGGCTACAGCGAGGCAGGGGCAAGCTGGCAGAAAAAGAATATGAAAGGCTTCAACGCACAAAGCAGAAGTCCTGCCAGAGATATTGATGATAACAACCTGACCTTGCGTCAGCGTTCCCGCATGCTTTATATGGCTGCGCCAATTGCTACATCAGCCATTCGGTCTAACCGAACCAACGTCGTGGGAAACGGCTTGAAGTTAAAATGCACTATTAACAGGGAACGGTTGGGGCTAAGTCAAAAAGCCGCAGAAGCATGGCAGAAAAAGACAGAAGCAGAATTTGATTTGTGGGCCAGCCGGAAAAATGCCTGTGACGCTACCGGCGTCAATGATTTTTACAGCATTCAGCAATTATGTATGACTGCAAGCTTGCTTTCGGGCGATGCCTTTGTCTTATTAAAGCGTTATGAGCGTACAGACTTGCTTCCTTATAGCTTACGGCTTCATGTAATTGAGGCGGACCGCATTCGGACGCCGACTGACTGCAGCATCACTTATCCAAGCTATACAACCGGAAAATGGAAAAATGGGAACACTATTTATGATGGCGTAGAAGTGGATAATAACGGCATGATACAGGCTTTCCATATTGCCAATACTTACCCTTATGATTTTAACGGCGCTGTTACGAAATTTGCACGGGTAGAAGCCTATGGAAAAGAAACGGGGTTACCGAATATCTTGCACATTATGGAGAGCGAACGGCCAGACCAATACAGGGGCGTACCGTATCTGGCACAGGTCATAGAGCCGCTATTGCAGCTAAGACGATACACAGAAGCAGAAATCACCGCTGCGCTGGTACAAAGCTTTCATACAGCGTTTATCATTACAAACAAAGACGCGGCTGCAATGCCTTTTAATGAGGTAGCGCAGGATAATATAAGCAGGGACGAAAATGAATATGAAATGGGACCGGGCACCATTAACATTTTAGAGCAGGGCGAAGATGTAAAATTTGCCTCGCCAACCCATCCAGATACCGGCTTTGATGTGTTTGTTCGTGCGATAGCGGCGCAAATTGGCGCAGCTTTAGAAATTCCGGCAGATTTACTGTTGAAAGAATTCAACAGCAGCTATTCAGCCAGTCGTGCAGCTTTATTAGAGGCATGGAAAGCCTTTCGGATGCGCCGGGAGTGGCTAACCAATGATTTATGCAGGCCGGTCTATGAAGTTTGGCTGACAGAAGCCGTTGCAGCAGGGCGTATTTCAGCGCCCGGCTTTCTGACAGACCCTTTAATTCGCAGCGCTTACCTTTCCAGCGACTGGATTGGACCGTCACAGGGACAAATTGATCCAGTAAAAGAAGTAACCGCCGCTATTATGGCTATTGAAGCGGGGCTGTCTACGCGCAGCGCTGAATCCATCAAGTTAAACGGCACACTGTATAGTAATAATGTGGAACAGCTGAAGACAGAAAATGAAAAACTATCTGCTGCAAACAAAGAGCCGCAAGCAGAACCGGCCCAACAGATGCAAAATGCGATTCAAAGTATGGTAAAAGAGGCTTTCCAAAAGGAGGTTATAGAGACTTATGTCGAGCCAGATGAAACAAAAGGAGCCGGTAAAGGCATATAATATGGCGATTTTGAATGACACTGACGCGGAAATTAATATGTACGGTGAAGTTGTTTCCAATATTCCGACCGATTGGTGGACCGGTGAAAAATTACCGGGAAATTACATCGCAGTAGAAGAATTTTTACAGGATTTAGAAAGTATTCAGGACAAAGAAAACATTACCGTGCATATCAACAGCCCAGGAGGCGAGCTATATGCGGGCGTTGCAATTTATAACAGGCTGAAAGAATTAAGCGGAACTGTCACTACCATTAACGACGGTCTATGCGCCAGCGCAGCCAGCCTGATATTTCAGGCAGGAGATATCAGGCGCATGAATAAAGGCTCTAACTTAATGGCCCATGGCGTATCCTGCCTATTGTATGGTTATTACAACGTGCAGGATTTAAAAGACTTGATAAAACAGATGAATGCGCATAACGATGTTGCAATGCGTATTTACATGGAGCGTTCCGGTAAAACAAAGGAAGAAGTTAAAAATCTGCTAAACGGAGAAACCTGGCTAACTGGAGAAGATGCGGTAACGGCTGGGCTGGCTGATGAGGTGGCGGGAGAAGAACCGGTACAGATGTCTATTACAGCGGATCGGAAATTTGTATATGTCAATCATCTGCAAATTCCGACAACTAAACTGTGTTCTATTCCGAGCAGAGCCACAGAGACAGTATTAGAAACAATGCAAAAAACAGGAGGGAATATCATGAATTTAGAAGAATTGCGAAGTGCGCATCCGGAATTAGTAGCGGAAGCAGAAAACTCTGCAAGAGAAGCAGGACGGCAGGAAGGCATCAATCAGGAGCGTACCAGATTGCAGGGCATTGAAGCTATCGAAAATGCGATTGCGGATAAGGATATCGTAAAAAATGCCAAATACGGGGATAACCCAATGACAGCAGAACAATTGGCCTTAAAAGCGATGCAGCAGCAAGCCCAATTAGGCGTGAATATGCTGAAAAAAATGCAGTCGGATACAGATGATTCCGGTGTAAAAGAGGTCATTGGCACGCCGAATAATGGCGATGTAAAAGATGAACTGGAGGAAGAAGAATTAAAAAACGCCATTGCAGTATACAAACAGATGAAAAATGGAGGGAAAACAAATGTTACTCAATGAAAAGGTTGGAGAATTGACTTATGATGGGTTGTTAGCGGATCATATGCCGATAGCCGATGTGTTCAGCGTAACAGTAGCGGCAGGCGAGGGCTTGCTAAAAAGGGGAACGGTTCTTGCCTTGGATGATGCGGGCGTAGAGACCAATTCTCAGGAAACAAATGATGAAGCAATCGACGATGACGCAACAGATGCTACGAAGAGTGAGGGTGGCAGTAAATTCATTGTTTTAGGATCTGAAACAATGACTGCCAATTGTATTTTAGCTGAAGATATTGATGCTGCAAAAGAAGATATCGTAGCCTTAGCCTATCGTACAGGGCATTTCAATGAAAGCGCTCTTATTGTAAAAGAAGGTTACGCCTTTACAGAAAAAGATAAGGAAGCCTTGCGGGACGTAGGTATTTTAGTAAGCGATGCGATAGCATATTAAGTTTAAGGAGGAAACACAGAGATGTCTTTGAATATTTTTGAAACCCATAATTTATTAATGGCGGTGCAGGAACTGTCCCCAGTCACAACATTTTTAAGGGATCGGTATTTTCCGACCAACGATACAACGGATATTTTCAGCACAAATGACGTTTTAATCGAATATCGGGATGGCAATAAAAAGCTTGCCCCGTTCGTAGCACCGCGCAAAGGCGGCGTAACGATTTTAAGAAACGGCTATAACATGGAGCGTTTTACACCGCCTAATATCGCGCCTCGCCGTATTTTGACGCTGGATGATTTAAATAGAAAGGGCTTTGGAGAGGCTTTATTTTCTAAATTGACGCCAGCACAGCGGCAGTTCACTATTTTGATGAAAGATGTGGAAGAATTAGGCGAACTGATTACCCGCCGAGAAGAAGCGATGGCTGCTGAAACCTTATTAAACAATGGTTGTGTGATGAAGCATATTGCCGATGATGTAGATCTGGCAGATGAAAAAGAAATCCGTTTTTACGACGGCGATAGCAACCCTGCTGCTTATACACCGGCTACAGTTTGGGATGATGCAGAAGCAAAAATTATTGATGATATTGCCGCTATGATTCGTCTGCTCACGGCCAGAGGGCTAGCTGCAACGGATTTGATTGTGGCGCCCGATGTGGCTGCAATTATGTTACGAGACACAGAAATTAAAGAAATGTTGGATATCCGGCATTATAATTTGGGTGGCGTTGATCCTGTTTTGCTGCCTTCCGGCGCTGCAAAAATTGCACGGCTCAATATTTATGGCCGTATGATTGATGTATTAAGCTATGACGAAACCTATGAAGATGAAAGTGGAAATACAAAACAGTTCATTCCATCTGGTCATGTGGTACTGACTGCGCCAGCTTGCGGACGCACCCTTTATGGTGCAGTATCCCAGGTGGAACAGACCGATGGAGAATTCCATACCTATGCTGCGCGCCGTGTACCGAAATACATCAGCAGTGCAGATAATAATACGCGAACCCTTACTTTAACCTCCTGCCCGCTTTTGATTCCGAACAATAAAAATGCATGGATTACTGCGAAAGTAACTGCATAAGGAGGCGTGGAACATGGCATTTGTAAAAATCGTAAGAGGAACTTATGGTCATTGGAACGGGAAAGCTGTTGTTGCCAAAAATTCCGATAGCGAGCCGTTTGAACTGGATGAAAAGAAAGCACAGCGCATTGTCGATTTAGGTGTTGCACAATATGTGCAAAAGGAAAAAGCACTGAAAGCGGAAGGACAACCTGCAGAAGTTGAATCTAAAATCATGGAACCTGACATCAGCGAATTAGAAAAAATGACAGTGATGGAACTGAAAAAAATAGCCGGTGAATATGGAATCCCCTATGAAAAAACGTCCAAAAAAGCAGAATTGATTCAAGCCATCCAAAGCGCAGCTATACCGGCAGAGGCTCCGGTTTTTGATGCGACGGAGGCAGTCATAGAATGAGCAAATTCAAAGAAATGGTGCAGCGCGACCGAAAGCGTGTATTTCTAAATATGCTGGAATTTGGCGAGGAATACAATGTTGAGGGAAATATCATTCAGATTGTAGTAGATAACGATGAATTGAAGCGCAGACAGAGCGGGCAGGATTTGTCTGTGACAGAATCCGCTGCTTTGTTTTATGCGGCCAGTGAGGATTTGCCGAAACGCCGCACGGCGGGTGAAACACTTACAATCAATGGCCGAGAGCATTTGATTGACGATTGGCAAGAGGATATGGGGATGGCTACCGTCATTTTGCGGGAAAATTTATAAACTTGTCCGATTCGGACAAGTGAGAGGAAGCGTTATTTTGTGACAGTCGTAGAAATCATTGACACAATCACAGAATGGGCAAGGCGGGAAATTTGCACAAAAATAAAATTGAAATGTCCGCCAGAAGATACAGAAGCGAATGCAAAGGAGTATCACTATAAGCTCATGCATCCAGCCTGTTTTTCGTTGTTTGTTCCAACGAAAGATAAATTGCCGCCTGCTGTCTTATCGCCTATTCCATCTATCTGCGTGCGCGTCATTGAGGGTGAAGATAGCATGGATGCGCAGAAGGGTTCGTTAACAATAGAACTCTGCCTTTCCACCTGGGATACAGGTATACATGGAAAAGATATCTTAGAGCCAGTCGGAGATAACCGGTTTAAAATTAGCGACGTAGAGAGATATCAGAAAGACGGCGGAGGCTGGCGGGATGCATGGAATCTTTTAGATATTGTTTTAAGAGAAATAGAGGGCAGCGCCAGCATTGAAGGGGTGCAAATTGACAGGACAAGTCCTGTGAAATTTGGCCCTTATACTGAACAGGAGAGTATTCCGGATTTCTATCCATTCTGGTTTGCCTGGGTGCGTTTTAAGGTGACAAGAGCGCTGGTGCGCAATGTGAAAGATTATGAAAATTTACTATAACGTTAGGAGCGTGAAAAAATGGCTTATTCACACGGTACCTATGGGAGTTTTGAGAAATCTTTGGCAACGGTGCCGACCCAATCGGATACGGTGGTTGTATACGTAGGGCTTGCTCCCGTAAATTTAATTAGAGATTACCAAAAGAAGGATTTGATTCATTATCCAGTACAATTAAAAGATATGATCAGCGCGCAGCAAAAAATTGGCTATTCGGCCAATATTGCTGCGTTTTCATTGTGCGAAGCTATGGAAGTACATTTTGCAAATTCCATCGAAAATGCCGGTCCTATCGTAGTAATTAATGTGCTTGACCCGGATTTGCATAAAAAAGCAGAAGCGGTTACAGAAGAACTTGTCTTTATCAATGGCCGTGCCAGCATTGCGAGTGACAAAATTATCTTAGATACACTAGTGCTAGCGGATATGATAGAGGATGTGGATTATACTCTGGATTATGATTTTACCACAAGTACCGTCACCATTTCCTATCTTGGCGATATTGCATTAGAGAGTGTAAACGCAACCTATTATGAAATTGATTTATCTATGATCAAGGAATCCGACTTAATAGGCGGCGTAACCTCCTCCGGTGTATATAGTGGCTTTGGAGCCATCGGTCTTGTTTATCCGGAACTAGGCTTGATTCCTAATGTTCTGGCGGCTCCTGGTTACAGTCAAATTCCTGCCGTCTATCAGGCCATGGTACAGGCAGCAAAAAAAATTAACGGCCATTGGGACGCTTGCCTTGTTGCAGATATCCCGATTGCGGACGAAGAAACGGCGATTGATACGAAGGAATTGGCCGTCAAATGGAAAAAAGAACACGACTATACCTCGGAATATGCAAAAGTGTGTTATCCCATGTGGCAACTAAAAGACGGAACCGTTTATCATTTATCCACTTTGACGGCATGGTTGATGTTATTAGTAGATGGCACTCATAACGGCATCCCTATGGAAAGCCCCTCCAATAAACAACTGCCGTCAGGCCGTCAGTATTATGGAGAGGAAAGTAAAAATCGGGGCTATGATCAGCAACAGGCCAATGATTTAAACGAAAATGGTATTACCACCGGAATTTACTGGGGCGGTCGCAATGTTTTATGGGGACCTCATACAGCAGCTTATCAATATGGCGCCATGACGGATAAGCGCGTTATTTTTGACAACAGCCTGAGAACGATGATGTATATTTCTAATAGCTTTCAGCAGGAACATGCCATAACGATTGACAGTCCAATGACAAGGGCTATGGCAGACAGTATCAGAAATCGAGAGCAGGAAAAAGCGGACGCTTTGGCTGCTATTGGGGCTTTCATTGGCACGCCGACAGTGGAATTTAAGGAAACAGAAAACAGCACGGATGCGCTTGCCGAGGGTGATTTTGTGTGGAACTTTGAAGGAACGCCAACGCCGCCTTTTAAGTCCGGCACTTTGAAGGTTGCTTACACAGACGCAGGCTTTGCCACATTCTTAGGGGAGGAATAAACCATGCCATTTGTAGATATTGTAGGGCCAATTGTGGCGAATACGGCTTATGTAGGCGGTACGCTGGTTGCAAAAGATGTAGAAGCAACATTACCGGAAGTTACACCGACTATGACCGATGTAGAGGCAATGGGAACCATGTCTTTGCCGGTATGGCAGCGGTTGGAGAATATGGAGTTTTCCATCTCTAAAGTTGGTGTTGATTTGGGTTTACGGGCCATGCTAAAACCGGAGCCGCTATCTTTAGAGCTGCGTTTTGTGCAGGATAAGACGGACGCCAACAGCAAGACAACGGCGCTTGGCTGCAAAGCGTTTATCAAAGGGATTCCGGCAGGAATTCCCGGCATTTCTGCGACGCCGGGCGAAAACAGCATAAATGAAGTAACCTATACGGTAACACGTTATCAGTTGTTTGTAAACGGCAGCGAAATGTTTTTAATTGACCGTCTGGCAGGGATTGTACGAATCAACGGGACCGATTACACACAAGCCATCAACAGTTTATTATAAAGGAGTTTCCGAAAGCAGCCTTATTTTATGGAATGGGCTGCTTTTCCATTGAAAAGGAGTGAATCATTTGAAAAAGACATTAACGCTTATGAATCCAATTTTAATCAATAACGAAAAGGTCAGTGAAGTGACCTATGACGCCAATGAAATTACAGGGGCGTTATTTGTAGAGGCAGAGGCTACACGAAAAGCGGCGGCAGGCATAAGAAACGTAGGAATTACGCCAACCGCTGAATTTGATTTCGGATTACATCTTTATTTAGGTTTTGCAGCTATTTTGGCGGTAAATCCCAACTATGATTTTAATGATTTAGGAAGGATTAAGGGCGGCGATATTGCCAGAATCATGGAAATTGGCAGAAATTTTATTATGCGGCCGGAAAAATTAGCGCCAAGCAGTTCCGGCGAGCAGTCCGAGATTACAGCCGATTCTACCACACTAGCGCAATCGACCTAGAAAAAATGAGGGCGTTAGATTTCATTGCGGAATATGCGGAAGCGCTTGAAGAGGAAAGAGAGAACGTGAAAAAGCGGCGTAAGCAAAGCAAGAGAAGGTGACTGAATGGCAAACGACATGGAAAGCAGAATCACCATAAGCGGGGAAATTGATGCGGCGCTTGAACGGGCCATCAGAACTGCCGTTGAGCGATTAGAAAGCCTCAGCACGGAAACCTTACAAGCCGCAAGCGCTGCAGACCAGCTGGATATTGCCATTGGCGCTCAGGAACTGGAATTAAAAAATTTGAAAAGGCAATATGCTTCTTTGGTTTTGGAACAAGGCGAAGAAAGTGCCGAAGCCAGAGAATGCGCTGAACGGATTCGCAATTTATCAGGTGAATTACAGGAAAACAGAACCAGACTGAGAAATGCAGAACGAGCAGCGGATGAATTAGATACTACGCTGGATCGGTTAGATGACGCTGCAAGACGGGCAGATGAAAGCTTTACTGTCTTTAAAGGCACGATGGCAAATCTGGCGTCATCTGCAATACAATCTGCGGTTAGTGGTTTAGAAAACCTTGCGAAAGATACAATTCAGACAGGCATATCCTTTAGTTCTATGATGTCAGAAGTTGCGGCCATATCCGGCGCGACCGGGGATGATTTGCAAAAACTGGAGAGTACAGCAAAAGAATATGGAAGCACGACTGTTTTTTCTGCATCAGAAGCAGCGGAAGCTTTAAAATATATGGCTTTGGCCGGATGGGACGTTGAGCAATCCACAGGAGCGCTTGGGGGTGTTTTGGACTTAGCGGCGGCCAGTGGTATGGATTTGGCAGCGGCTTCCGACATGGTGACAGATTATATGTCGGCTTTTAATATGGAAACCGATAAATCTGCATACTTTGCGGATATTTTGGCAAAAGCACAGAGTGCAAGCAATACATCGGCTGAACAATTAGGAGAAGCCTATAAAAACTGCGCTGCCAGTTTAAACGCAGCAGGACAGGATGTTGAAACGGTCACGTCGTTATTGGAAGGAATGGCAAATCAGGGCCGTAAAGGAAGCGAAGCTGGAACATCATTAAATGCCATGATGCGGGATTTAACAGCGAAAATGAAAAATGGAAAGGTTTCCATTGGGAAAACCGCTGTTTCTGTGATGGACGCAAGTGGGAATTTTAGAGACCTGACAGAAATTTTACAGGATGTAGAAAAGGCAACTGACGGTTTAGGCGATGCAGAACGGGCAGCGGCGCTGTCGAATGTCTTTACATCCGATTCCATTACGGGACTGAATCTGATTTTAAATGAAGGTATGGACAAGATTGCAGGGTATGAAGAAGCACTGCGTAATGCGGACGGAACGGCAAAAGCGATGTCTGAAACGATGAATGACAACTTGGAAGGTGATCTTAATAGTTTAGCTAGCGCATTCGAAGGTTTGCAATTGAAAATATTTGATGGATTAGAAGATCCTTTAAGAAAAGCGGTGCAGTTTGCAACGAATAAAGGAATTCCGGCTCTCAATTGGCTTGCCGATAATATGGATATCGTAGCAATTGCAGCGACTGGCATCGGTGCTTCGGTGCTTGCCTTTAAGTGGACGTCTGTAATTGGAATGCTGGGAAATGTAAGCAGAGCTATAATAGGGCTAAATGCGGCTATGGCGGCAAATCCAATTGGAGCTGCGATTTTAGCAGTTACTGCATTAGTGGCGGCAGGCGTTTTATTATATAAAAATTGGGATACCGTGAAAGAGAAAGCGCTGCAGCTAGAAACCTATGTAAGCGAGAAGTGGGCTGCGTTAAAAACAAATGCGAAAAATGCTGCAGAAGAAGTAAAGCAAACTTTTACAGAGAATTTCAATCAATTGCTTTCTATTGTAGAAGCGCCGCTAAATAAGATTCAGACCTTGCTTTCCGGCATAGGAGATAAGTTTAACAGCATAAAAACAAAAGCAGAAAATGTGTTAAGCAAGGTAAGCGGAGGCAGTATCACAATTCCAACCTTTGCAAACGGCGGCTTTACCAATGGGATTTCCATTGCGGGGGAAGCTGGAACGGAGGCGGTTATTTCTTTCGATTCGGCATATCGGGATGAGAATATCGGTTATTGGGCCAAAGCTGGGGAAATGCTGGGAGTTGCAGTGGATAGCGGTGAGACACTGTCAAATAGCACCATATCAAATAGTGTCAATATAGATGGTATCACCTTTGCGCCACAAATAACTGTTACAGGAAATGCAGATAAACAAGATATTATGGCAGCCATTGAAGCAGAGTTCCCTGAATTTACAGACCTGCTGGAGCGTTGGTTTAGCGAAAGGGGGCTTTTTGCCTATGTCAATTAATATCACAGGATATACAGAATATTTGACAGCCCAGGGGGATACGTTTGATTTACTGGCGCTTAGAAATTACGGAGAGGAACAGTTATCCAGTGTAATTATTGAAGAGAATCCAGATTATGCGGACGTGTTAATTTTTGAGCAGGGTATCATACTGCAAATTCCCATCATTGAAAATGCAGAGACGCCGGAAACACTGCCGCCATGGAGGCGTTTGGCATGATTCAAGTAAATTTTGAAGGCCAGGATATCACAGAAAATATTTCTATTAATGCCTGTTATCATGATATGTATGCGGAAAAACAAAGCGATACTTTGTTCATTCGTTTCAACGATACCGATAATCTATGGGATAAGTGGCAGCCAAAAGTCGGAGATGAGATTACCGTAAATTATGGCAGTATTGGAACCGGCAAAATGTATGTATATGATGCATTGCCCACCAATGGACTTTATGAATTAAGGGCAGCTTCTGCACCGCCTTCGGTGCGTGAAGTGAAGAATAAAGCTTGGCAACAAATTAGCCTTTTAAAAATGGGTGCGGAAATAGCTGAAAATCACGGTCTTAGTTTTATCAGTTATGGTGTGGAGGATTATTTATATCCATATATTTTACAGGAAAATACAACCGATTTTTATTTTTTACAAAAGCGCTGCGAACTGGAAGGCTGCGCTTTTTTGGTATATGACAACAAGTTGGTACTTTATTCTGAGCCTTATATGGAAAACCAGGAACCAATAGAAACGCTTCCGATTGGTCTTGATGATGATTACCGTTACCAAAATGATACAGCAAGGCTCTATGGCTCCTGCACCATTGAACGGGGAAGCTATCAGGGTAGTTTTGACGGAGAAAACGGCATGGCAAGGGTTTACACGCCGGATGAAAAAATTATGGTTGGCAGTGCTGCGGAAGCGGAACGTTTTGCCCAAAATTTGTTGCGCAGCAAAAATAAAAACGTGAAGAGCGGTTATTTTCTTGGGCGTATCCTGCCGGGATATGCAGCAGCCAGTGTATTAAAACTGCAAAATGAGCGTGTGCCTTCCTGGGATGGCAATATATTTCTGACCCATGTTCGGAACGATTATGCTAAGGGCAGAGCAAAATTATTTTTCCGCAAACCATTGGAGGGATATTGATGGTAAGGAAAGGAAAAATCTCATCTGTGAGCGGAGACGGTAAAACTGCTGTAGTCATTTTAGGCAATGCACAAAATTCTGTAACGCCGCCGCTTACAGTGCCATTTTTTTTAATTGATTGCCTGGCAGTGGATATGCCGGTGGCCTATGCTGATTTTGAGGACGGTACCGGAATTATTTTGGCCAGACTTGATGGAGAGTGGAACCACACGCTCTATGAACAAGTAAAAATTGAAGGCACGGCAGAAGTAACAGGATTTATAAAAGCAGCTGATTTGGTTACCGAAAGTGTCGCAAGCTATAACAGCCACACGCATTCAGAAACAGGCTCCGTGACGGGTGCGCCGAGATAAGGAGATGTGATATATGGGAATCATGGCAAAATGGGGGCCAATGACCTTTGAGATTACGCCACAAAAAATAACGTCGCTAACTGGCTTTAAAACATCCTTTAAATTAAAGGCTGACGCGAATAACGATACCAGCGGTACACCGCCCACTAACACAAGAGGCAGAGAACTAGAGACTGTGCAATTTAACGTAAAATATGTGCAGGCCGCAGGGGTAACGCCGCGCTCACAGATGGGCACATGGCGCAGCTTGATTGGGAAGGTATATGTTTTATACATAGGAGGCAAAGCCTGGGGGGCAGCTAATTTCCAACTGGAAGCGGTTGATCTGACAAATGTTGTATGGGATGGTAAAGGGAATATGCTGGAAGTTGAGGCTACAATCACGCTGACTGAATATGAAAAATCTACAGGTAAGAAAAAAACTACAACAGTCAGTAAACAAGCGGCGCTATCGGCAAAGCCAAGTAGTGAACAAAAAGCACAAAAGGCTCCATAAGGAGGTAGTCTCATGTTGGCAAAAGGAAATGGTACGCCAATTCAATGCGTACAAAACTTGTTATCTATCATCCGGGGCGAAGTGCCTTTTGAGCGTGTAAAAGGTCTTGATGCAAGGCTAATAGACCAATCGCATATAGAGGCTAAAGATAGTCTGATAGAAGACGCAAAATGGCTGATAGCCACATATGAGCCGCGCGTTAATGCAGAGGATATCATGATTGTTGCTACAGAATCAGAGGGTGGAGATTTTGAGCTGAACGTCCATATTCAAAATACAGAATGAGAGGGGCACTATGGCAGAAGAACTGAATTTTTTAAAAACTGACGCGAAAGAGATTTATAACGATGTCATAACCGGCTTGATGGATTCTGTGAATGAACCGCTCTATCCGGGAGATGAACGGCGCATTTTTGGAGAAGCATTAGCCTATGTTTTAACGGCTGTCTACAATGACCTGAACGATGCGGCAAAACAAAAAATGCTGCGTTATGCCAGGGGAAATGTGTTGGACGCTTTAGGCGAGCGGGTGAACACAACGAGGGCTCTGCCAGCGGCAGCAAGCGATACTTTCCGTTTTTTCATATCCGAAACAAATCATAATAACATTATTATCCCGGCAGGCACCCGTATTACACCAGATGGCTCTGTTTACTTTGCAACAAAAAAGATTGCAGTGCTGCAAAGCGGAGATTTGTTTGTGGATGTAGAAGCCGAGTGTATGATAGCGGGCAGTAATTACAATAACCTCGCAGCTGGAAGCGTCAGTACATTGGTAGATCTCATTCCTTATATCTCCAGTGTTGCAAATTTAAACGGTACCAGCGGTGGAGATGATGGAGAACCGTACACGACAGAAGGTGATAATCACTACAGAGAGAGAATCAGGCTAGCGCCGGCGGCCTTTTCTGTAGCGGGGCCAGAATCGGCTTATCGTTATTTTGCCTTGTCTGCCGATCCGGAGATTTCTGATGTATATATTGAAAATCCAGAAGGGAATTATATCAACATCTATGCGCTTATGGCAAATGGAGAAATTCCATCAGACGAAGTATTACAGAAAATATATGCGAAACTATCTGCGGATGATGTACGGCCTATGTGTGATGTCGTCAGTGTATTTGCTCCAACTCAAGTAGAGTATGATATTGAAATTAAATATTATTGTACCATTGAAAATGAAAGTGATGCGGTGACCTTGATAGAAGCTGAGGGCGGGGCCATTGACCAATATCATGCATGGCAAACAAAAGCGTTAGGCAGGGATATCAACCCTGATCAGCTGCGCCGCTACATTTTCTCTGCTGTAGACGGAAATATTCCAGTGCTGCGGGTAGATGTGGCAGCGCCTGTGCTTACCACATTAAGCAAAAAACAGGTGGCAAGGTTTTCTGGTAATCTAACCGTCACACATGAAGTGACGGAGGAATAATTTTATGAAACTATATGATATTGAATTTGTAAAATTACTGCCTACCTTTATGCGCGATGACTTAACGGTAAAAGGCTTATCATTAGGAACGGAAGAAGTCATAAAGGCATTTGCCGCCGCAGAAAAAACAATGACAGTTTGGAATCATATTGACAGCATGACAGAAGCCGAACTGGATGAACTAGCTTGGGAATTAAATATTCTATGGTACAACAAAGCCGCTAGTCTTGAAGTAAAGCGGGAAATCGTCCTAAACAGTGATAAAGTGTATCAGAAATTGGGGACAAAATGGGCAGTTGAGAATGTGATAACGACTTATTTTGGAGAAGGGCATATTTTTGAATGGTTTGAGTATGATGGCCAGCCAGGGCATTTCAAAATTTTAAGTGCCAATCCAACGATTACAAATGAAAAATTGTCTGAATTTTTAAATATTTTGCAAAAGGTGAAACGGGCCAGCGCCATTCTGGATGGAATCTTAATTACGTTAACTGGACAAATGTGGCTTCATACAGGGGTAGGATACCATGAAGCTTCTATTCAACAAATTTGGTTGGGCGGGGCATGGAAAAAGGGATTGAATGGCAAAGCTCGGCTTTTTGCAGGATTGGGCTACTATGAATTTTCTGCCGAGCAGGTTCCGCTTGGCGAAGTACGGTGGAAAGGAGGCGATCTATTTTGAGTGCATTTTATGACAATGATATAACCGATGATGGGTTATCTCTTCTGGCAGAAATAGAACTGGGCGCTGTATTCGTTCCAACTCGCGTTGTGATGGGCTCTGGATTTATGCCGGAGGGGAAAACGGCACGGACCATGACCGAGGTAAGTGTCCCGGTATGTTCCATGGCGGTAACAAGGAAAAGCCAAAATCCAGATGGCAGCGTTGTGTTTGGCGCTAATTTTAGCAACAAAGACACTACAGAAGCGTTTTACTATAGAGAGCTGGGGCTTTATGCGAAATGCATCCGACCGGATGGGACAAGTACAGAAGAAATACTTTATTCCTACGGGAACGCGCACCAAAATGCCGAACTAATACCGGCTTACGAAACAAATACACTTTTGGAACGGCGGCTGGATTTAATTACCTACATCGGAAACGATGCCAATGTAAAACTGGCGCTGTCCAGCGGCCTTACTGTAGACCTGGAAACCTATGAAAAAGAAATAATGGAATTGCGGCAGACATTGCAGACTATAACAGATTTATATGCATTAAAAGCAGAAGTAGGTAATTTGGCAGAGCTGGCTACAACTGCGAAAGAAAGTCTTGTGGCAGCAATTAATGAATTAAAACAGACTGCCGCTGACATAGGCTATTTCTTCGGTGACGACGGAACAAAGTACCGCTGGGGCAAAAATGATAT
>CABUKW010000047.1 GCA_902492275.1 uncultured Peptococcaceae bacterium
CAAACTGTCGTTGCCATTTTCTATCAAATGTACCGCTAACCGCTTTACTTCATCATAATCTACTTCTCCGTTATCTAAAAATGGAGTGACCATTGCCGTCATAACTCTGCCAAAATCCATTGATATAACCTCCTCAAAATTGCCGATTGATTTTTTATTCTATAAACACTATATGCGCAAGCGCCCTCAGGTACCACTATCTTTAGATCAAATCTTGACGCAGCAGTTCTTCCGCAATCTGCACCGCATTGGTCGCAGCGCCCTTACGCAGCTGGTCGAATGCAATCCATAAATTCAATGCTTTGTCACAGCCTAAGTCGCGGCGAATTCGACCTACATAAACTTCATCGGTATCCGATGTAAACAGCGGCATTGGATATACATTGTTATGTGGGTCATCCTGCACAATCAAGCCCGGTTCTGCTTCCATCAAGGCTCTGGCTTCATCAGGTGTGATGGTTTCTTCCGTTTCTACATAGACCGATTCCGAATGGCTGCGGTATACTGGCACCCGCACAGCAGTAGGTGTAATAGAAATGCTATCATCGCTTAAAATTTTCTGGGTTTCATAAACCAGCTTCATTTCTTCTTTTGTATAATCGTCTTCCATCCACACATCAATATGGGGAATCAAGTTAAAGGCAATCTGATGCTGGAATACATGGGGTTCGATTGGTTCGCCGTTCAAAGTTTGCTTTACCTGCAAGGTCAGTTCGTCAATAGCTTCTTTGCCTGCGCCCGATACGGCCTGATAGGTGGAAACAATTACCCGTTTTACTTTGCTCTTTTTATACAGCGGATACAACGCCGACACCAATAAAATGGTAGAGCAATTTGGATTGGCAATCAAGCCTTTGTGGTCTTTTAATGCTTCTGGGTTTACTTCTGGCACCACCAGCGGAACATCCGGTTCTAACCGGAACGTGCTGCTGTTGTCGATAACCACGCAGCCTTTGGATTGAGCCAAACGGCCAAAGGCCCGGCTGGCTGGACCGCCTGCAAATAAAGCCAAATCTACATCATCGAAAGAATTTTCTGTGGTTTCCTGCACTGTGTAGGTTTTCCCCTGATATTCAATTTGTGTCCCGGCACTTCTGGCACTGGCCAAGAGACGTAATTCTTTATAAGGAATTTTCCGTTCTGCCATAACCTTTAAAATTTCCTGCCCTACTGCACCTGTAGCGCCTACCACTGCAATCGTTAATTCTTTCATTGTCTTTCCTCCCCGCAATTTTTAAAATCTTATAGAAATAGTTTTCTACCTGCAAACATACACCATAAAGGATACAACATTAATCTAAAATATTTTCCAAATCTTCTACCAAGCCAGTCCAACCCTTTACTTTTTTCGCTGCTAACGCAATTCCTGGCATAAAAGATTCTCGAGAAATAGAATCGTGACGAATGGTTAAAGTCTGCCCCAAGCCGCCGAAAATGACTTCCTGACTGGCTACAAAGCCTGGCAGCCGCACGCTGTGTACCCGCATACCGTCATACTCGCCGCCGCGGGAACCAGGAATTTTTTCGTATTCATTTTCCATACCTTGTTTAAAGCTTTTCCGATTTTCCGAGATTTTGCTCAATGTGGTAACGGCTGTGCCTGATGGCGCATCCAGCTTTTTATCATGATGCAGTTCAATCACTTCGGCATAGGGCATATATTTGGCTGCTTCCGCAGCAAATTTCATCATCAAAACAGCGCCAATAGCAAAGTTGGCTGCATGGAACATACCGGTGTGATGTTCTTCCGCCAATTTCCCCATTTCTGCCCGTTCTTCTGCACTCAGTCCGGTTGTGCCAGCCACTACCGCAATGCCTTTTTCCAAAACCTGCGGTACGTTCACCCGCATGGCGTCTGCCACGGTGAAATCAATCATGACATCGATCTGCACACTGGCCAACAGTTTTTGCAAGTCGGTTTCCACCAACACGCCTTCCACCGGCCGGCCAATCAAAGCGCCGATTTCCATACCCTGATACTCCCGGTCAAAAGCGGCAACCAACTCCAGTTCTGGATCATCTACCACTGTGCGACAAATTTCGCGGCCCATACGACCGCAGGCTCCCATTACACCTACTCGAATCATTTTAGTTCCTCCTTTTTGCAGGGATGCGATTATCAGCAATTTATAAAAAAAGCTAAAGGAAGAAAAACCCTTTAGCGATAGCTTTAGAATTAGCCCCCATCCCCATACATGATAGCTCAACAACAGCCACTTGGGTTGTAACTGTTGACAGTCCTGTACCTATTTGATACAGCCCCAGCCTGCTTTTGCAGGACAAAAACAGACTTCGGCGAAACTTCCTTTTATACCGGCTCTACGACTTCCTGAATCTCCACGATACTACTGATAAGCTTCGCGCCTCTACCCTATCCAGTCAGACAAGGCATCTTTGTTATTCTTTTTGGTTATCTTTTATAATAGCACTGGCACAGCTGGCTGTCAACTTTTCAATGGTCAGTTTTTAGAAAAAATGCAAAATATAAAATTATATTTTGCATTTCACTTTTTGTGTAAAACCCAACAAGCACAGGGTCACTTTATCCAGAAGAACTTTCCATATACCACACATACAACCAGCACTTGCAGCACAAAAATAGCAGGAATGCCAATCACAAAAACAGGATGCTTGGTTTTATGCCGGAATTTCTGCATGCCTAACCAGCAGCCCAGACTTCCGCCTAGGAAAGCCACCAGAAAAAAGCGCCGTTCTGGTACCCGCCATTGCTCCTTTTTGGCTTTGCCTTTATCCCATCCCATCAGCAGAAAACCAAATACATTGATGGACAACAAATAGACGACTGCAATTTTCAAAATCATCGTGCTTCGCTCCTTGCAATTATCTAATTTCCATAAGTTCATATAAAAATAGAGGATATTCCACAAGCCTTACGGCCTCTAAAATATCCTCCAAACTTCTTATGCTAAAGCTTTTTTGGCAACTTCTACTAAATCGCTGAATGCTTTTGCATCGGTGATCGCCAAATCAGCCAACACTTTACGGTTGATTTCAACGCCAGCTTTATTCAAGCCGTTGATGAATCTGCTGTAAGACATATTGTTCATTCTGCAAGCTGCATTAATCCGTGCAATCCACAGTTTACGGAAGTCACGTTTGCGCAGTTTTCTATGAGCGTAAGCATACTGTAAAGAACGCATTACTGCCTGATTTGCTACACGGTAAATTTTAGAACGGTTACCATAGTAACCTTTTGCCTGTCTTAAGATTTTTTTATGTCTGCGGTGCGCAGTCACACCACGTTTTACTCTTGCCATGGGTTGTCCAACCTCCTTCTATACACTTACCTATTATTTGTAAGGAATTAATTTTGCTACTCGTTTTGCATCGCCTTCAAACATAATTGCAGATTTACGCAAATTACGTTTTCTCTTAGGGGATTTCTTTTCTAAAATATGGCTTGTAAAAGCATGGTTTCTTTTAATTTTACCGGAACCTGTTTTACCGAATCTTTTTGCTGCACCTCTATGAGTTTTCATCTTTGGCATAATAATTTCCTCCTCTCACTTGCTGATTCTTCAAGTTTATACATTAATCTTTGGCCGGAGCCAAGATCATGATCATATTTCTGCCTTCTACTTTGGCAGCTTTTTCTACCTTCGCCACGCCTGTCAACTCTTCTGCAAAGCGTTCGCACAGTTCCTGACCCAGTTCTGGATGGGTGATTTCTCTACCGCGGAACATGATGGTCACTTTCACTTTGTCCCCGCCGCTTAAAAATTTTGCAGCATTTTTGGCTTTGGTCTGAAAATCATGATCTTCAATGTTTGGTCTGAGCTTCACTTCTTTTACGGTAATGGTACGCTGATTTTTCTTGGCTTCCCGTTCCTTTTTGCTCTGCTCATATTTATATTTCCCATAGTCCATGATACGGCAAACCGGCGGATTGGCAGTCGGTGCAACCTCAACCAGATCCAACCCTTTTTCCGCAGCAACCTTCGCAGCCTCTCTGGGAGACATCACGCCCAATTGCTGACCGGCATCATCAACTAAACGAACCTCTTTACAACGAATTTCTTCGTTAATTCTTAACTCTTTACTAATTGTCATTCCCTCCTCGGAATCAAGCAATAAAAAAAGCGGATAGAAAACTCCATCCGCTTGAAAACCACATCAAAAAACTGACGTCATCATCAATAAAAGCGCTTGTTAAACCAACTCAGCAACCGGCTGGAAGGTGAGAAACGGATGGTTTCTTCTTGAACTAAGCTATTCTGTTTCAATCAACTTTTACATCATAGTATGTTTTCTTTTGTTTGTCAATAGTTTTTTTGAAAATGCACAAACTTTTTATGAAGTTTTTCGTTTTTAGCACAATCAACAATCCTCTATTGCAACATCTCTGTGATTTCTGCCATTGTTTGCATCTCCGCCGCACAGTAATCGACCACATCCTGATACGATTGCTCCAAGGCTTCCTGATATACTGCTTTTGCGCCTGCATAATCTGGTGTCTCCCCTAAAGCATCGGCCTGATACAACGCATAGGATGTGTCAGCTACATAGACAACTGGATAAAGCCAGTCCGTTCCCCAATAGGTATTATCGTTATCTACAAAATTTTCATCATATTGGGTAAGTGTATCGTAGCCCACTTTTTGACCAAAGAAATAGTAGGACCAGTCATGATAAGCATTTAGATTAAAAATGATATCCAATGCCCCATCGCCATCCTCTGTCCAAAGAGCTTCATCATCCAGCGCGGCTAACGCTCCTTGCAAGCACGCAATATTGCGGTTGGTAGGCAAATGTCCCAGATACACATCTGTATCGTCGGCCTTTAAGAAACCATTCTGGATAGCTTTAAACGCAGTTAAAGAAATTTGATTCAACGCTTTGCCTTGTGCGCGCAAATCGGCAATTTTTGCTTCATCTTCAGCAGCCATTGCCTCTTCATAGGCATCATTCAATGCGGCAATTTTTGCGTTGTGAGCTTCTGCAGCTTCCCTGAATGCTGCAATAGAGGCTTTGTATGCTTTTACATCAACGCCAGCAGCTTCTGCAATTTCATCGTTCAAATTTTCCGCCAAATCATCACAGGTTGCCGTCATATCCAACTCCATGGCAGGCATCTTGTCCAGATAGATGGAGAAGGCGCCATACCAGTGAATATTGGTTTTCATGGCATCTTCATCATAAGTATCTGCATCATCAAATTGAGTATGATAGCGCTCCGCGCCAAATGTACCGCCAACACCGCCATTCAGCATATAGGGAATGCCATGATGCCGGTAGGAGACACCGTCCTCCATATTGGAAACATCGGTTACTTCTGTACTTAAACGAACATTCCCATAGGTTGTCACCAAACCTGATTTCGCTATCAGCTTAGAAGCAAGAGCTTGATATTCAGGTACCGCAATGATATTCAATTCTTCTAATCCCATGCTGTATCCAGGTAATTCGGTATTCAACATGCAAATCGTTTTACTTGCCCAGTCGGGCTTGGCTTCCATCATTCCCCACGAACCGATTGCCCAGTCAAACTGCGAACCGGATGCCCCCCATTCTTCAGCGCCATGAGCAACAATGACAATATCATTTTCTGGCTGATAACCTGATTCAATCAGGGCTTTTGCCACAGCCATATTGAGCGATACAGCACAGCAGTTATCCTGAAATCCATACCAGTATTTATCATAGTGGGAGGCAAGTATGATCTGTTGCGCAGAGGACTTTCCTTTTATCTTGCCAACTACATTATAGGAGATACCAGCATCTTTTTCAAAATCCACATCGACCAGCAATGTTGCCATACGATTTTCTGCTTCTATGGTCTCCTTAATTTTTTCAGCCTGCTTATAAGAAATCGCTACGGTTGGAAGCAAATCCTCACAACAAATATCCTGCACGTTGATAGAATCTTCGCTAACTTCTCCATATCCACTATTTGCATAAGTGATAATCGCAGCAGCACCTTGCGCATCTGCCATACGAATGTAGCCATCAATCCAGGATACATTGGCCTGATCGACCTGAACCAGAACGATTTTACCTGTTACATCACCGATTTCGGCATAATCGGTCTCCGTACCTGTTCCTGCATCAATAATCTGAGCTGTGATGCCGTCTTCATCGGTTCCTGAGCACTGATAAGCTGCTGGCATCAAATCAATATCTGTACCTTCTACTGTCAGTCTGGCATCATGGAACTGAAATTTATCAACTGGAACTCCCACCTTTTCCACATCTGTCAGGCCAATGGCTTCCATTTCACGAACCAAGTAATCCGCGGTGCGATGCTCTGCATCGGAACCTGCGCTGCGCCAACCCAACTCATTATCAGCCAGCTCCGTATCATAGCCCAGCTTATAGGCTAAGTCATAAGCGTAATCCATATCAATCGCTTGGGCAAAAGCCGCCACATCATCAGCCATCGACAATCCAGCATTGTCCGCATCAGCGCTTATCCCACAGGCCGATAAGCTGCTGAGCAGAAATACAGCGCATACCATAACCACAACCAATTTTTTCATTTGTTTCATCAATCATTTCTCCCTTTCCTGTTTGGTTTTGGCATAAGCTGGCTTCACTTCAAACGACACACAAAAAAGTGGCATGCCCTCAAATTCGACATGCCACCTGTAAAGTCACTATCATCCCAGCACCCTTTATGGAACAACATGCAAACCACACCCAACGATTTCTCTATTGACACGCTGAAAATCGTTACAGCAAATTATATCTGCATCTGTAAAAACCCAATATAGGTACTATTGAATCACAATGAGATCAGAGTCTATATAGCAAAGATTACTTTTACTACTCTTATTGATCATTTCACAAGTTCATGCCTTAAGGCATTTTTGGTTATGAAGGAACCAACTTATAAAACTAAGCATTTCGCTTAATCAATAAGGCAACAGAAGTTGCCAACCACCAGCGGTGGTTTTCGGCATTCGACCCGGCTGTCCGTATGGCCTTAGCCGATAACATATCGGCGGTCGTCCAATCCTGCTTTGGAAACACTGTCCCAATTGAGATTATGCATAGTATAATCAATTGTTCTGGAAAAGTCAACCACTAATTTGTGAAAATCAGTGCCTGCTCTATTTTTCATTTATTTTCTATCTTTAATTTCTGCCACCATATCAGCCACCATCTGTTCCACCGCTACAGCGCCTAAATCGCCTTCGCCCCGTTTACGCAGACTTACAGTCTGACTGGTGGCTTCTTTTTCGCCCACTATCAGCATGTATGGAATTTTCTGCATCTGTGCTTCGCGGATCTTATAACCGATTTTTTCATTACGGCTATCCACTTCCACGCGAATGCCAGCAGCTTCCAGTTTCGCCGCAACTTCACGGCCATAGTCATTGAATTTGTCTGTGATCGGCAGAACAGTAGCCTGCACTGGCGCCAGCCAGGTTGGATAAGCGCCGGCATAATGCTCTGTCAAAATGCCGATAAACCGTTCAATGCTGCCAAAGACTGTTCTGTGTACCATAACGGGACGATGCTTTTCACCGTCTTCCCCAATATAGCACATATCAAATTTTTCCGGCATCTGGAAATCCAGCTGAATGGTGCCGCACTGCCAGGTACGGTCTAGGCAGTCCTGCAGATGGAAGTCAATTTTAGGACCATAGAAAGCGCCATCACCTTCGTTGACAATATAATCCATGCCCAAATCGGTCAAGGCATCCCGCAAAGCGTCGGTTGCCCGTTCCCACAATTCATCAGAACCCATGGAATCTTCCGGACGGGTAGATAATTCTACGTGATAGGTAAAGCCAAAGGTTTTGTACACACTGTCAATTAATTTGATAACGCCTTTTACTTCTTCGTTAATCTGTTCTGGCAGCATAAAGATATGAGCATCGTCTTGAGTGAAAGCGCGTACACGCATTAAGCCGTGCAAAGCGCCGGATAACTCATGCCGATGTACCAAGCCCAGCTCGCTCCAACGCAGCGGCAATTCCCGATAGCTGTGCAACTGGCTGTTATACAGCAAAATCCCGCCTGGGCAGTTCATCGGTTTGATGGCGTAGGGCTCGTCATCAATTTCGGTAAAATACATGTTATCCTGATAATGATCCCAGTGACCAGACCGTTCCCACAGACTGCGGCTCATAATCATCGGTGTGCGGATTTCATCATAACCGGCTTTGGCATGCAGCTCCCGCCAGAAATTTTCCAGATTATTGCGCAGTACAATGCCTTTTGGATAGAACAGCGGGAAGCCCGGCGCTTCATCCACAAAGGTAAACAGTTGCAATTCCTGTCCCAGCTTACGATGGTCGCGGCGTTTCGCTTCTTCCAGCTTAAACAGATGCTCTTCTAATTCGGCTTTTTTCGGGAAGGATGTCCCATAAATACGCTGCAGCATTTTATTTTTTTCACTGCCGCGCCAATAAGCACCTGCCAGGCTCAGCAGCTTAGGCGCTTTCACAATACCGGTGCTTGGAATGTGAGGGCCTGCGCATAAATCGGTAAAATCGCCCTGGGTGTAAATGCTAATCACAGAGTCTTCCGGCAAATCGTTAATCAGTTCTACCTTATAAGGTTCGCCTTTTTCGGTAAACATGGCAATCGCGTCGGCCCGAGATAACTCCTGCCGCTGATAAACTTCATTGGCCTGTACAATTTTCAGCATTTCTGCTTCAATCAATTCCAAATCGGCCGGTGTAAACTTATGTTCCGAATCAAAGTCATAATAGAAACCATCTTTGATGGCAGGGCCAATCCCCAGCTTGGTGCCTGGGAACAGCTTCTGCACAGCCTGCGCTAAAATGTGCGATGTGCTGTGATGGAAGGTATCCCGTCCTTCTGGATCATCAAAGGTATAAATACTCACGGCTGCATCGGCTGTAATTGGCTGATTAAGTCCGCATAATTTATCGTCCACTTTGGCAACAATGGCTTTTTTCGCCAAACCATTGCTGATATTTTTGGCAATTTCCAGCGGCGTTACAGTTTCCTGCTCAAAAGTCCGCACCGAACCATCCGGTAATGTAATATGAATCATGATGTTTCTCTCCTTCTTGTGAACGACAGCCATACAATCTGCCGTTCGATGAATAAAATATGAAAATAAAAAAAGCATCCATCCCATTGGGACGAATGCTGTAATCCGTGGTTCCACCCAAGTTAGCCCGAAGCTCACTCATCGATTAGATAACGAAATCACCCGTCCGCTGTTCGCAGCGGAAACTCCGAGATGGTATCTGCATGATACGCCGTAAAGCACTTCCAGCCCAGGTGCCTCTCTCTGTTACCAATAGCATGCAGCATGTTCTCTTCTACGTTTTTCTCTATATCTATCCATTATAAAGATTCTCTGTTAGATGTCAAGAATTTTCCCCGATTTTCTCCATAAATGATACAATTTTTCTCCAGTATTTTTATAACCGGCGGTAAGAAAATCAAAACACCTTTCCCGCAAATCGCGAATAGACTGTAGCAAAAGAAATCTGTTTCGGATAAAGGAGCTGTCTGCTATGGTAAAGAAAAGCCTCACCCATCTCAAGCCAGGAGAAAGCGCAATCATCGAATGCATCAAAACGGAGCAGGAAAATCGCAAACGCTTGCAGGACTTAGGCTTCGTTCCCGGCGTTACAATCCAATACTTGCAGCAAAATTTTTCCGGCAGCAGCTCTACCTATCTGATTCACGGCACAGTCATCGCTTTGCGCCAAACGGACGCTGCCGCCATTTTCATTCAGGCAACGGCATCGGCAAAGCAAGCCGAAGAGAAGACCATCGTTCTTGCAGGAAATCCTAACGTAGGAAAAAGCACCTTGTTTAATGCCCTGACCGGCTTGCATCAACACACAGGCAACTGGTCCGGCAAAACCATTGAGTTGGCCAGCGGCACCCACCAATATCAAAACCAAACCTTCCACATTGTGGATTTGCCCGGTTGTTATTCCCTCTCTCCCGTTTCCCGCGACGAGCAAATCAGCTACAATTACATCATGCAAGAGGACATCGACGCTATCGTCGTAGTCTGCGACGTTACTTGCCTGGAGCGCAATCTGCTGCTTGCTTTGCAGTTAAAAGCTGTCTTTTCACCGGTCATTTTGGCAGTCAACTGCATGGACGAAGCGCTGCACAAAAAAATTCAGGTAGATTTGGCCAAGTTGCAGCAATTAACTGGCTTGCCTGTTGTGGGAATGGCCGCAGGAAAGAAGCAAGGGTTTCCCCAACTCCTGCAAACAGTTATGCAGGCAATGCAAACCCAACCGCCCCAACGGCTCAGCGATAGTCTGCCCGAGCAAAATCATTTGGTAGCCCAAGCACAGCAAATCACAGAACAATGCGTTACCTATCAAAAAAATCATTTACAGACAGACCGTCGCTTCGACGCTCTGCTGGTAGGTAAATGGACCGGAATTCCCATCATGCTCGGTTTACTGGCCTTCATTTTTTGGTTGACCATCTGCGGCACCAACTATCCATCTCAATGGCTGAGCTGCTTTTTCGCCCAGGGCGGTCAGTTGCTGTCCCAACTGCTTCAAACACTGCACACGCCTTCGTGGCTGCAAAGCTGCCTGCTGGACGGCGTTTATCAAACGCTAAGCTGGGTTATTGCTGTCATGCTGCCGCCCATGGCCATCTTTTTTCCGCTGTTCACCATCCTGGAGGATTGCGGCTACTTACCGCGGGTGGCCTTTAATCTGGATTCCTGCTTTCAAAAAGCTGGTGCTTGCGGCAAGCAATGTTTGACAACATGCATGGCCTTCGGCTGTAATGCGGCTGGCGTTATTGGCTGCCGCATCATAGAATCGCCGCGAGAACGGCTCATCGCTATTTTGACCAACAGCTTTACACCCTGTAATGGTCGCCTGCCTATGTTAATCGCCTTGCTTACCATGTTTTTCGCCGCTAGTCAACCATGGATAGCGCCGCTTCTATTAGTTCTGCTTATTCTCTTCAGCTTCCTTGTTACATTGTCAATTTCCTACATTTTATCGAAAACCATTCTACAGGGGATGCCTTCGTCCTTCATTCTGGAGTTGCCGCCATATCGCCGTCCCCAGTTGGGGCAGATTATATTGCGCTCGCTGCTAGACCGCACCACCTTTGTCTTGCTCCGGGCTGTGATGGTTGCAGCGCCGGCAGGATTGCTGATTTGGCTCCTGGCCCATATTTCTGTAGAAGGTCAATCCCTCATCCAACTGCTGGCGCAACTGTTAAATCCTTTGGCCGCGCCCTTTGGCATGGATGGCATTATTTTTCTGGCCTTTCTTTTGGGCTGGCCTGCCAACGAAATTGTCATCCCTTTAATGCTCATGATATACCTATCCAGTGGTACCATAGTCGAGTTTGAAACCTACACGGCTTTACATGCCATCTTAACAGCGCATGGCTGGACCTGGCAAACAGCGGCCGCCGTGCTGCTGTTCAGCCTTTTTCATTGGCCCTGCTCGACAACCTGCCTGACCATCCGCAAAGAAACTGGCAGCTTAGGCTGGACGGCACTGGCTTTTTTGCTGCCTACTGCTACAGGATTGCTGTTGTGCTTTTTATTGCGCCAATTCCTTTTGCTGCTGGGACTCTCTTAAAAATAGAAACTGCCAGAAGAAACTTTTGCTTTCTCCTGGCAGTTTTTATGTGTCATCAAAATCAAGTTTTATCGTTACTCTGGCTTATAATTGCCCTTTAAAGATACGGTCTGATTGAACACCAGATGCTCCGGTGTCGAATATTTGCTGTCTACGCAGAAATATCCGTTGCGCAGGAATTGGAACTTGTCTCCTGCTTTGGCGTTTTTCATATCCGGTGTTGCTTTGCAGCCCTTTAAGACAACCAGCGAATTGGGATTGAGATACTTCATAAAATCGTCTTCACCCTGTTCCGGCTGCAACAGGAAATCCAGCATATGCACTTCGGCATCCAAGGCTGTGGTTGCCTCTACCCAGTGCAATGTTCCTTTCACTTTTCGGCCAGCGTTTTCCATGCCGCTTCTGGTAGTTGGATCATAGGTACATTTTAGTTCCACAATATTTCCTTCGGCATCCTTCACCACTTCATTGCACTGAATAATATAAGCATGTTTTAAACGCACTTCTTTTCCCGGCTTCAAACGGAAAAACTTGTTGTTAGCTTCTTCTTTAAAGTCTTCCTGCTCAATATAAATTTCCCGGCCAAAAGGAATTTTATAGGTTCCCAGCTCCGGTTTATTGGGATTGATTTCCGCATCCAAATACTCTAACTGACCTTCCGGATAATTGGTAATGGTAATCTTTAACGGATTGAGTACCACCATGGCCCGCGGCGCATTTTGATTTAAATCCTCCCGCAGACAATATTCCAGCATAGCAAATTCCACTTTACTGTTGCTTTTAGAAACGCCAATCATATCACAAAAGCTACGGATGGCCTCCGGCGTATATCCGCGGCGGCGCATGCCGGAAATGGTAGGCATACGGGGATCGTCCCAACCATCCACTACCCCTTCATCCACCAATCGTTTCAGTTTACGCTTACTGGTAATGGTGTTGTTCAATTCTAACCGGGCAAACTCATACTGATGGGGACGGGATGGGAACTTAGCAAATTCCATCAGGTTGTCCAACACCCAATCGTACAAAGGACGATGATCTTCAAATTCCAAGGTACATACCGAATGGGTAATCCCTTCTATGGCATCGGAAATCGGATGAGCAAAATCATACATAGGATAAATGCACCATTCATCGCCGGTACGGTGATGATGGGCGTTGGCAATCCGATAAATAATGGGGTCCCGCAGATTGATATTAGGCGAAGCCATATCAATTTTAGCCCTCAGCTCTTTAGCACCATCTGCAAACTCTCCCCGTTTCATAGCTTCAAATAAAGCAAGATTTTCTTCCACCGAGCGTTCCCGATAAGGGCTGTTCTTCCCTGGCTCCGTTAAAGTTCCGCGATAGTCCCGTATCTCTTCCGGCGTTAAATCGCAGACGAAGGCCTTGCCGTCTTTGATCAGCTGCACAGCGCATTCGTAAAAAGTATGAAAATAATCAGAGGCGTAGTGGATGTCGCCAGTCCAATGAAACCCCAGCCATTCTACATCCTGCTGGATAGACTCCACATACTCGGTATCTTCTTTTACCGGATTGGTATCGTCAAACCGCAAATTGCAACGGCCATGATTGCGTTCTGCCAAACCAAAATTTAAACAGATGGATTTGGCATGGCCCACATGCAGATACCCGTTTGGTTCCGGCGGAAATCTGGTATATATATCTTTGGCACCATTGGCGACGTCTTCATCAATAATTGCCTGAATGAAATTGGATGTACTTGTTACGCTCACAATAGTTCCTCCTACAAAATTGTTATGCCTTATTATAATACAATTATTGCTCCAACTGCAATTAAAAATTCACAAAAGCTATAAAAAAGAGTTAAAATAGATTGCGTTTATACCGCATGGGGCTTTGCCCTAAATCGACAATTACAACCTCCTGCCCGATTTTATGCACCGCTTGCCAGGGAATTTGCAGACTGTTTTTTTCTGACCACATTCCGGTAAAGCCGTTGCGTCCGCCCAAATAAAGCTGCTCAATCCGACCGGTTTCCGGATCAAAGGAAAGATTGGGCTCATAAATCACACCCAGACGCACACCATCATAAATATTCACAATATTCTTACCTGTTAAATCACTGAGCCGTATGGTTCCATATTCCATGCTTATTTTCCCCCTCCTGCTAAAATTTTACGCAGTAACACCAGCCCCAAGGGCTGTAAACAAGCCAACAAAATGGACAACAAAGCCAAAGGGTCCAGCAGCATATCCAGAAAGCAAATCTTCTGCGGCGCTTCAATTCCCAAAAAGCTGACCAACATCACCAGCGACAAATAAATCCCGCCGGAAATACCCACCAGTTGGCTCATTGCTTCTGCCAAAGGGCTGCTAATGGCCTGTTCCTGTCGGTAGAAATTACTGCGCATACGCAGCTTCAAAGCGGCTGTTATAAACAGAGCCAGTCCGGTTAACAGCAATACCAAAGACATCATGTGCCTCACCTCTGTACATTGTACGCCGCTTCGTCCAAAATATGCCTGTTACTGTAAACGATACAGCTCTTCCACTTCATCAAGCGCTACAGCTTCTCCACGCATCTCCCGCTTTATCCGGCTCAGATTCCATGTTTTATACATAATCCGTTCCCCTTCCACCGTCATATTCCAGTAGTGCAGCGGCAATAAATCCTCCATGCCCTTCAGCATATCCAGCATACGCTGCTCCATCTGCACTTCCCGGCAGTCAAAGGCCTGCATCATCTCATCACCCAAGGGCTGGTCAAACAATAAATATTCAAAGATACGCTGATGATTATACAGCACCTCCATCAGATATTGATATACCGTTTGCCTGATGACCTTACTGCCTGCCAAACGGGGTGCCAAAACGATGCTGCGGTGAATTTCCACCAAACGCTCCAAATTAGAGGCTACCGCATTGATCATCCGTCGAGCCAGATATAAATCGTCCCGTTCTGTCTTTTCGTCATAGCCCAAGCAGCTGTCTACCGACAATTTATAAATATTGCGAGTCTCCTGAATTTTATCCCGCAAGTTCATTACCCGCTGTTGTACGGCTTCTTTCTCTAAATGGCTTTCTCGCCGCAAATCCTCTACACAATCCCAATAGAGTTGTTCAAATTCGCTACGCAGCTCATCAATGCTTTCCTGCAAGCGATGCCGGTGCTGGGGGCGAATAATAAAATTCAAACTGAAGCCGATTGCCAAGCCAATCAAAATCATGCTGATGCGCTGTATAATGGCCGTCTGGAAATTTTCCAACGGCGTTTGCCCAATTAAAATAATGGTGACCAAAAGCAGCACAATACTGTCCTTCAAATTTAAGCGCACACACAAAGCAATGGCTAAAATTGCACTGATAGCAATAGCAGTGTAGCTGCCATGAAAATAATAAGCCACAATCACCGCCAAGCCGCAGCCAAAAGTAGTAGCAATTAACTGATTTTTGATGGTCGTCATAGAACCTTTCAGAGAAGGCTGCACCGCCACAATGGTGGTGATAGCCGCCAAGGCGCCATTGGAAAAGTGCAGCAAATCACAAACCCCAAAGGCCAGCCAAATGGCCAGCGCAGTCTTTAACGTACGCATTCCCATGCCCCAATTATGATGCTGCATCTCCATCCCTCCGTTCTGTTCTCTCTATTTGTATATGACATCAAACAAAAAATTCCTTTTTTCCTGAAAAAATTTCTTATCCAACTCCACTTGACTATTGACGCTGCCGCAGAGAACGTCTATACTGCTAAAGAACATTTTTCTCTTACGAGTATGACATTTTTATCTTTCTGACTAGAAAAGAGGCGTTTTCTTTTATGTTTCATATTGTTTTAGTAGAACCGGAAATTCCGGCAAACACCGGCAACATCTCCCGCACCTGCGCCATCACCGGCTGTTCGCTGCATCTGGTAAAACCGTTGGGCTTTTCCATCGACGACAAACATCTCAAACGGGCCGGTTTGGATTACTGGCATCTGCTGGATTTACACATTTACGAAAGCCTGGACGAATTCTTAGCCCAGCACGGCGATAAGCGGTTATTTTTAGCCACCACCAAAGCCAGCCAACATTATGACGAAGTACAGTTCCAGGATGGCGATTTTATTGTGTTCGGCAAAGAAACTGCCGGTCTGCCCCAACATATGCATGACCGTTATTCGAATACCCGTATCAAAATTCCTATGCTGGATAATGCCGCTGCCCGTTCGCTCAATCTTTCCAATTCTGCCGCTATTATTTTGTATGAAGCCTTGCGGCAAACCGGTTTTCCCGGTTTAAAATAATCCATTGGACCAGAATTTGCTGTTCCTGCAAAACTGCTTTTGCATAAAACGGTTTTTGAAACACTTGACATCTGCCGTACAAACAATTAAAATATAGGACAAACAGAATTGACCTGTTTGTTATGCTGATAGGATTTGAGGTGGGAAGATGAAGTAAGCTTTCTTGCAACCCAAAAACAACAACTAGAACAGTTCGTTCATACAAGGGATGGGGTTCCCTTATTTTGTTGTTGTCTTTTTTGCAGGAAAGTAATACGCGTCTTCCGTTTTTCGACCAATCTGCACGAATACTGCTTTTATGTTTGTATGCAGTCATTCATTGGTTTCCTTCTGTTCGAAAAGCCGTAGGATATTCTTTCCTGCGGCTATTTTCTTTGTGCAAAATTATCTGGCACAACTGAACTTCGAAGGAGGAATATGAAATGTCGCAGATTCAAATTAATGATTTAACTTTTACCTATGAAAACAGCTATACGCCTGTCTTTGAGCACGTATCACTGCAATTGGATACCAACTGGAAATTAGGTTTTACCGGACGCAATGGCCGCGGTAAAACGACCTTCTGCAAGCTGCTGACCGGAGAATACCCCTACAGTGGCATCATCTCCACGCCAGTACAATTTGATTATTTCCCTTTTCCTGTACCGGAGCCTTACAGATTGGTACTGGACTTATTGGAAGAATTGGCCCCGCAAGCACAGCAGTGGCAGTTCCGCAAAGAGCTGACGCTGTTGGAAGTATCTGACGATGTACTTTATCAGCCCTTTGCCACGCTATCCAACGGCCAACAAACCAAAGTATTGCTGGCGGCGTTATTTTTGCGGGAAAATCAGTTTTTGCTGATTGACGAGCCTACCAATCATCTGGACCAATGGGGTCGGCAAATCGTCAGCCGTTATTTAAATGGCAAACAAGGGTTTTTGTTGATTTCCCACGACCGTCAATTTTTGGATGGCTGTATCGACCATATTCTGTCCATCAATAAAACCAATCTGGAATTGCAGGAGGGCAATTTCAGCTCCTGGTATGCCAATCAACAGCGGCAGGAGCAATTTGAACGAACTCAGCAAACCCGGCTGAAAAAAGAAATCCAGCAACTGCAGCAGTCGGCCAAACGCACCGCCCATTGGTCCGACCAGGTAGAAGCCAGCAAAAAAGGGGCCCACAATGGCGATTCCAAGCCCGACCGGGGGTATATTGGCCACAAAGCGGCCAAAATGATGCAGCGTTCCAAAACATTAGAGCAGCGACAGCAGAAAGCCATCACAGAAAAAGCGGCGCTGCTGCAAAATGCAGAACGATTTGACGTGCTGAAACTCTCCACCCTGCCCGCGCCGGCCCAACAACTGGTATGGCTGCGGGAGGTAGCCATACGCTACGATGGCACAATCGTCAATCAGCCTGTCAGCTTTGAGATAACTGCCGGCGACCGGATTGCGCTGCAAGGCCCCAACGGCTGCGGAAAATCCAGTCTGTTGAAAGTGATTTTAGGGGAGCCGCTGCAATACACCGGCAGCATAGAGCGCAACAGCCGCTTAAAAGTCTCTTACATCAGCCAAAGCACTGCACACCTACAGGGAACGCTGCAAAACTATGCTCATCAACAGCAAATTGACTTGAGTCAATTTTTTGCCATTTTGAACAAGCTGGATTTTTCCCGCAATCAGCTAGAACAGCCTATGCAGACCTACAGCATGGGCCAAAAGAAAAAAGTATTATTGGCCGCCAGTCTCTGTCAGCAAGCCCATCTCTACATCTGGGATGAGCCACTCAACTACATGGATATCTATTCCCGCTTTCAACTGGAGGATGTCCTTCTGCACTTCGAGCCTACTCTTTTATTTGTAGAGCATGACCAGCAGTTTGTTGAAAAAATTGCCACCAAAACAGTAGCCTTGGCGAAAGCCTACGTGGATTTGTAAAAGATAACATCCCATTAACCAATAAAAAAGCTGCCCTATTGACGCGTTTTCATTCGCCAATGGGACAGCTTTTTCCACGAACACAACATAAACAAATCTTTTTCAACCGCGTAATGCTGCAATGGCCGCTTTGCGGTCTGGCTTGCCAAATACTGCCGAACCAGCCACCAGCACATTGGCGCCGGCGGCTATCACCAGCGGCGCCGTTTGCGCTGTAATACCGCCGTCAACCTCAATCAAAGGCTGTACCTGCTGCGCCGCACACATGGCCGATAGCTGCTCCAGCTTAGGCACAATGTTAATAAATTTCTGACCGCCAAAGCCCGGGTTCACACTCATCAACAAAACCAAATCCAGCTCCGGCAAAATATAATCCAACACATGCAACGAAGTGGCCGGATTTAGTGCTACACCGGCCTTTTTTCCTGCAGCATGGATAGATTGAATGGTGCGGTGCAAATGGGTACATGCTTCCCCATGAACCACAAGCAAATCGGCACCACTTTCCGCAAAAGCGCCGATATATTGGTCTGGATTTTCAATCATCAAATGCACATCGAAAAACAGCTCGCTATGGGGCCGCAGGGCTTTGATCAAACCTGGTCCAAAGGTGATATTGGGCACAAAGTGACCGTCCATCACATCCAGATGGAGCCAATCGGCGCCGCCTGCTTCAATATCTTGCACTTCTTCCTGTAAACGGCTGAAATCTGCCGATAATAACGATGGGGCAATTTTTAGCATCTCAGTAACTCCTCTCTTGTTGCATGACCTCTTCCAAAAAGGCTAAATAGTTGTCATAACGGCTCTGGGCAAGTTCTCCCCGCGCCAGTGCTTCCTTGACCGCACAAGCAGGCTCGCTCTTGTGCATACAAGTAGCAAAACGGCACTCACCCAACCGAGATAAAAACTCTGGAAACAGTCGGCACAATTCTTCCCGCTTGATATCCTCCGGTAGCTGTAAAGAACTAAAGCCGGGCGTATCGGCCAATAACGTATTAGCATCCAGTTGGAACAGCTCTACATGGCGGGTGGTGTGCCGTCCCCGCTTGAGCTTCTCGCTGATTTCTCCGGTAGCCAGCTGCCATTGATCGCTGATGGCATTGATCAAGCTGGACTTGCCCACGCCCGAATTGCCGGCCAGCACAGAAAATTTCCCCTGCAAAGCAGCCTTTACCTCTGCCACGCCCTCTCCCGTCACCGTACTGCACAAAAAGACGGGAAACCCTGCAGGCCGGTAGATGTCCAGCAGCCGCTGCTGTTCCTCCTGGCTGACCAAATCACACTTATTGAAACAAATCACCGGCTGAATGTCGTTCCACACGGCAAACACCGTTAAGCGGTCTATCAGCCGCAAATCGGGCAACGGATCATACAGTGCCGCCAAAATCACCAGCTGATCCAAATTGGCCACCGGTGGCCGCAATAATTCATTTTTGCGGGGCAGCACCGTTTCGATGGCGCCGGTCTGCGCCCCAGCCACGCTGAAAAGCACCTTATCACCGGGCAGAAACTTCACGTTTTTCTTGCGGTTTTTCCCCCGCAGCGAGCATTCATAGAGCAGGCCGTCACAGGCTACATAGTAAAAACCGCTGTAGCCCTTGACGATGGTCCCCTCCCGCAATGCTTCGGTTATATCCAATTCCATAGGCTGAACTCCAAATCGTTTCTGACTAATATTCTTTACTCCAGATTTCCTCTCCGTTGCAGGTGATAACGATCTTCCCTGCCCCGTGATATAAGAAGGATTGCTGCACCCGTTCGCCGGCCACACACTCCTTCTGATAAATCACCGAGGTACCGGCAGTGTCGGTCAGCGTGGCCACCACCGTACCGTCCTCCGGTATGATTAGCTCAAACTGGGCCGACAATTCTTCTGGACCTGTACTTACTGTGAAATTGACAGTAGTGCCTTCGGCTACACTGCTTCCTGCCGCCAGTTGTTGCTCCATAACAATATTATCCGCATATTTTTCGCTGCTGGATTCTGTTACTTCCCCTCTCAAATTTGCCGCCGCCAGCGCCTTGCGGGCTTCCTCCAGCGATTTCCCCACCAAGGACGGAACGCTGGTCATCACAACCTCCGGCTCGGCCTTTTCATTGATGATAAGATTTACCTTAGTGCCGGCCGTTACCGTTTCCCCTTGTCCAATGGACTGATAAATGACCACGTCCACCGGCTGGTTACTGTCGGTGGCTTTGGTCACTTCGCCCACCTCCAGGCCTTCATTTTCCAGCGCAATCCGAGCCTCCTGCTCTGTTTTGCCGCTCAAATCGGGCACAGTCACTTCATTGGAGCCTAGGCTGACCACCACCGTCACCTCACGGCCTTCCTTCACCTTGGTTTCGGCCTTTGGCAACTGACTGATAATATGATCTTTTTCAATCTCAGCGTCATAAACCTCATCTTCTACTTTAATTTTCAAAGAGTTTTCACTGAGCAATTCTTCCGCTTCCAGCAAGGTTTTATCCCGCAAATCGGGCACAGTCACCTCGTCGCGGCTCAAAAAGCCCTGTACGGCCCAAAAGCTGGCCAAAAACAACAGCACTGCCGCCACCACCAAAATCAACACGTTTTTCTTTTTGGTTTTCCGCTTTCCGGTTCCAGACGTTCCTTCTTCCAGATAGCCATGCTTCATC
>CABUKW010000048.1 GCA_902492275.1 uncultured Peptococcaceae bacterium
TGTAGTGTTATGGGATTTTTAGTAGGTCCTATTGTTGTATTATTGGTGATGATTCCATTGACTACCGAATTATTTACCACATTAGGATATCAAAAGGGCGATAAATTTGTGGTGATGGCAATTGTAGGTTTATTTACAACCACTAATTTACCGATCGGATTGTTACCCTTTTTGAGTTGGGCCCTGATGACGACTGCGACTGTAACGGCAACCACGGGAATTACATTTGCTGCTGGTCCTTGGATGATTTGTGTTGGCGCGTTTATTTTGATTTTTGATATTGGATATGCCTTTTTAATGAGGCTATGTGGATGTAATTTTGTAAATTTGCAAAATGCCGATTTTTCTGCTTGGGAAACAGAATTTAAAGATGGTATGACAAAACGGCAGAAATTGGTATTGGGTGGCTTAATTGTGTTTATTCTTAGCGCAGTTTTATTGTCCTTTATGCCTGCAGGGACTGTCCTGAATCAATTCAATGCAATGATAACAGTTGGCGGCTTAATGAGTTTGTTGATGATTTTTTATTTAGTTATTAAAGTTGATGGGAAACCGTTATTAGATATGAAAGCAGCTGCAGCCAGTTATTTTTGGGATTTGACGATTTTGTTTGCTATCGCGATTTTGATTTCAAATGTCATGACTTCTGAAGCAACAGGAATTAGTGTATTTTGTGCTAGCCTGATTACGCCAATTATGGCTGGACTGGGGAATATAGGCTTTATGGTGGTGTTATGTGTGATTACGTTAGTTCTTACAAATTTAGCGAATAATATGGCAGTGTGTTTTATTATGTTGAATATTGTTTGCATGTTGTTTAATAATGGTGCGGCTGTTAATTTGCCGGCAGCAGTCATGATGGTCACGTTATTATCATTAATCGGAATTGTGACGCCGGCCTCCTCGGTGATTGGGGCAATGATTCATTCTCATCCAATGGTAACGCCGACAGGTGTATATAAATGGGCCACAGTGACTTGTATCTTTTCAATTATTATTATGTTACTGGTGGTATTGCCTTTAAGCGGAATACTATTTTAAAGTTTCTTAATCTTTGTTAAATTGAGATGCTTCTGCATAATTGGCGCAGGACATCAATTTAAAATATAATTTATAAAAGGGAGTGTGCTTTATGGAAAGAAAGGCAAGAACAGAAAAGCTTATGGTTCTGGGTGTTGATGGCTTAGACCCGCGTTTAACACGGAAATATGTGGACGCCGGTTTACTGCCAAATTTCAAAAAGCTGATTGAAAAGGGTGCGCAGCGTCATGACTTGGTGATGTTAGGTGCGCAGCCGACTGTAACGCCGCCACAGTGGACAACGTTAGGGTATGGGTGTAATCCGTATATTCATGGGATTACCCAGTTTGGCCGTACCATTCCAGGCAAAATTCATCGCTATGATTACAACGTAGACTCTCGTATTGTAACGGCGGAACCGGTTTGGAATTGCTTTGTAGAAGCAGGCAAGAAAACATTGGTGATGCATTGGCCAGGCGGCGCTTGGCCTCCAACCAGCGACAGGGAAGAATTATTTGTGATTGACGGCTCGGCGCCAGGTTCCGTTGGCTCCGCTGCCATGCAGGTTGATACCGAATTGTTTGTCGGCGCCAGTGAAAAATTTGAAACGGCAACATTCTTAGCAAGAAAAGTAGCAGATGCGGTAGCCCCCTGTGTAATCAATAAATTACCGGAAGAAACTTTAACAGCCAATGATACTGCTAAAGGGATGAAAATGCAGGTAGCGATGGCCGGTAATAAAGAATTGATGGAGCAGATTGACGCCAGCGGTGTTGATACGGTCAACGTTATTACAAGCGACAGCGAAGGCTTTGGTACACGGGCAGGGGACTTCCCGCAAAATTTGAACAACTGCATTTCTCCCATTAAACCGGCAAAAGGTTGGGCAAATGCACCGGAAGGCGCCAAAGAATTCCAGATTTTGATTTGCGGTGGTTTAATCCGTCGTTTAGGCTTAATCATTAAAAATAAAGATGGTATCTATGATACGGTGCAGGTTTATAAAAACAAAAAGGAAACGGTACCGATGGCGATTCTGCCAGTAGGAAAAATGATTTACAATATCATCGATGATGTGATTGAAGATGAAAAAACCTATCGTGCAACCCGTCACTACAAATTGATGACATTGAAAGAAGACGGCACTGAACTGAAATTGTATTTGTCTGCCGCTATGGACACCGAATGTGATACGGTGCTGCATCCAAAACGCCTGGCAAAAGAATTATTTGAAAATGTAGGGCCATTCCCTCCTCAGTCTCAGATTTATATTCAGGATATTGATACCCAGACCGCTATGATTGAAGTATGGGATAATGTAGTCGATTGGTATATCAAAGTATTTGACTATATGATTGAAACAGAGGGCATTGAAGTTATTTTCAGTCATTTACACTCTGTGGACTTTGTGGAACATACCTTTATCCGCTACATGCACGGGATTGGATTTAACAAATACGATCAGTCTGTATATGAAGGCTGGATGGAACGATTATATCAGCAGTGCGACCGTTACCTTGGAAGTATGCTGCATTATATGGATGAAGGCTGGACCATTATGGTTACTTCTGACCATGCCCAGGTAGCCCCGTATCATATGCCGCCGGCGATTGGCGATATGTGCGGGATTAATACAGGCTTAATGAAGGAATTGGGCTATACGGTATTGGTAAAAGATGAAAATGGAAATGACACGAAGAAAATTGACTGGAGTAAAACCAGAGCAGTAGCTTCTCAGGGCAATGATATCTTCATCAATTTAAAGGGCAGAGAAAAGAATGGGATTGTAGACCCGGCAGATCAATATGAATTAGAAGAACAGATTATGACAGATTTGTACGGTTATAAGAGCCCAGAAACTGGTAAGCGTGTCATTGCATTGGCTGTACGTAATAAGGATGCCGTATTGTTAGGTTATGGCGGTCCAACGGCCGGAGATATTTGCTTCTGGGTAACAGAAGGCTATAACTATGACCACTGCGATTCGTTGTCAACGGCTTATGGCGCTGCCGATACCTCTTCTTCGCCAATCTTTATCGCGGCAGGCCCAGGGCTGAAAGAAGGCTATGAAACAAACCGTGTGATTCGTCAGGTGGACTTGGCAGCGACCTGCTGTGCGCTGTTAGGCACCAGAATGCCAGCAGATTGCGAAGGGGCGCCGGTATATCAGATTTTTGCGGAAGAATATTAATCATTCGATTTTAGCTAGAACATAAAGTGAGAACAGGGTTGTCGTAGGATTGTGCAATACGGCAGCCCTGCTTTCAGATAGGAGGGATGAAAAATGAGACTGAAAGGGAAGGCAGCGATTATCACTGGCGCTTCTGCTGGAATTGGTTGGGCTACCGCTTTGAAGTTTGCGCAGGAAGGCGCTTCTGTCATTGCAATCGCACGCCGACAAGATCGGTTGGAGCAGTTGGTTACAGCGGCAGAAACGTGTGCGGGAGAGATTATTCCTTTTGTAGGAGATATCGCATTAAGGGCTACCAATGAAAGTATGATAGATTTTGCGGTAGGAAAATTTGGCAAAGTCGATATTTTGGTTAACCATGCTGATACAATGGATGATTTTTTTCCGGTTGGAGAGGTCACAGACGAAGAATGGAACCGTGTGATGGCAGTTAATTTGTATGGTCCGATGACAGCCATTCGAAGAGCGGTACAGGTGATGCAAGCGCAGCCGGAAGGTGGAACTATTGTAAATGTCGCGTCAATAGCAGGTATGCACAGCGGGCATTCTGGTGCTGCCTATGCAGCCAGTAAAGCCGGGTTCATCCATTTATCCACCCACACTGCATTGGTATATGCGGATAAAAACATCCGATGCAATTGCGTGAATCCGGGCGGCATAGCTGCAGAAATTTCTATCACCGAGCCTGACCAATTGGGAGAAGCAAAGGATAAGCTGGGATATGCCTTGACACCGCAGCTGGGAAACGCAGAAGAAGTAGCGGCTGTGGTTGCATTTCTGGCATCGGATGAGGCCGGCTTTGTCAACGGTGCAGTGCTTACGGTAGACGGTGGGTGGACTGCGTATGAAAGAAACTGGGGCAATCTATAGTTTTAGCCTTTCATAACCCGTATTAAATGAATCAGTACTTGAATTTGTTCGTCAGTTAGCCCTGTGATATCAAGACTAATAGATACTTTTTCTTTTTCTTTTCCCAATAAATAATCTGTGCTACATTTATAGAGATAAGAAAGAGATAATAAAATATCTGTGCTTGGTGTTCGTTCTCCAGTTTCATAGCTGGAAACAACAGATGGGGAAATTCCAAGTTGTTTCGCGACATCTTTTTGCGACAGATTGTAAGTGAGCCGCAGCTTTTTCAGTTTTTGTGGCAGATCTTTTATCATGACAAATTCCTCCTTGCTACATTGTAAGGTTCATATCAGCACATTAGGTGAATGGAAAAACTCTTAAAGTGTTGATATGAAACACTGTGTGTGATATGCTGTTTTGGGAAGAACAATAGCTTTATGTATACTGAAAATTAGGATGTGAAGTTTCGATATGCGATATGCAAGTCCGTTGTATGAGACTTGCTGGACGAAGAAATAAGAGGTGGGTTTATGCGCACAGAGCAATGTTATTGTGTTTTGGAGGCTGTGAAAATGGGAAGCTTTACGAAGGCAGCAGATAACCTATTTTTGAAGCAACCAAGCTTACGGGCTAATATTAATAATCTGGAAGATGAATTGGGACAGCCTTTGTTTGAGCGTTCTAAAAGCGGCGTAAAATTGACAGCATTTGGAGAATACTGCTATCCGCATATTTTAAATATCGTGAAAACCTATGAGTTGATGTTAAACGGGCGGGACTGGACAGATCGGAAGGAACGACCGCTGTCTATTGGAGCCACCAGAACTTTCAGCAATTTGTTAGGACAAAGCTATGATTTGTATGAAAATCAGTATCCGGGTAAAAAGTGTATTTTTTTCAGTTCCAGTTCTGATCAGGAAATTTTGCAGCGTGTGATTGAACGCAAGTTGGATTTAGGGCTTATCTCTTATTTCCCCACCTTATGGGAAGATAATCAGTGGTTTCATGTACAAAAGGGACGTAATTTTGAGGTTTGTAAGATCCGAGAGATTCAAACGATGGCGATCATGCGTAAAGATCATCCGTTGGCTCGCTGCGCCGTACTGCCATTACAAAAACTGGAAGACTATTTGGTGGTCTTTTTCAGTGACTCTGTCGCCCAGGTGATGGACTTGCTTCTGAAAATACGTAAAAAGGATGTTCCGCTGCAGGTAGCGAAAGTTGTTGATGAAAAATTATGGTACAAGTATATGTTGGAAGAGAATGCAATCTCTTTTACGCTAGATGGAGGATTTTCCAGGCATTTGAATGAGTTTCAGTGCGTACCGTTAGATAGTCGATTTATCCAACAGGCTGTTGCTATTTATTCCAACGAGATAAATCCAAATGAAGTTATGGGATACATTGGTATTATAAAATCGTTGCTGAAAAATTAATTGGCATGTAAAAGTAAATGAAAATCAGGAAAACGTTTTATTTTGATAACAGGATGGAAGGAGCATGGAGTATGCGAAAGAAAATAGATGCCAGACTTCCGAAGGAGGTCGGGACGGGGCTGTATCCGGTGAAATCTCCTTGGGGAAAACTCGCTTCTTATCATGAAGCGGTTCACTATTGCCAGCGTTATAATGCGGCGATTAGCGCGGGTTTGATGCAGGCTTTTCGGATTTTGGTGCCAGATTATGTAGAAAGAAGCAAAACCATTTGTAGCAATGCCTATAATCGACTGGCCTTTTTGAATCAACTTCCAGGCGTAGCAGAAAGTCAGGCGGAGCAATTAAATATGCATCCCTTTATGCGGGGCAATTTTGTCGGCGGTTTGATTGGCGATGCCGGCGATGAACAGTTATTGATGTGCGGCAGAGTGAATGATTTCGGAACGTACCGCGCTGAAAAAGAATTGGATGTGTGTTATTGGGATATTGTGGGCAGTGAATTGTGCCGGTCCACGACACAGTCGCTGCAGGCTTCTGCTGATGGAAATGCTAAATTGCGGCCAGAAGGTCCGCATATAGAATATCATATGGTAGAAGCTAAGGGTTGTGGTGATCGCCATTGCCGTATTGTGGCCGAATGCCGCAAAAAATTCCCAATGCCGGAACATGAGCAGTGGGAGTGTTTTGGGCCGGTGGCTACTGCCGACCAGATTCAATATACGCAGGAGGAAGATACGGTAAGTGAGTCCATGATGTTCCGGGAAGAATGTGACTTTTTGTTCTCTAATGGGACAAACCAGGAATGTGATTGGCGCAGCGCCTATCCGATGGTTAATACTTGTCATGGTTCCAGTTATATTTTGCCGACCTTTGATGATCTCATTCAGGAAGGCCGTTTGGATGCCAGCACAGTCGATCATGTCATTCATTGTGTGATGGAGGCGGCTGGGAAAGCTACGTTTATTGATAGGTTTGCCAAAGAAGGCTTGCGGCAATGGATGGGTGTGCCGCATGACATCGGTGAAGATGACGGACGGATGATGGGCGGTTATCTGGAAATGTTTTTGCAGTGCATGCATTGTCCGTATGAAGTAGAGGCTTTCAATGGAGAAGAAGTGATTTATGTAATTGAACGGTCCAGTTTGGAAATTCGCAATGGTTACCGGCAAGTAAACGCATATATCTGGTTTTGGTATGGTATCACCAAGAGCTTGGTAAATGCCCAGTGGGCGTTGTGGGAGGAGGACTCTCCTGAAGAGAAATTGCGTATAAAGATTGCCAAAAAAGTTGATAAATTTTGTTGAGCCGCGTGAAAAATAAATCAGGAAAGGGGCATGTAACGTGTATCAAAACATTTATAAATATGATGATATGAAGCGTTCTGAGCATATGGCCGTGCGTACCACGGTTGGCTGGTATCTTTGGACCCATCAGTTGTGTGAAGTTACAGGGCAAGACGCTCCCGCATTTTTAGACAGGCTGTTTCCCAATCATATTATGAATTTAAAAGTGGGTTCTGACCGTTATACAACCATGCTGAATGAAAACGGCGAAATCATAGATGATGTGATTATTTTTCGGATGGAAGAAAATAAATTTTGGATTTCTACATTATTTATAACGTATCTGCTAAAATGGCTGGAAACCTATCAAGGAGAAGCAAGGGTGGAATATAAGAATATTACTTCTCAATACCATATGTTTGCCATGCAAGGTCCAAAATCGCTGGAAATGGCGAATACATTGCTGAAATATGCTGTTGATGAACAGAAGTTTTTTACCATTCGACCGAATCTGTTGGACGATATTCCTGTGTATCTGAACAGGGGTGGTTTTACTGGAGAAAAATTGGGCTATGAGCTGTATATTCCCGCAGAAAAATTGTATGAAGTGGAGAATCGGCTTCGTGTTGTTGCCGAACAATTAGGCGGTAAAGAAGTGACAGAGTTTCAAATTATGGCATGGACTTTGCCGACAGAAGCAGGCTTTTATTATATGCGCGATTTGCACCATACCAATCCGCTGGAAGTTGGCCTGGATAAAGGCATTGACTGGGAGAAAGAGTTTATAGGAAAAGAAGCGTTGTTAAAAATTCGGGAAGATGGTCCAACGCGTGAAATGGTGGGTTTCATTGTAGAAGAAGCGGATATCCATATCAAGAGCCGTCATTTAGGCAGCGAAGGAGACATTGTCTATAAAGATGGCGTTCCAGTGGGTCGCGTTGCCAAGCTGATTTATAGCTATGTGCAGGAAAAGAATAATGGTTATATCATTGCACAAAAGGGCGCCTTGAAAATAGGTGATAAAGTTCTCATGCATGGACATGAGGGAATCATTACAGAGAGACGTTTTTTGGATTGGTAAAATTTAGTTTCATCATTTACAGAAACAAAAACCAGAGGAGCGATTGTCAAACTGACAGAGCTTCTCTGGTTTTTTGTGCGGTTCATCGTTTTAGGACAGCGCGTCAGCTCTTTGCAGCAATTCCTGGGCGCAGGTTTGGTAGTAATGCCGGCCGTTGGAACTGGTTTCCTGTTCTGCAAGGGCCAGGCAGCATTGGGCTTTATAGCGGGAGGTCTGCTGGATTTCCTGTTGGCTGTGCAGTAAAATATCACATAATTGCATGGCCCATTGATATTGTTGGGCAGCGATGGCCTGTTGAATTGCTGTTAGCACGCTGGCAACGCCGCCCATCATGGCTAGAAGCTTGTCTGCTTCTTCTTGGAGCGGCAATGGGTTCAAATGGGTTGGGTTGCCGTCAAACCAGCCGGCATAACCGGCAAAAATCCCTCGTACCGACCAAGCAACGGTGCCATAGTGTTCGCCTAAATAGGGGAGTTGCTTCAAGTGTTCCGGCAAGGTGATGGAAGCGGCCAGTTCATCGACTGTTTTGCCTTGATTCATGCCCTCTAATGTTTGCAGCAATACAAATTCGATGGCATCGCGATAATTTTTCAGCACTTCTTGAATATTGGTATAACCGCGTATGGCTTGGCCATGGCCGGGCAGCAGCGCTTCGGCAGGATAGGTGCGCATAGCGTCCAGACTGTCAATCCAGGCGCTGACATCCCGGTATTGGCTGCCGCGAATGGCTGATAAATTGGGCCAGCAGGGATAGAAGTTGTCACCGCAGCATAAGGTTTGGCTTTCTGGCAGCCAGACAAAGATTTGATCGTCGGTTTCTCCAACGGCGGAAACCAGTTTGAATTTGATACCGTCGATGGTTCGTTCTACTTCTGCTTCTGTGGTGTAAAGGGTCGTCGGCGGCAGAATGGCATAGTGTCCTTCCTGGCAGGAATGGCCTTCTCTTGGGCCTAACCCCTGTGTGATGAGCGCTTCGTCAGACAGCGTGTAACCAAATTGACGGCTGCCGCGCAGCATGAGGATATCGTTGATTTTTTCCGTATGCTTTAGAACAGGGCGTTTGGGCGCAAAGGCGATGATTTCCTGGACAGTGTCGGCAAAAGCGGCGGCGCCGCCGCGGTGGTCTGGATGTCCGTGGGTGTAGATGATGGTCTTGACAGGATTGTTGGTAATTGCGGCAATTTCCTGTTTCAGAACCTGCGCCCGCATGTCGGAATCCAATGTATCAATGAGAATACAGCTCTGCTTGCCGATGACCAGTGTGGCATTGGAGTGGCCGTAGCCGGTAAAATAATAAATGTTGTCTGCAATTTGTACAATTTCTTTGCGAAAGCTGCGTTGCGCATAGGCCTGCAGCAGTTGCGTTCCGTTTTCTTGCAGCATAAAAAATCCTCCTTTTATCTGTTATGGGTTCTGTTAAATTGTTAGGAAAAAAGGCATGAAAGCCCTTTATATCAAAGCTTTGCAGTCTTGTTCTTTATCTTCCTAAATGAATCTTATCCCCCCATGCTATTCATGGTTATCATATCTTCTTAACAGAACCTCTGTTATGTAAGCTACTGATAAAAAATACCATGGGGAAATATTTTTGTAAAGTAGGCACTTCAAAGTAACTATCTAGTGTGGCTGCGATTTCTGTTGAGATGGAATAGGAGGTAAAATTTTTTCACAAAAAAACTTACAAAAATTTAATTTTTTTGCTAAAATAGAGAAAGAGAAAAAGAACAGCAACACTCGTCATATTGCAGTCAGGGGAGCCCTTTCGCCGGTATACGGAGTAAGCGGTTTTTTATTGCTCTCAAAAATCTGTTGTCCGTTGCAGGTTTGGATGGCAGGTATTTATCAACAGAAAGGAAGCGTTTGCAATGAAACGAATTAAAGCTGCTTGTATTAAACAGATCTTGTGTTTTACTCCAAAGGATGGCATCAGCCCTGGGTACCGCGATGAAGCGGTGAAAGGGGAAGTGCTGCAGTATAAGCGCCAGTTGGAACGGAACCGCACCCAGTACAAAATTCTTTCGGAAACGATGGGTGAAGATGGCTCTATTACAATGGAAATTATTAAACAGTACAATACTTCGCCAGTGGGCGATTATTTGAACGATTAAGCAAAAGAGTTTTGCGGCTTTTAAGAGATTGCAATTTCAATGTCTTGCGACCAGTGCAGGATATTTTATGGCAATCTCTTTTCTTTTTGTTGAACGTTAAAAAAGCTGATGAGAAATTTCTCCAACTGTGGTACAATAAAAGCAAGTATTCAGAAAACAAGGGGGGAATTGTGTGCGAATTGCCATTTGTGACGATGACGGCGAGGCGGTGGAACGGCTGGAGGCGTTGCTGCGCAAAGAGCTGATTCGGCCCGATGAACACCGGATCATCAGTTTCTTTTCGGCGAAGGCGTTGCTGCATACCTATCAGGAGGGCAACCGTTTCGATTTGATTTTTTTAGAGGCCGGCATGAATGGCTTGTCAGGGCTGGAAGCTGCGCGGCAAATTCGGGAGTTGGATGGGCAAGTGATGCTGGTATTTGTATCGAGTATATGCCGAAGGCTTTTGATGTAGCGGCCAAGCAATTTTTGCTGAAGCCGTTGCAGCCGGGCGAGCTGCGTAAGGTTTATTTTAGTTGTTTACAGCAATTTCGCGCCATACAGCGTCGGATTGTGCTGCATGTTCGCACTGCGCAAAAGGAGTCTTTTTTATTTGCAGCCAATGTGAACGAGATTGTGTTAATTGAAGTGGAGCGGGGAAAGACGGCGGTTTATCTGCAGGGCCAGGAGAAACTTTATGTGCGGGAAAAAATTGGCGTGTTAGAAGAGCGGTTGAAGGATTTCGGGTTTGTGCGGCCCAATTCGGGCGCGTTGGTGCATCTGCGGTATTCGGAGCGGATTGATTTGGAACGGCTGCAGATTTTGCTGGAACTGGCCGGACAGATTCATACGGTGCCCATCGCCCGCCGCAAGAAAAAAGAAATTTTACAGCAGTATCAAGCCTATTGGGTGGAGCCGGGCCGATTGTAGAAGCAGCGTGCATAAAGTTTCACAAGCCGGAATATGGCTGGCATGGGCAATTATGATGGATGGATAGGGTTGCAGACGTGGGCAGAATGGGTATAATAAATTTAACAAAAATAGCATGGGGGGATTTTTTATGGGATTTTTAACAGGAAAAACTGTAATTATTACGGGCGGCGGCCGCGCTGTTTTAAGCGACGGCAGATGCGGATCTATCGGCTATGGCATTGCGACTGCGTATGCCAAGGAAGGCGCTAACATTGTCATCACGGGGCGCAATGTGAAAAAGCTGGAGGCTGCCAAGGAAGAATTGGAACGGCTGTACGGTGTGAAGGTGCTGCCGGTGCAGGCCGATATCAGTGCAGACGCTGATAATGAAGCAGTGGCCAGCGGGGTTGTGCAGCAGGCGATGGAGGCATTCGGACGGATTGATGTGCTGATTAACAATGCGCAGGCTTCTGCGTCGGGCGTGCCATTGGCAGAGCATACCACCGAGCAGTTTAATCTGGCGCTGTATTCCGGTTTGTTTGCAGCTTTTTATTATATGAAAGCCTGCTATCCCCATTTGGCCCAAACCAAAGGCACCGTTATTAACTTTGCGTCCGGTGCAGGGTTGTTTGGCAATTACGGGCAGAGCGCTTACGCTGCGGCCAAGGAAGGCATTCGCGGTATGAGCCGTGTGGCGGCAACCGAATGGGGCAAGGACGGCATCAATGTCAATGTGATTTGTCCGTTGGCCTGGACTGCCCAACTGGAGCAATTTGAACAGGCTTATCCAGAGGCCTTCAAGCAAAACGTAAAAATGCCGCCGATGGGCCATTATGGCGACGCCGAGCTGGAAATTGGCCGGGTGTGCGTACAGTTGGCTTCTCCAGATTTTAAATATATGAGCGGCGAAACCATCACCTTAGAAGGCGGTATGGGGCTACGGCCGTAACATAAAAAATAAAAAAGAAGGACTATTACAGCGGGATGTCAAATTCCTTTGTAATAGTCCTGTTTTATTGTTGGCGTTATTTTTCCGGTACCTGGCCATAACGCAGCCGCGGTTGGCTGGCAACAGGCTGCAGTGAGATATCGTCATGCAAATTGATCGTGAGGCGAATTTGGTACAGGCTGAGATTATCGACAATGCCGCCGGGCATGGTCAGGCTTTTTTCCAGAATTGTGCCGCTGCCAATGGCCCAGATGGTGATGGGCGGCTGAATGAGATTGCCGTCGCAGGTTAGATAGGTTCTGCTCTGGGTTTCTACATAGCTGATGCCGGTGGTGGCGGTGACGCGGTAATCGTTGATGGCTACCGCTTCAGCGCCTGCAGCCCATAATTCGTTGATCAGGATAACCAAATCGGACGCCAATAGGTTGCCGTCTACTATGATTTCAATTCCAGGGCCCTGCACCGCCACTGTGCCGTTGGTGAGCGCAAGACGGTCCAGTTCATTGTCAATGCGGGCAATCAATTCGGAATCGCCGCGGTAATCGTTTTGGTAGGTAATCAGGTTATCTTCCGCTTCGTCGATGGCTTGGGTCAGCTGCCACCGTTTGTCGGTCAGATTTTTCAGCATGATACTCAAATCACTGGTGGATTGCAGGGAAAGGTCGGACATCAATCGGTTTTGCGTTTGAATTTGGGTAGAAATTAACAAACCCAGCAGAACGAAAGTGACAGCCAAATAGATGTGCCAGCCGTGAATGCGTTTTTTCATAGTTCTGCAACCCCCTTTCTGGAAATGGTTCTCGTGCTGTGCTTGGCGCAGCATGTTTTTGAAAAGCTTCTGCCTGATTGTCGGTAATTGGGCAAGGACACAGCGCCCGATTAATCATTGCGCTGTGTTGCATGTAAGTTGTGCTTCTTTAAAAATTTGGATAATACATAATGGCGGATGGCCGACAGGTTTTGGAAAATCCGCACACCGAATACGAATACGGCGGCCATGTATAAGTCCACGCTGAGCTGATCGCCCAAAAAGGCCAGAAAAGCTGCCAGCAGGGCGTTGGAGATAAAGCCGGTCAGCAGTACAATGCCGTTAAAGTTATTTTCATAAATGCCGCGGATGCCGCCCAGCGCCGAATCCAGCGCAGCTAACACGGCGATGGAAAGGTACTTGGCCATGACCAACGGGATTTGAATGGAAATGATGGAACCCAGTAAAATACCGGCTAACAAGCCGAGGGCCGGGATAAGCCAGACCATAGTTACGCCTCCTCTTCTTCTGTGACAGCGGTTAAATTTTTGGACGAAAGACTGCCGGTGTAAGCGGGCAAAACAATCGTCTTGCTGCGGCTGCTGGTTGCTTTGTAGCTGACGGGAAAGCCGCTCAGAGCTAGCTGCTGATAGGTGGTGCTGCTGTTGATGGCATCCTCCAGGGTATGGGGATCGCCGATGGCGGAAATTTCGTATGGCGGAGCCAAACGGGTCGTATTGATTAAGATTACGTTGCCTACGCAGCGAATTTCCGACGCTACCACAATGCGCTGTCCGTTGATACTGATGCCTTCGGCGCCTGCGTTGCGCAAATCGTTGACGAGATAGAGCAGATTTTCATAATGGATGACATAACGGTTGGCGTCCTCGCCGGGCACACTGGCCAAACCGCTGTTGTTGTCATCTAAGGTGACAACAAGGCCAGGCCCTTCTAGCGCAGTAAGACCGGCCTGAATTTGCTGCTCTGTTAATTGCTTTTGTAAATCACTCAGTTGGGTTTCCCCTGTGGTGGATTGATGAATCACCGTTTCGGTTTCTTGCCGAATGGTAGCCAGCCGTTCTTCCTGCGCGGCGGTTTCTGCCTCTAAGTTGGTAATCAGCGAAATCAGCACCTCTGTTTTTGGGTCGGTGGAGGCGGCGCTGATAGAACTCTGTATTTGCAGCTCTTGCATAAAAAAGAGACCAATCAGTATAAAGAGTAACGTCAGCCAGGGAACCCAACGGGGCAAATAAATTTTTTTCATAAAATCATCTCTTTCTGACCTTGGGCAAAGACAGGAGAAGGTTTCGCAGTCATAAACGCGTATATTTGCGAAAAATTCTTTGTCAACAGATATTGATTCAGGAAATATTGACAGAAATGAAACATTGTATAAAGATATTTATCATAAATATGAAAAATAGTTTTGTTGCTGGCCGTAAAATAGGCTATAATGGTAATCGGTACAAAGCTGTGCAGCACATGTCCAGACTGCCATATTGTCGCGATAAAACCTATTATAGCAGAGTTGAACAGAAAAGAAAGAGGATTTCAATAGGAAAATAAAATTTTATTGAGATTCTTTTGGCTGCGGAGAAAGAATTTGACAGCAGGGCAGCGAATAAAAGCATAGAACGCTTGCAAAAGCGTGATGCGCACTGGCGATAAGCGTTGCCTGCGCCGTTTTAAGAGAATTCATGGAAGGAGCTGGTGCTATGTGGCAGATCTGACCCAGTTGTTAAATCCCGTTAATATTCTGGATATTGCCATCGTTGCGATTTTGATTTATAAATTAATTTCTATGGTGAAGGGCACCCGAGCCGTACAGTTGATTAAAGGCATCTTGCTGTTGCTGTTGCTGAGCGCGATCAGCAGTAACAGCGTTTTAGGGCTGACCACCGTGAATTGGATTTTGGAGCAGGTGAAAACGCTGCTGTTAATTGCCATTCCCATTGTGTTTCAGCCCGAATTGCGCCGGGGCTTGGAGCAGTTGGGCAACAACGGTTTTTTAACCGGCGTGGGCGGTTTTCTGCCTGGCGGCAAACGGAATAAAGAGGCCGCCGAGGTGGAATACGTGGTCAATCAGCTGGTGCCCTTTCTGGCAGAGTCCAGCCGCACCCGCACCGGCGTGTTGATTGCTTTGCAGCGCGAAGTGGGATTGAATGAATATGTCAATACCGGCATCAAAATCAACGGCCATGTAAGCAGCCAGTTGCTGGGCAACATTTTTATTGTCAATACGCCGCTGCACGACGGCGCGGTTATTATCGAAGACGATACCATTTTGGCGGCCAGCTGTTATTTGCCGCTGTCGGAAAATAATAAAATCAGCAAAGCGCTGGGTACCCGCCATCGGGCGGGCATTGGCCTTTCTGAGGTGAGCGACGCCATTGTGTGCATTGTGTCGGAGGAAACCGGGGCTATTTCCATCGCCCAGGGCGGACAGTTGCAGCATAATATCGGGGAAGCGGCATTGCGGCGGACGTTGCTGGAAGGGCTGCAGAGCGACGCGCCCAAATCATTTTTGCAGAAGTGGAGGGATGACCATGACAGAAAAGCAGGCAGCGCAGGGAAAAAATGATTGGCTTTTGAAGGTGCTGGCCGTTGTCTGCGCAATCGTGTTGTGGTTTTATGCCGACGCGGAGAGCAATCCTTTTGTGACCAAACATTTTGATGTGCCGGTGCAGTATGTCAATCAGGCTGACAATTTGGCGGTAGAAGGCGGCGTACAGACGGTGCGCATTACCATTCGCGGCAAGGAAGCCGATACCTACAGTCTGCGCAGCGATGATTTTACGGCGGAAGTGGATTTGAGCGGCGCTGTCATTGGCAGCGGCGAATATGCCGTGCAGGTGCAGGCGCCCAGTTTGGTGGAACGGTTTTCGGTTGCCCCTGATAAAGTGACGCTGCATATTGATGAAGTGCAGAGCAAAGAGGTGCCGGTACGGGTGCGCACCACCGGCACAGTGCCTGCCGGTTATGAACTGGAAAGCACCGAGGTACTTCCTGGGACCGTTATCATTACAGGGCTCAGCAAAGATTTGGAAGCCGTATCCGATATAGAAACAGAAGCTATTGATTTGAGCAAGCTTACGGCGGAAAGTACGCTGGAGGTGAATCTGCGCACCAATGATAAGGTGTCCATTCAGGGTGTTGGACAGGTAGCCGTTCATTTTCTAATACAGGAGAAACAAAATCACAGCAGCTATACCGCTGATATTGCGCTGTACCATGTGCCGGACGGATATACCGTCACGCTGGGAGAGCAGTCGGCAACAGTGATTTTAAGCGGAAGCAATGCTTTGCTGGAAAGTCAGCGGGAATTGAGCCGTATCCAGTTTTATGTAGATTGCAGCGGTTTAAGCGAGGGCGAGTATGAACTGCCGGTGCAAGTGAATTACAGCGGCGATTTGACAATCGGTCAATTAACGCCTGCTGCGGTACAGGTCACCGTTACTGCTGCAGAGAAATCTGTTTTTGATGATAATGCTATTGAGAATCATATTGACAATGAAGCAACAAATCAGGATGAGGGGGAGACAAATTGAAATTATTTGGAACTGATGGTGTAAGAGGAGAAGCTAATACCGTTTTGACAGCGGAGTTGGCCTATCAATTAGGGCGGGCGGCCGCCTATGTGCTGCAGCGGGACGGTTTGCCCGATAAAGAACCTGCTGTGGTAATCGGGAAGGATACCCGCATTTCCGGCGATATGCTGGAAGCCAGTTTAATCGCCGGCATTTGCTCTACTGGTGTGCATGTGTATCGGGCCGGTGCAATTCCTACGCCGGCGGTGGCAGTTTTGACCCGTATGCTGAATTGTATGGCTGGCGTGGTGATTTCTGCCTCCCACAATCCCTATCAGGATAACGGCATTAAATTTTTCAGTCCGCTGGGAACCAAACTGCCCGATGAGCTGGAAGCAGCCATTGAAGCAGTGATAGCCGATGGCTTAAAGGATGTGCCCGCACCGGCCGGCGCCGGTGTGGGACGGGTGATTGCCTATCCGGAAGGGGCAGAGCGTTACAGCAGCTTTATCAAGAGCAAGGTGGACGGCGATTTTGCCGGACTGCGGGTGGTGGCTGACTGTGCCAACGGCGCGTCCAGTTTGATTGCGCCCAAGCTTCTGCGGGCCTTAGGCGCTGACGTGACGGCCATCGCCTGCACGCCGAACGGCGTTAATATCAACGACGGCTGCGGCTCCACCCATCTGGAGCAACTGCAAAAAGCAGTGGTAGACTGTCAGGCCGATTTGGGCGTGGCCTATGACGGCGATGCGGACCGTTTACAGGCGGTGGATCAGTACGGCAATGTGGTGGACGGCGACCGGCTGCTGTTGATTTTCGGCAGCTATTTAAAAGAGCAGGGCTTGCTGGCGCAGGATACTGTGGTGATTACAGTGATGAGCAATATGGGCTTAAAAATTGCGCTGCAGGAAAGAGGCATCAAAACGCTGGAAACCAAAGTGGGCGACCGCTATGTGATTGAGGGTATGAAGGAAAGCGGCGCTGTGTTGGGCGGCGAACAGTCGGGCCATATCGTGTTTGGGCTGGATAACACCACCGGCGACGGTATTTTGAGCAGTGTGAAGCTGCTGCAGATTTTAAAGCAGAGCAAGCAGTCGCTGGCCGATTTGGCAGCCCAAATGGAGCAATATCCGCAGATTTTAATCAATGTCCGCGTTAAAGAAAAGCATGGCTGGCAGGAAAAACCGCAAATTCAGGATGCCATTGCCGCTGCACAGGCCCAACTGGGCCATAACGGCCGCATTTTGGTGCGGGCTTCCGGCACAGAAAATTTGCTGCGGGTGATGGTGGAAGGCAAAAATCAGGCGCAGATTGAGCGGCTGGCGCAGCAAATTGCCGGTGTGATTGAAACGGTGATGAACCCATCGTGATTGCTGGAGTTGGAACCGACCTAGTGGAGATTGACCGTATCCGCCGGGCCATTGAAAAAAATCCGCGTTTTTTGGAGCGGGTCTATACCCAGCAGGAAATTGCCTGCTGCCGGCGTAAGGCCAATTGCTGGCAGTCCTTTGCGGCCCGTTTCGCGGCCAAGGAAGCGGTCAGCAAGGCTTTGGGCACCGGCATTGGTCCGGTAGGGTTACAAGAAATTGAAGTCATCAATGCAGCAAGCGGTCAGCCCCAGGTGGCGCTTCACGGCAAAGCCCAGGAGCTGGCCCAAAGCAGAAATATACAGCGTGTGCATATCAGTTTGAGTCATTCTGAGGCCTATGCCATTGCCACCGCTGTGCTGGAGGGGGAGTAGGATGTATCTGGTAACGGCAGAACAGATGCGGCAGGTAGACCGCGCCGCCATTGAAGAACTGGGCATTCCGGAAATGGTGCTGATGGAGAATGCCGGCAAAGCGGTGGTGGATTTTTTACAGGAACAGTTTCCTGATTTCGTGAAAAAAAGCGTGACCATTGTGGTCGGTGCTGGCAACAATGGCGGCGACGGCTTGGTGGTCGCCCGTTATCTGCACCGTATGGGTGTGGCGGTTAAAGTCTTTATTGCAGCGGAGCGGGAATTATCGCCCAGCGCCAAACAAAATTATGAAATTTTAGCCAAGCTGCCGGTGAAAATTTACTGGCTGGACAGCGAAAACAGCATGCATTTATTGAAGGTTACAGTCAATTACAGCGATATTTTGATTGACGCTTTGCTGGGCACCGGCGTCAACCGGGAAGTAACAGGACGGGCTGAGCAGATTATTGATATCGCCAATCGGCGCAGTTGCTTGAAGGTAGCCGTTGATGTGCCTTCCGGTTTAAACAGCGATACCGGTGAAATTTGGGGCCGCTGTTTGAAAGCCGATTACACGGTAGCCTTGGCCCAGCCCAAACGGGGACAAATGCTCAACAAGGGCCTGCGCTATTGCGGTCAGGTGGTGGTAAAGGACATTGGCATTCCCGAAGAAGTCTATCAGGGTTTGGCGTTAAACTGTCAGATCATTGACGACAGTGTTTTGGCAGTGTGTCGGGAGCCGCGCAGCCGGACCAGCCACAAAGGCACTTACGGGCATTTATTGGCAGTGGGCGGCGCGATGGGCATGAGCGGCGCAGTGACACTGACAGCGCAGGCAGCTTTGCGGGCAGGCGTAGGATTGATGAGCTGCGCAGTGCCCGACGGCGTGCAGCTGCATGTGGCGGTCAATGTGCCGGAGGCCATGGTGCAGCCTTTGCCCGGCGGCAATCAGTTTGGAGAAGAAAGCATTGGGCTGTTAAAAGAGCAGTTGCGCAATAAAAAAGCGGTGGTGGTAGGGCCTGGCATGAGCGGACCGTGGACCGGCGCCATTGTGGCGGAAATTTTGCAGAACAGCCGCTGTGCCACAGTTATTGACGCCGACGGTCTGCACGTTTCGGCAGAGTGGATGGACAAGTTGGCAGAGGCCAGAGGGCCGGTGGTGCTGACGCCCCATCCCGGCGAAATGGCACGGCTTACCGGATTGGAAACCGGCTATATTCAAAGCAACCGTCTGGCAGTGGCCCAGGACTTTGCCGAAAAGCATAAGGTATGGCTGGTGCTGAAAGGCGCCAACACCATCATTGCTACGCCCAACGGCAAGCTTTATATGAACGTGGCCGACAGCCCCGCACTGGCGGTGGCCGGCAGCGGCGATGTACTGGCGGGCATCATCGGCGCATTTTTGGCGCAGGGCATGCAGCCCGACGAAGCCTGCTGCTGTGCAGTGTATCTGCACGGACTGGCAGGACAGCAGGTGGCGCAAACTATCGGAGAAGTAAGCAGCAAAGCAGGAGATATCATCAATTCCATTTCAACAATTTTAACGAGGTGACAGCATATGAGCGCATACCGCCCAGCATGGCTGGAAATCAGTCCAGCTAATTTGCAGTATAATTGTGAGACAGTAAAGAAAATCGTAGGAGATCAGGTAAAGGTGTGTGCCGTAGTGAAGGCCAACGGCTACGGACATGGCGTGATAGAAACCAGCAAAGCCTGTTTGGCAGCAGGCGCAGAGTTTTTGGCAGTGGCTATGCTTACCGAAGCTATGGAGCTGCGGGAAGCAGGGTTCACCTGCCCCATTTTGATCTTGGGCTGGACGCCGGAGGAAGGCTATGAGCAAGCCGTTCAGCAGCAAATTCGGTTAGCGGTGTTTGATGCCGAAGAAGCGGCGCGGTTGAGTGCCAAAGCCCTGGCAATGGGGAAAAAGGCGCTGGTACATCTCAAATTGGATACCGGCATGTCCCGGATCGGCTTTCAGGCCGATGAAGCAGGACTGGAGACCGCAGAGGCTATCTTAAACATGGAAGGCATCACGGTAGAAGGCATTTTCAGCCATTTTTCCAAAGCCGACGAGGCAGACAAAACCTTTGCCAGAAATCAACTGGCGATTTTCAAGCAATTCTGTGCGCGGCTGGAAGAACGGACCGGTGTGCGCATTCCAATCCGGCATATGGCGGCCAGCGCCGGCATCATTGATTTGCCGGAAGGCCATTTGGATATGGTGCGGCCCGGCATTATGCTGTATGGTTTTCAGCCTTCTGCAGAAATGCACAACACAGCAGACCTGAAGCCGGCTTTGGTGTGGAAAGCGCGGGTAGGCCGGGTGCAGATGCTGCCGGCAGGACGGTTGATTGGCTATAACGGCACCTTTGAGCTGAAACAGGATACGCTGGTGGCAACGGTGCCGGTGGGCTATGCCGATGGCTATAACCGGCTGTTGAGCAATTATGGGTATGTGCTTTGCCAGGGAAAAAAACTGCCCATTATCGGCAAGGTGTGTATGGATCAGTTTATGGTAGACGCC